>CP092079.1:2394905-2410295 GCA_022226955.1 Nitrospira sp.
GCACATACTTCGCCATCCCACGATCGGCGGCCACTTTCGTCAACGCCGCCGTCAACGTCGTCTTCCCATGGTCCACGTGCCCGATCGTCCCGATGTTTACGTGCGGCTTCTTCCGCTCAAATTTCGCCTTCGCCATAACCTACTCCCTTCCTCTACACCAACTGAACCCTACGATTATTCGCCTCGATATTTCGCGATGATCCCATCCGCAATTTGCCGAGGAACTTGATCATAGCGATCGAACTCCATGCTGTACGTCGCACGGCCCTGAGTGCGAGACCGAAGATCCGTGGCATATCCGAACATTTCACTGAGCGGCACCGTTGCCTCAATCGCCTGCGCTCCGGCCCGAACCTTCATACCCTGAACCTTGCCCCGCCGGCCGTTCAGGTTGCCGATAACATCGCCCATGAAATCCTGAGGCACAAGCACTTCGACCTTCATAATCGGCTCAAGCAACACCGGATCGGCCCGCTTACAGGCATCGGCAAACGCCATGGACCCGGCAATCTTAAATGCCATTTCGTTCGAATCCACGTCGTGATACGACCCGTACGTAAGAGTGACCCGAATATCGCGCAACGGATACCCTGCGATGACCCCGGCATCCATGCGCTCCTTGACACCCTTTTCAACGGCTGGAATAAACTCCCTCGGAATCACGCCACCGACAATTTTATTCACAAACTCAAAGCCCTTGTTCGGTTCAGACGGCTCAACCGTCAGCACCACATGGCCATACTGACCGCGGCCGCCCGTTTGCTTGACATACTTCGACTCAGCTTCAGCCGCCCGGCGAATCGTTTCACGGAAAGCGACTTCAGGCTTGCCGACATTGGCTTCAACCTTGAACTCACGAAGCATGCGATCGACGATAATCTCAAGGTGCAACTCACCCATTCCAGCAATGATCGTCTGGGCAGTCTCTTCATCCGTACGAACCCTGAACGACGGATCCTCTTGCGCCAACTTCTGCAACGCAAAGCCCATCTTCTCTTGATCCGCCTTAGTCTTCGGCTCAATCGCCATCGCAATGACGGGCTCAGGGAACTTCATGACTTCCAATAGAACCGGCTGCTTCTCCTCAGACAGCGTATCCCCCGTTGTGGCCCCCTTGAGCCCAACCGCAGCCACGATATCTCCGGCATACGCGATATCGATTTCCTCGCGTTTATTCGCATGCATCTTCAGCAAACGTCCGATGCGATCCTTCGTCCCCTTCGTCACATTCAACACAGGAGAGCCAGTCTTCAACGTGCCGGAATACACACGGAAGAACACCAACTGGCCGGCAAACGGATCCGTCATCATCTTAAAGGCAAGCGCCGAGAATGGATCGTTATCGTCAGGCTTTCGCTCGACCTCTTTCCCCGTATTTGGATCGACACCTTTGACAGGCGGAATATCGAGCGGCGACGGAAGATAGTCAACCACAGCATCCAGCAATTGCTGCACACCCTTATTCTTAAAGGCCGAACCGCAGAGAACCGGAGTCACCTTCATCGCAATGGTTGCAGCTCTGATCGCCCGCCGAATCTCTTCCTCTGACAACGGATGCCCGTTGAGATACTTCTCCATGACCTGCTCGTCGAACTCGGCGACAGCATCGATCATTTTTTCACGATATTCCTTAGCTTGCTCGAGCAGATTGTCAGGGATCTCTCCGACGACGTACTTCGCACCCAGCGTCTCGTCATCGTAGAAGAAACCCTTCATCTTCACTAAATCGATCGTGCCACGAAACTCACTCTCGCGACCGATCGGAATCTGAATCGGAACCGGGTTGGCGCCAAGCCGGTCAATGATAGATTGCACGCTGGCAAAAAAATCAGCGCCGATTCGATCCATCTTATTCATGAACGCAATGCGCGGCACTTGATACTTATCCGCCTGCCGCCACACCGTTTCAGATTGAGGCTCTACGCCTTGAACGGAATCGAAAGCCGCCACAGCTCCGTCGAGCACACGCAATGACCGCTCCACCTCAATCGTGAAATCGACGTGTCCAGGCGTGTCAATGATATTAATTCGATGGTCGCGCCAAAAACAGGTTGTCGCGGCGGCCGTAATCGTAATGCCACGCTCGCGCTCCTGCTCCATCCAATCCATGGTCGCAGCGCCTTCATGAACCTCGCCGATCTTGTGCGTCATTCCCGTATAAAACAGAATGCGCTCAGTCGTCGTAGTCTTCCCGGCATCAATGTGAGCCATGATGCCGATGTTTCGCGTATGTTCTAACGATGTTTGACGAGCCACTTCATTCCCCTAAAAAAACACATGTGCCACAAGTCAAGCCAACTTCACTACTGCGACCCGCCACACCCGAAACTGCGATTCGCAGCACGGCTCAACCGCGGCACAGCACGACGCTACCAGCGATAATGAGCGAACGCTTTATTCGCCTCCGCCATCCGATGCACATCTTCCCGTTTCTTCACGGACGCGCCGGTATTATTCGACGCATCCATCAACTCAGCAGCTAAACGCTCCCGCATGCTCTTTCCGCCGCGAGTGCGCGAATATTCAGCCAGCCAACGAAGCGCCAAAGACACCCTTCTTGCCGGACGAATCTCGACAGGAACCTGATACGACGCTCCACCGACACGCCTCGACTTCACCTCAACAATCGGCTTCACATTATCGATAGCCGTCTTAAAGACCTTCAACGGGTCATTTCCCGTCTTCTCCTGAATCGCGTCGAAGGCTCCGTAGCAAATACGCTCAGCCGTGCTCTTCTTTCCACCGCTCATCAGCGTATTCACAAATTTCCCAACGAGCTTATCGCGATACCGCACATCGGGAAGCACTTCACGCTGATCCAGAAATTTACTTCTTGGCATGTCAAATATTCTCTCTCGTTAATCCAGAATTTACTTCGGACGCTTGGCGCCGTACTTAGACCGGCTCTGCTTTCTATCAGCCACACCGACAGCATCGAGCGCACCACGCACCAAATGGTAACGGACACCAGGAAGGTCCTTCACGCGGCCGCCGCGCACGAGCACGATGGAGTGCTCCTGCAAGTTGTGCCCGACACCGGGAATATACGTCGTGACCTCCATGCCGTTCGTCAAGCGAACGCGAGCCACCTTACGCAAAGCCGAGTTCGGTTTCTTCGGAGTCGTTGTATACACGCGGAGGCAGACTCCACGTTTCTGTGGACATCCCTTAAGCGCCGGACTCTTCGTCTTCGCCTTAACGAGATTTCGGCCCTTCCGCACTAACTGATTGATTGTCGGCATCGTGTTCTAACCCTTATCGATTTCAAAAATTCAACGGGCTGCTTCCGCAAAGCCGTCGGATTATAGTGATGCAATTACCGCCTGTCAAGTCGCTCCAAGAACCACTGATTTTTTGCCGCAATCACGAGCGCGCCGCGCCTTCGCCGGCAACCGATACGGCCCGTTCCTGCCCGTTTTCAGCGCCAGCAGAATCGGCTGCCACCGCAACAGGAGCGGCTTTTTCGCTGATGACAAACGTATCGCGATACTCTTCAAATCCGGCACCGGCCGGAATCAAGCGACCGACGATGACGTTCTCCTTCAATCCAAGCAAGCTATCCTCGCGTCCATTGATCGCCGCTTCCGTCAAAACACGCGTCGTCTCCTGGAACGATGCGGCGGAAATAAAGCTATCAGTGGTTAATGCTGCCTTAGTAATACCTAGGAGAACAGGCCGACCAAGAGACGGCGTGCCGTCCTTTTCCAGCACATGATCGTTGGCCTTCTCGAACAGAGCCTTGCTCACCTGGCTGCCAGGCAAGAACTCCGTATCGCCAGGATCTTCGATGCGCACCTTGCGCAACATCTGGCGCACAATGATTTCGATGTGCTTGTCGTTGATCGTCACACCCTGCAAGCGATAGACGTCCTGCACTTCATCGACAAGATATTTCTGAAGCTCATTCGGCCCCAGTACATCGAGAATATCGTGCGGATTGGCCGAGCCATCCATCAACGGTTCACCGGCACGAACCCAATCCCCTTCATGCACATTGACGTGCTTACCCTTAGGGATAAGATATTCCTTCACGTCGCCGACCTTATTATCGACAAGCACCTTCCGCTGCCCCTTCACGAATCCGCCGTACGATACTTCGCCGTCGATTTCGCTAATGACCGCCTGCTCTTTCGGCTTGCGCGCCTCGAACAGTTCGGCCACACGCGGAAGACCTCCGGTGATGTCCTTCGTCTTTGTCGTTTCGCGGGGAATCTTGGCCAACACATCTCCAGGATGCACGACCGCACCTTTTTCCACGAAAATGTGGGCGCCGACCGGCAAGAGATAGCGGGCGACATTCGCGGCAGCCGAAACCTTCGCCGTCTTCCCACCTTCATCTTTAATCGAAATGCGCGGGCGCAAGGTCGCCGACGTCGCACCGGAATGTTCGATGATCACCTTGCGAGAAAGACCGGTGACCTCATCGAATTCATCCTTCATCGTGACACCTTCGACGATATCGCCGAAAGCAATACGGCCGCCAACCTCGGTCAGAATCGTCAATGAGTAGGGATCCCACTCGACCAACTTTTGGCTGACCGCGACCTTGTCTCCGTCGCCGATCTTGATCTTTGCGCCGTAGACCACGGGATATTTTTCCCGTTCACGACCGTTCTCGTCGACGATCGCGATCTTCGCGTTACGGCTCATGACCACCCATTCGCCTTCCTTGTTCTTGACGGCGATTCCAGGGGTCGGCACATCGGCATTTTTCTTCGCATCGAAACTGAGAAACTTAATACGACCGGCGTGCTTCGCCTCGACGATCGTCTGCTCCACCACTTTGCTGGCCGTACCTCCGATGTGGAACGTACGCATGGTCAGCTGCGTTCCAGGTTCACCGATGGACTGCGCCGCAATGACGCCGACCGGCTCACCCTTCTCGACCAGCCGTCCACGAGCAAGATCGCGGCCGTAGCAAGCCTGACACACGCCACGGGGCGCCTGGCAAGTGAGCACCGACCGAATCTTCACGCGCTCGACACCGGCTTCGACGACCGCCTTTGTGCGATCTTCATTGATCTCTTCATTGCGAGACACAATGATTTCACCTGTCACGGGATCGCGGATATCTTCCGCCGCCAATCGACCCAGGACACGCTCTTCCAACGGTTGAATGATTTCCCCGCCTTCAATCAGCGGGCTCACCATGATGCCGTCGTGCGTACCGCAGTCGATTTCGTAAATGATCACGTCCTGAGCGATGTCGACCAGGCGGCGGGTCAAATACCCGGAGTTCGCCGTTTTCAACGCCGTGTCCGCCAAACCTTTGCGCGCACCGTGTGTTGAAATGAAGTACTGCAGCACCGTCAACCCTTCACGGAAATTGGCCGTAATCGGGGTTTCGATAATTTCGCCTGACGGCTTCGCCATCAGTCCGCGCATACCGCCGAGCTGGCGAATCTGCTGGGAACTGCCTCGGGCGCCGGAATCGGCCATCATGAAAATAGGATTGAAGGATTCGGCCTTGGCGGGATCGCCGCCGGCGCCGAGCTCCTTCATCATTTCATTGGCGACCTGCTCAGACACGTGCGCCCAGATGTCGATGACTTTGTTGTAGCGCTCGCCGTTGGTGATCAACCCTTCGGCGTACTGCTTTTCGATTTCTCCGACTTCATGCTGCGCCTTCTCAATAAACACACCCTTCTTCGTCGGGATATGCATATTGTCGACGCAAATCGACACGCCGGCTCTCGTCGCGTAGAAGAAGCCGAGGTCCTTGATCTTATCGAGGAACACGACGGTGTCGCGATGACCGGTCTGCCGATACACTGTATCGATCAGCTTGGTCATCTCTTTCTTCGTCATGAGTTTATTGGCATTGGCAAACGGCATGCTCGCGGGAAGAATTTCCGAGAGGAGCACCCGCCCGACCGTGCTTTGCACCAACACGCCGCCGAGACGCACCTTGATACGAGCATGCTCTTCGACCTCGCGGGCATCGTAGGCAATTCGCACTTCTTCAGGAGACCCGAAGATCTTATTTTCGCCTTTAACGCCCACACGCTCTTTGGTCAACCAATAGACACCCAGCACCATGTCCTGCGACGGCACCGCGATCGGTTTCCCGTTCGCCGGGGACAAGATGTTATTGATAGACATCATCAAGACACGCGCTTCCACTTGCGCTTCGACAGACAGCGGCACATGCACGGCCATCTGGTCTCCGTCGAAGTCGGCGTTGAACGCCGCGCAAACGAGCGGATGCAACTTAATGGCTTTGCCTTCGACCAAGACCGGATCGAACGCTTGGATGCCGAGCCTGTGCAGCGTCGGTGCGCGATTCAACAACACCGGGTGCTCGCGAATCACTTCATCGAGCACGTCCCACACTTCAGGTCGTTCTTTTTCAACCAGGCGCTTGGCGCTCTTAATCGTGGTTGCCGCACCGCGTTCTTCCAGCTTGTGGAAGATGAATGGCTTGAACAACTCCAACGCCATCTTCTTCGGCAAGCCGCATTGATTCAAGCGGAGGTCCGGTCCAACCACGATGACCGTACGGCCAGAATAATCGACGCGCTTTCCGAGCAAGTTCTGCCGGAAACGGCCTTGCTTCCCCTTGAGCATATCGCTCAAGGATTTGAGCGGACGCTTGTTGGGTCCACGAATGGCGCGACCCCGGCGGCCGTTATCGAACAAGGCATCGACGGCTTCCTGCAGCATGCGCATTTCATTGCGAATGATGACGCCCGGCGCCTTCAATTCCATCAAGCGCTTCAACCGGTTATTTCGGTTGATCACCCGGCGATACAGATCGTTCAAGTCAGACGTCGCAAACCGGCCGCCATCGAGCGGAACCAGCGGGCGCAATTCCGGCGGCAGGACCGGAATGACGTCCATAATCATCCACTCCGGCTTGTTGCCGGACTTGCGGAAGGCTTCGAGGACTTTCAGGCGCTTCGCATACTTCTTCTTCAAAGCCGCCGACGCCGACGTCTTCGCCTTGATCTGAATCTCATCCCACAGACTATTGATATCGATCTTGCGGAGCAGGTCGCGAATGGCTTCCGCGCCGATTCCGACTTTGAACCCGCTGGAGCCGAATTCTGATTGCAACGTCCGCAGCTTGTCTTCCGGAACCAATTCCTTTTCGGAGAGATCGGTCGATCCCGGATCGACGCAGACATAGCTCTCGAAATAGAGAATCTTCTCCAGCTGCTTCAAGCTCATATCGAGCAGTGTTCCGATCCGGCTCGGCACACCCTTCAAGAACCAGATATGCGCGACCGGCGCCGCCAACTCGATATGCCCCATGCGCTCGCGGCGCACCTTTGACTGAATGACCTCGACGCCGCACTTGTCGCAGACGATCCCGCGATGCTTCATGCGCTTATACTTGCCGCAATTGCATTCCCAGTCCTTGATCGGACCGAAAATCTTCGCGCAGAAAAGGCCGTCCTTTTCTGGCTTGAACGACCGGTAATTGATCGTCTCCGGCTTCTTCACTTCGCCGTAGGACCAGGACCGGATTTTCTCGGGCGACGCAATGCGAATCCGCATCGAATCGAACGACACCGCATCGCGCGGCTTTTCAAACAATGTATATACGCCTTCCAATGTAGGACCTCCTCTGATACCGGCTTTCCACCGGCACACAAGTGGTTAGTCTTGCGACTTCAGCAACTCGACGTCGAGTCCTAAACTCTGCAACTCTTTGACCAAGACATTAAACGATTCCGGCAACCCTGGCTCAAGGAAGGGCTCGCCTTTCACAATGGCTTCATACATGCGAGACCGGCCAGGCACGTCGTCGGACTTGACCGTCAGGAACTCTTGCAGCGTCGACGCGGCGCCATACGCCTGCAACGCCCAGACTTCCATTTCTCCCAGCCGCTGACCGCCGAATTGGGCCTTACCGCCCAACGGCTGTTGCGTGACGAGAGAATACGGCCCGATGGACCGTGCGTGAATTTTGTCGTCCACCAAGTGGTGGAGCTTCAACACATACATGTAACCGACCGTGACCGGACTGGCGAACGTCTCGCCGGTTCTCCCGTCAACCAAGGTGGCCTGGCCGCTCGGCGGCAATTTCGCCTTGGTCAGCAAATCCTTGATCTCTTTTTCAGACGCACCGTCGAAGACCGGGCTCGCCACCTTGATTCCCAGCGCCTTGGCCGCCCACCCGAGGTGGGTCTCCAAGATTTGCCCTACGTTCATACGTGAGGGCACGCCGAGCGGATTCAAGACGATCTCGACCGGTGTGCCGTCCGGCAAATACGGCATATCCTCTTCCGGCAACACGCGCGACACGACACCCTTGTTGCCATGCCGTCCCGCCATCTTGTCGCCGACCTGAATCTTGCGCTTCATCGCGACATACACCTTCACCAGCTTAATCACGCCGGGAGGCAATTCATCGCCGCGCTTCAGACGTCCAACCTTTTCGTCATACAGCGTCTGCAGAATCTCGATCTGCTCCTTCGCCCGGCGCTCCACATCTTCGAGTTCCTTCTGCTCATCCGGATCGCTCAAAATGATGTGACGCACGGTATCGTCCGGCAACCGCTTGAGAATCTCGGCCGTCAGCTTGCCCTTCTTCTTCAGAATGACATCGCCGGTGTCCGGATCCATCAAATCGCGCCCGACCACTTTGCCGAGCAAGAGCTTGCGAATTTTCTTCGTCTTTTCTTCATCGATGATGCGCAGCTCTTCGTGATGATCGCGCTGCAACTTCATCTGATCGTCGCTCTCGATGCTCTTCGAGCGCTCGTCTTTATCCAACCCCTTGCGGGAGAAAATCTTGACGTCGACCACAATGCCTTCGACACCTGGAGGAACCGTCAACGACGTGTCTTTCACATCGCCGGCTTTTTCGCCGAAGATCGCCCGCAGCAACTTTTCTTCCGGCGTCAGCTGCGTCTCGCCCTTCGGCGTGACCTTGCCCACCAGAATGTCGCCGGGCTTCACTTCCGCGCCAATGCGAATGATGCCGCTCTCGTCGAGATTGCGAAGCGCTTCCTCGCCGATGTTCGGAATATCGCGGGTCACTTCTTCCTTGCCAAGTTTCGTATCCCGCGCTTCCAACTCGAATTCTTCAATGTGAATGGACGTAAACGCATCCTCGCGAACCAGCTTCTCGCTCAAGAGAATGGCGTCTTCGAAGTTGTATCCACCCCAGGGCATAAACGCCACCAGGATGTTCTTCCCCAATGCCAATTCGCCATGATCGATGGCTGGACCATCGGCTAGCACCTGCCCGACTTTCACCGGCTGTCCCAAGCGGACTACCGGCGTCTGGGTAATGCAGGTGTTCTGGTTCGAGCGCTGGAACTTGATCAGATCATATACATCCAGACCTGAATCTTTCCCCTTGCGTCCTTCTTTTCCTTCAGCCCGCACGACAATGCGGGTCGCATCTACACTCTCCACAACGCCGGGGCGGCGGGCTTGCACGACATAACCGGAATCTCTGGCTACAACGGCTTCCATGCCGGTTCCGACGAGCGGAGAATCTGACGTCACCAACGGCACGGCCTGCCGCTGCATGTTAGATCCCATCAAGGCGCGGTTCGCGTCGTCATGCTCCAGGAACGGAACCAACGCCGTCGCGACGCTGACCACCTGCTTCGGCGACACGTCCATGTAGTCGATCTTGTCCGGCGTTGCCGTGACAAAGTCTCCGCCATGGCGCGCCGTAATCATCTCGGAGGTCAGTCGCCCACCGTTATCGACAACGGAATTCGCCTGGGCGATAAGATACTTGTCTCCTTCGATCGCGGAGAGGAACTCGATCTCGTCGGACACGCGCCCCTTCACGACTTTCCGATACGGCGCCTCGATAAACCCGAACTGATTGATCCTGGCATACGTGGCCAGAGACGTAATCAACCCGATGTTCGGACCTTCCGGCGTTTCGATCGGACAAATACGGCTATAGTGAGAAGGATGCACGTCGCGAACTTCAAAGCCCGCGCGCTCACGAGTCAAGCCGCCCGGGCCGAGGGCCGACAAGCGCCGCTTGTGGGTGATTTCCGCCAACGGATTGGTCTGGTCCATGAACTGCGACAGCTGGCTGCTGCTGAAGAATTCCTTCACCGCCGCGACAACCGGCTTGGCATTGATGAGATCGTGAGGCAGCACCGTCTCCATGTCCAGGAGATTCATGCGCTCCTTGATGCTCCGCTCCATCCGCACAAGCCCGAGTCGGAATTGATTTTCCAACAGCTCGCCGACCGAACGCACACGACGATTGCCCAAGTGGTCGATATCGTCGATATCGCCCTTGCCCATCTTTAAATTGACGAGATAACGGATGACCTCGACAATGTCCTGCGCCGTCAGCGTCCGCTGCTCAAGCGGCAGATCCAGCGTCAATTTGCTGTTCAGCTTGAGCCGGCCAACCGGCGACAAGTCGTACCGCTTGGAGTTCAAAAACAAATTATCGAACAAGGCACGGGCGGTCTCCACAGACGGCGTCTCACCCGGACGCAAGCGGCGATAGATCTCGACCATCGCCTCTTCCTTGGTCTCGATCTTTTCCATTTCGAGCGTATCGAGAATCACCGGAGTCGCCGTCGCCGTATCGAAATAGATGACCTTGAATTCCTCGATATCGCTTTCAAGAATCCGCTCAACGATCTCCGCCGTGAGCCGCTGATTCTTCTCTGCAATCGTGTTCTTCTTGGCATCCACGACTTCCGTCAAAATCGCGCGACCGACCAGCTCCTCGGGAGTCAACGGAATCTCTTTCACACCGGCGGCTTTCAGCTTGGCGATAAGCCCCTTCGTGAGCTTGGCGCCCTCGCGCACGAGCGGCTCCTTGCTCCCCTTTTCCGTGACTTCGACAGTGGCTCGAAGCCCCTGGTGAATCTCCGCATCCAGCTTCCGGAACAGCTTGCCATTCACCAGCCGAATTTCTTCGACGGGGTAGTACATCCGCAGCAGATCGTCGCTGGAAAAATTAAAGGCCTTCAGCAGAATCGTCGTCGGCATTTTCCGCCGGCGGTCGATCCGCACATAGAGGATGTCCTTGGCATCGAACTCGAAGTCGAGCCAGGAGCCTCGATAGGGGATGATCCGCGCCGAGTACAAGACCTTCCCGCTGGCATGCGTGCGCCCCTTATCGTGGGTGAACGACGCGCCGGGCGAACGGTGCAGCTGACTGACGACAACCCGTTCCGTCCCATTGATAATGAACGTGCCACGCTCCGTCATCAGCGGCAATTCGCCGACATAGACTTCCTGTTCGCGAACGTCCAGCACCCTCTTTCGCGGGCCCTTGTCTTCTTTGTCGAACACGACCAGGCGCACACGAAGCTTGAGCGGGACCGCGAAGGTCATGCCCTGCTCGATGCACTCCCGCTCGTCGTACTTGGGCGTCCCCAGGGTATAACTGGAGAATTCCAGGACGGCCGTATTGTTGTAGTCAGGAATCGGGAAGACACTGGCCAGCGCGGCCTGCAAGCCTTGATCCTTACGGCGCTCGGGCTCGACTTCCATTTGCAGAAACTCTTCGTACGAGCGCTTTTGAATTTCGATCAGGTCAGGGATAGCGATGCTGGCCCGGATGCGTGAGTAATCTTTCCGTTCGACGAACTCCTGAAGAGTCGTTTCGGGCATGCGCACTCCTCCACACACGATGGTTGGCTTGGGGTGCCGCCGATGGGCGCGGCACCCGAAGACGGTCGAACAATGCTGCTACTTAATTTCGATCTTGGCGCCGCTCTCTTCGAGCTTCTTCTTCATCGTGTCGGACTCTTCCTTGGTCGCGCCGGTCTTCACGGGCTTCGGTGCGCCTTCCACGAGATCCTTCGCTTCCTTCAGGCCGAGGCTCGTCAATTCACGCACCACCTTGATGACCTGGATCTTCTTGTCGGCAGGGGCCGACACGAGGATCACGTCGAACGAGGTCTTCTCTTCGGCGGCGGCAGCGGCTCCACCGGCAGCCGGAGCGGCCGCCATGGCGACAGGCGCTGCGGCGGTGACGCCAAAACGAGTTTCCAAGCCCTTCACCAACTCCGCCAAGTCGAGCACGCTCATGCCCTCGATGGCCTTGATCAATTCTTCCTGCGAAATTTTTGTAGTGGTAGCTGACATGTCTCCCTCCCCTTTCTTTTTGTCTTGAATGGCTGCAACAACTCGCACAAATTTCGACAACACTGCGCTCAGTGTATAGACCACGCCGCGTATCGGTCCCTGCATGGCCGACAGCAGCATCGCAATGAGCACTTCCTTCTTGGGCAGCTTGGCAATGGCCGCGAGGTCCGCCGCCTGCACAAGCTTCCCTTCCAACACGCCGGCCGTGACCTTGATCTTCTCGTCGCGTTTCTCCGCTCCGATCCAATCGCGCAAAATCTTGGCGGGCAAGACCGGATCGTCGTACCCGATCACCAACCCCGTCGGCCCCTTCAGATGAGCTTTGAGACCGGCCAAGCCAGTCCCTTCTGAAGCCCGAATCGCAAGCGTGTTCTTCATGATTCGATACTCGGCCTTCACCCCGCGCAATTGCTTGCGCAGCTCGGTGACTTGATTCACCGGAAGACCGACGGATTCGGTCACGATCGCGATGCGCGCACGGCCGAACATCTCGGCAAGCTCGGCAACCGCTGGTGCTTTCAGATCTTTCTTCATACCTGACCCTTTCTCTCCAGACGCCGGCCACGCCGGCGCTCGCTTAACTCCACTGCTTGGTCAACGCCATCGCATCCAACTGCACGCCAGGCCCCATGGTGCTGGAAATCGTGGCGCTCTTCAGATAGCGGCCTTTGCAAGACGCCGGCTTCGCCTTGATGACGGACTCAAGAATCGCCGAGGCGTTATCGTAGAGCTTATCGATGCCGAACGACACTTTGCCGACCGCCACCTGCACGATACCCGCCTTTTCGACCTTGAACTCAACCCGGCCCTTGCGAATTTCCGCCACGGCCTTCCCGACCTCGAACGTGACCGTACCGGTCTTCGGATTCGGCATGAGGCCCCGCGGCCCGAGCTGCTTCCCAAGCTTTCCGACAGACGCCATCAGGTCCGGCGTGGAAATCGCGTAATCGAAATCCATCCATCCGCCCTTAATCTTCTCCATGAGATCGTCGGATCCCACATAGTCGGCGCCCGCTTGACGCGCCTCCTGCTCCTTGTCGCCCTTGGCAAACACCAGCACGCGAACCTTCTTGCCCGTCCCATGCGGCAACGCCGTCGTGCCTCGCACCATCTGGTCGGATCGCTTCGGATCGACACCCAAACGCAAGGCAATATCGACCGACTCGTCGAACTTCGCATAGGCCGACTTCTTGACGACATCGACCGCTTCACGCAAGGCATACATGCGCGGCTCGACTTTCTCCAACGCGGCCTTCATCTTCTTTCCCATAACCTCGTACTCCTTCTTCCCGAACGCTGTCCGCGTTATCCCTGTACCACAACACCCATGCTTCTGGCCGTCCCGGCGATGATCTTGATCGCCCCTTCGAGGTCGGCTGCATTCAAATCGGACTGCTTCTTCTGGGCGATTTCGCGCAGCTGAGCCTGAGTGATTTTTCCGACTTTATCCTTTTGCGGCACGCCAGACCCCTTGATGATCCCCGCCGCCTTCTTCAACAAATCCGACGCCGGAGGCGTCTTCATAATGAAGGTAAAGGAGCGATCCTTATAGACGGTGATGACCACCGGAATAATGCTGTCGCCTTCCTTCTGGGTCTTTGCGTTGAACTGCTTGCAGAACTCCATGATGTTGACGCCGTGCTGTCCGAGCGACGGACCGACGGGAGGAGCCGGATTGGCCTTCCCAGCGGGAATCTGCAACTTGATGAAAGCGGATATTTCCTTAGCCATGTAAATCTCCTCAGAACGTCGGCAACGCCACGCTCAACAGCAACAACGACACACCCTAAATTCGCTCAACCTGCAGGAACCCCAGTTCCACCGGCGTCGAGCGCCCGAAAATACTGACCATCAATTTCAACCGGCTGTGATCCTGATCCACCTCGTCCACCAGCCCGTTAAAGCCCAGAAATGGCCCATCGACGATACGCACATTGTCGCCCTTGATGAACTTCACCTGCTCGCGCGGCCCGGACTGTCCGGCATCCACCTGCTTCAGCAACGACTCGACCTCTTCGGCTGTCAGCGGGAGCGGCAGCGCGCCGCCACCGACAAATCCGGTGACCTTCGGAGTCTCCTTGATCATCTGCATCGTTTCGTCCTGCAACGGCGTCTCCAGCTCCACCAACACATAGCCTGGAAAAAACTTCCGCCGCGACGTCCGCCGTTTCCCGTCCTTGATTTCAATCACATCCTCGGTCGGAACCAGGACCTGGCCCAGCTTTTCAACAAGCCCCATTTGATTGGCCCGCTCCAAGAGGCTGGTCTTCACGCGTCCCTCAAACCCCGCGTACGTATGAATGACGTACCAGTTTTTTGTCATGCCCTACCCTCAGGTCAAGAAATCGGGACGCGCCTCCGCGAGGGGCACATCCGCTGAACGATCAAATAATCTTGCCGACCAACCACACCAGGAACGAGTCGATCACCGACAAATAGAGCGACATCAACACACAAAACACGATCACGACCGTCGTTGAACCGATCGTTTCAGCTCTGGTCGGAAATGATACCTTCTTCAATTCCGCGCGAACTTCCGAGAGAAACAGCTTTACAGATTCGAACATCCGCTTAAACATCGACGCCTCCGCCTCTCCACGCACATCGTTCAGCACAACCCCGCAACCATCGCACCGCCTCGAACATGCCCGGCGTGGCAGGGGCACTAGGATTTGAACCTAGACCATCGGTTTTGGAGACCGAGGTGCTGCCATTGACACCATGCCCCTACAAGACTCGCATCGCCGACACAATCCCAGCTTCGGCTTACTTCACTTCCTTATGGGCATTATGCTTCCGACAGAACTTGCAGAACTTATTCCGCTCCAACCGGTCAGGATCGTTTTTCTTATTCTTGTTGGTCGAATAGTTCCGCTGCTTGCAAATGGTGCACGCTAAATCGATGACCTCACGCATCTCACTCTCCTCGTTAGGCGAACATGCTCATAGACCAAGACAGAGGGACCACATCGATCGCCTCGCTCTTCAGGCCGTCGTTACGCCAGAATTTCAGTCACCACCCCGGAGCCCACCGTCTTGCCACCTTCGCGCACCGCGAACCGGAGCCCCTGCTCCATGGCGATCGGGCTGATCAACTCCCCCGTCACGCTCACGTTATCGCCCGGCATGACCATCTCTACGCCCGGATTCAGCGAGACAATCCCCGTCACGTCTGTCGTCCGGAAATAGAACTGCGGGCGATACCCGTTGAAGAACGGGGTGTGCCGGCCGCCCTCTTCCTTCGTCAACACATAGATCTCCGCCTTGAATTTCGTGTGCGGCGTGATGCTCTTCGCCTTGCACAACACCATCCCGCGCTCCACGTCTTCCTTCTTCGTGCCGCGCAGCAAAACG
>CP092079.1:2410395-2490418 GCA_022226955.1 Nitrospira sp.
CTTCTACTACCTGCATGTCCAGCCTGGGTAAGGTTCTTCGCGTTGCGTCGAATTAAACCACATGCTCCACCGCTTGTGCGGGCCCCCGTCAATTCCTTTGAGTTTCAACCTTGCGGCCGTACTTCCCAGGCGGGATACTTATTGCGTTAGCTGCGGCACCGGCGGTAAACCGCCGACACTTAGTATCCATAGTTTAAGGCGTGGACTACCAGGGTATCTAATCCTGTTTGCTCCCCACGCTTTCGAGCCTCAGCGTCAGAAATGTTCCAGAGCGCCGCCTTCGCCACCGGCCTTCCTCCCGATCTCTACGCATTTCACCGCTACACCGGGAATTCCGCGCTCCTCTCCCATCCTCTAGCTGAGCAGTCCCCTCTGCACTTTCCGGGTTAGGCCCGGAGATTTCACGGAGGGCTTACCCAACCGCCTACGCTCCCTGTACGCCCAGTGAATCCGAACAACGCTTGCCACCTTCGTATTACCGCGGCTGCTGGCACGAAGTTAGCCGTGGCTGCTTCTGGAGGTACCGTCCAAGTGGTTACCCACTCCATCTTCCCTCCCGAAAGGGGTTTACAATCCGAAGACCTTCATCCCCCACGCGGCGTCGCTGCGTCAGACTTTCGTCCATTGCGCAATATTCCTTACTGCTGCCTCCCGTAGGAGTCTGGCCCGTGTCGCAGTGCCAGTGTGGCTGATCGTCCTCTCAGACCAGCTACCCGTCGAAGCCTTGGTGAGCCGTTACCTCACCAACAAGCTGATAGGACATGAGCCCATCCATGAGCGCAATACCCACGGTATTGCTTTCCTTCCGAAACCGAGGTTCCGGAAACGTATGCGGTATTAGCTAACCTTTCGGCTAGTTATTCCCCACTCGAGGGTAGGTTACCCATGCATTCCTCACCCGTTCGCCGCTTTACAAGTGTATTGCTACACCTTCTCGCTCGACTTGCATGTATTAGGCGCGCCGCCAGCGTTCGTTCTGAGCCAGGATCAAACTCTCAATAGGTGTTCTCTAAAATTGGACCAAGGGCCACCACTTCAATACACCTTACACCTTGCTCAACTTCCTCTATTCAGTTGTCAAAGAACGCACGATCACATTCGTGACGCGGGAGGCGCAATATAAACGTTGCGCACTCTCATGTCAAGGGACCCACTCAAAAAAATTCGGGTAGTTTCCCTCAGGCACCCACCGTTTGGTTGCGGTATACAGGCAAGAACTCATCCGCCCTCTGCCCTCGAACGAGTGGGAAGATAACAAGACTCCCCCACGGGTGTCAAGCAACATTTTCATGTATACTGAAAAAATATGACAAACAACGAATCGCCAATATTCATGCTGCGACGAACGATTTTAAAAGCTCTCGGACTCGCCGCGACGGCCGGAATAACCGGCGGCTGCGACGCCGCCGGTTCAGTTTTTGGACGCATGTTTGCGATTCCGCCACGCGAGACCACCTATTTCACGCCAAATTCAAAATTTTACGTGGTCAACTACGCGGATTCCGCCGTTTCCGTCTCGCGCGAAGTGAATATCGAGCAATGGAAAGTCCACGTGAAAGGCGCTGTGAAAATGCCGCTTTCACTGGGCTGGCGCGACATTTTGAATCGCGACTCCTACGATCAAGTCTCCACGCTCATGTGCATCGACACCCTCCCCGGCGGCGACAGCCTCGGCACCGCCACTTGGCGAGGCATTTCATTAAAAAAACTCCTCCAAGACGCCGGCGCAGACGAAGAAACCGCACGAGACGTGATTTTTCGCGGGATCGACGGCTATGACGACAGCATTCCGTTCACGCGCGCAATGCAAGACGACACAATGCTGGCGTTTCTGATGAACGGCGAAAAACTCCCCAAGGAGCATGGCTTCCCCATCCGCCTGATCGTGCCAGGCCTCTACGGCATCAAGAACGTCAAATGGATTACCGAGATCGAAGTTTATCCGGGAGATTACCTAGGATACTGGCAACGTAAAGGCTGGACCGACGACGCGACCATCAAGATATTTTCTCGCATCGACTCCCCCGGCCACTACCAAACCTTGCGCGGCGCCGTACAGAAATTTCGCGGAATCGCATTCGGCGGCCCCAACTCCATCGGCAAAGTCGAACTGAGTTTCGACGCCGGCCGCACCTGGAACGAATGCGAGATTGAACCGCCGATGTCGCCCTACTCCTGGGTCATCTGGAACTACACCTGGATCGCGCCGAAGCATGGGAAGTTTCAAACCGTCGTGCGGGCGACCGATACAAAAGGGCAGCTGCAAATCGCCGAAATCATCCGGCCGCAACCAGCCGGCGCAAGTGGATTGCATACGATTATTTCCGAAATCGCCGAAATCTAACGCTGCATACAAACCGCGAAATAACGCTGCGAACAAGCGCCAGCAACTCACCGCTGCTTCATCCGTGATCTAACCCTCCACCCCCTAGACTTGCTTTCTACTAAGGATTCTCGCTACTGCTAATATCATTATTTCCTCTTTCCGAAAGGCACCACGATGACAAGACGTTTCATAACATGTTCCGCCCTCATCCTCGGCCTCACAGGCTGCGACCTCCATTCGCCCGCGCACCAGCAAGACCGACTGACATCTCTGGGATCGGCCCAGACTCATGCAACGACCACGCGCGTGAACGGAGAAATCACCAGACGATCAGTGACCGTCGACGGCGTCTCGCTCAGTGTGCTGGAAGCCGGCACCGGCGCTCCAGTTATCTTCGTCCATGGCGTCGTCACTACCAGCAATATTTTCCCGAAATATCTGAGCGCCTACTCACCAGACTTCCGTGGAATTGCCGTCGATCTCCGAGGATACGGCGACTCGCAAAAACCGGAGAGCGGATTCACGATCCAGCAGTTTTCTAAAGATCTCATCGCGCTGGCGGATAAACTGGACATCGAGAAACCGATCTGGGTCGGCGTTTCCATGGGTGGCATGATCCTGCAACAACTGGCTCTAGATTATCCCCATCGCGTGCGGGCGCTCGTGCTCGTCTCGACAACAGACAACGCCATGGTGCTCGACAACGATCTGCCGACCATCGGCAACCCACGCGATTTTCGCGAGGTATCCAAGAACATCATCGTCGAGAGCTTCCCGCAAGAAACGCCCTCTACGCTCTATCAGCCATTATTGGACCGTATTCCCAGCTGGAACGGCACAGTACTGCGCGAAGCGCTGACCAGCATGGCCCACGCCAACGTACATGGACGGATCAACAAGATCACCGCCCCGACACTCATCATGGTCGGAGCCAAAGACACCGTAGCGACGCCACTGATCGCGCGAGAGATCCAAACTCAGATCGCCGGCGCGCAACTGGTGGAGTTCAACACCGGCCATTTCATGATGGCGGAAGATCCCGAACGGTTTCAGAATGTGCTGGGGGAATTTCTACAGAGCCTGAAGAAGTAACGGACCAGCGCACACTATTCCGCAGAGCGACGGAAAGGCCTGAGCGAATCCGGCCGCCGCGGCTTGCGCCCCGCATCCATTCCACTGCCCTGAATTGACTGCGCTTCATCCGCAGTCAATTCACGCCAGACGCCGGGCGCAAGATTTCCCAATGCAATAGGACCAATCGCCACGCGGACTAACCGCAGCGCCGGATGCCCGACGGCCGCCGTCATACGGCGAACCTGACGATTCATCCCTTCGCAAATCGTCAGCTCGATCCAGCAAGTCGGTACGGTTTTCCTGAAGCGAATAGGCACCGAACGTTCCGGCAGCGCCGGCGATTCATCCAGCACACGCACCTCCGCCGGCCTCGTCTTGGTTCCGTTCAACACCACACCTTGGCGCAATTGCCGGAGCGCCGACTCATCGGGAATGCGTTCCACTTGAACCCAGTAGACTTTCGGAAGCTTGTGTTGCGGGTCAGTGATGCGGTGAGAAAGCGTACCGTCAGACGTCAGCAGCAGCAGCCCTTCACTATCCATATCCAGCCGGCCAGCCGCGTAGACACCGGGCAACTCGATATAGTCAGCAAGCGTCGGCCTTCCGTCCGGATCGGTAAAGCACGGCAGCACTCCGCATGGTTTGTGGAACGCGATGGTATGCGAGCGGAACGAAGAGGTTGCAGAGAATGTCATATGGATCGATGGTTCCACCGGCTGGCTATGACCGCTGCATCAATAGCCACGGCCAAACCCTCCACCGATTCGGCCGCCACCTCCCACGCCCATGCCGCCAAATACGCCAATAGAGAATCCCGATCGCGGCTCCGCGCTGTAGCCGGACGGCCACACATACAGATGCTTGACGCTAACCGTCGGATACCGATACTCCACCTCATCAAGGCGGTCCATGCGGGCTCCCGTCACCTCGCCGACCAGCGTAACCGCTGTCCCCTCTCGGATCGTCGCCGGATCAAGCATCTCTTGCGCAAGCGCCAGAAAACGGCCTTGCGACTCCGTCCTGGCAAGCGCCGGTTCATAATCGGCGTTCACGGGAAGCTGCAACACCTCTAACAGCAACCCGGCGTCGGTCCGCTTTGACTTCAACACCTCACCACCGAGAACAATCCGTTTACCAACAAAAGAATCCGGCGCAGCCAGCACCTGCGCGAACGTCACATCCTTGTCCAATTGAGCTTCAAGTGCCTCAGGCACAACAACATGCGATGCGCACCCGAGCATCGCTATTGCGCTCCACCACAACAGGGCGGCGCTCCTGACCCAATCGATATTCATGCCGCCACTATACCTGAGCCTGCGCATCGCGCTCAAATCTCACTCCCCAGTGTAGAATCGTAGGTATTCTCCTTCAACATTCAGCACGGCTCCATACGCTCGATCCATCGTGCCGTTCTTATCGCGAACTCGCCTGCCAGCATGATCGCCTGTAAACGAGACGACTTAGACGATGCGGCCATCGCCAAGTGGTGGATATCGCCCATCGTTTCCGCCCGGCACCAGGCTTGCTCTATCACCCGGCATGAGAGCCTCGCCACTCTCATCGGATTCATAGAGGGTTCCGGCGGCCATCGCAGCGCGGATTGCCTTGGCCGATTTTATCCATGCACGATCCAAGGAGGTTCCTATGATTCGCTTTGCTCGTTTCATCGCACTGGCAGCATTCTTAGCATTCGGTCTCGGCACGACCGTCTCCTTCGCAAACGAACCGGCACCGGTCGAACAGAAAGACAAGAAGGATATGAATGGCTCCAAAGCCGAGGACGACGGCAAGCAAAAAGATGAGAAAAAGGAGATGGGCAAGTAAGCCTGCCTTCTGGGGCGCAACCTTTGTTGCGCCCCTCTGCCATTCCTCGACCTCAACCCTGAATCAGTGACCGCTGTAGGCATCCACCTACAGATCCGTGGCATCCCTCTACAATTCCTGCGGCCCTTTGAGCCAGTGCAGTGCCCCGCGCGATTCATCCTCTTGGATAACGGCTGATTTCCAGAACCATATTTTTATAACTCTGGGGCATCGACTTTGCTCATTCAGTCTCTATTCCATCTGCCATCCATCAAAGGAGGAATCCATGCATCACCCTGCACGGCTTCGGAAGCTATCGCTTCGCACCGCATCCCTCATTATGCTCTGCGCAATTGCGCCGGCCGGATGTGTCACCAAAGAAACCCACACCAAAACATTGACGGAGTTGGACGCGGCCAGAAAAGCCTCGGCTCAACAGGCCGCCGAGCTCGACGCGCTGAAAAAACAGTCTCAGACACAGACGGATCAACTCAACCAGCAATTGGCTAGCCTACAACAGAATCTCGATCAGGAATCGGCCCAGAGAAAGACCGCTGAAGAGGCAGCGGCAGCTCTAGCCAAAGAGCGCGAAGCGCTGGAAGCGCGATCCGGCGAACTGCAGCGCAAACTTGACGGCATTGAGCAAGACAAAACCAGGCTCGGCAGTGAGCTGGGAGACGTCCGTGGGCAAATCGACGCCCTTCAAAAAAAACTGGCGGAAGAAGCCGCACAGGTGAATGCGCTGGAACAAGACAAGCAGCAACTGACCAGCGGGACCGCCTCCGCTCGCGGGGAAATCGCCGCGCTCCAGAAACGCGCGGCTGAACTCGAAGCCAACACCGCACGCATCGCACAAGAACGCGAGCGGTTGCAGCAGGAGCAATCTCAGATGGCGGCCACGCTAGAACAGGAGCGCCAGCGATTGAAGGCCGAGGAAGCCGAAAAATCCAGACTGGCTAAGGAACGCGAGCAACTGCAACAGGACCGCTCTCAGCTGACCGCCAATCTGGAGCAAGAACGGCAGCGATTGAAAGCCGAGGAAATTGAGAACGCCAGGCTGGCCAAAGACCGCGAACACCTACAGCACGCGCAGACGCAACTGACCGCCAGTCTGGAACAGGAACGGCAACGACTGAAAGCTCAAGAAGCCGAGAAGGCCCGGCTGGAACAGGAGCGGGCCGCCAAGGAAGCGGAGATTGCGCGGCTGACCCGCACGCAGGAGGAACTGTCCCAATCGCTTCAGGACGAAATTTCGAAAGGCAACATCACGATTCAACAAGTCCGCGACCAGCTGACCATCAACATGGTCGACCGAGTGCTCTTCGATTCGGGACAAGCGCAAGTCAAACCGGCTGGAGTCAAAGTGCTGAAGCAAGTTGGCGATGTCTTGAACAAGATCTCGGACAAACAGATCCGCATCGAAGGACATACGGACAACGTGCCAATCAGCATCAAGCTGCAGGATAAATTCAAAACCAATTGGGAACTCTCGACGGCACGCGCGACCAATGTGGTGCGCTATCTGATCGACCAAGGCGGCGTGGACCGGCAGCATATGTCCGCCGTCGGCTATGCCGAAACCAGACCCGTCGCCCCCAATGAAACCGAGCAGGGCCGCAGCGCCAATCGGCGGATAGAAATCGTGCTCCATCCGAAAGATCTCTCCAAAATCGCCGGCCAGTTGGACTCTGCCGGTCCGGACGGGAAATAAGCCCACCCGTTCGCACCGCAGCGGCCGCCACCTCTTCTGTGGCGGCCGCCCCTCTGTTCTTTCCCCAACAGGAGCCTTTCCCTCTCCTCCTCACTTCCGCTATGATGCCGCGTGCCGCTGAAATCCACAGCGCTGCGTAGGCACTTTTATGGATTTTTTACTATGAGGATGTCATGGCCCACTTGATCCAACTTGCCCTCATCGTCTCGTTCGCCTTCGGACTGACGGCCTGCGATACCGCCTACCTCGCCACAATGGAGAAGATGGGCTATGCCAAGCGCGATATTCTCAGCAGCCGGGTCAAGTCGGCCCGCGACGCGCAAGAAGACGCCAAAAAAGAAATCCAAAGCGCGCTCGACCAATTCGGCAAAGTCGTCGCCTATCAAGGCGGCGATCTCGAAGCCACGTATAAAAAACTCAACGGCGAACTCCAGAACAGCGAAGACAGCGCCGAGTCAGTGCGAAAACGGATCAAGGATGTGGAAAGTGTCGCCGATTCGTTGTTCGCCGAATGGAAGACCGAACTCGGCCAATATTCCAGCGCCGAGCTGCGGCGCAAAAGCGAAGAAAAGCTGACGCAGACCAAATCCCGCTACAACGAGATGCTGGCCGCCATGAAAAAGGCCGAGCAACGCATCGATCCGGTCTTGAAGCCGCTGCGCGATCAAGTCCTCTACCTGAAACACAACCTGAATGCGCGCGCCCTGGCCGCCATGAAAGGCGAGCTTGTAAAAGTCGACGCCCAGGTCGATCAACTGGTCAAGGACATGAACCGATCCATTGCCGAAGCGGATAAGTTTATTCAATCGATGGAAAAAGACCCGGCCTAGTTCGGGAAACTGAATAGTCACTGATACTGACAGCATCATTCGCAGGCGGTTCAAAAAGTCCGTCCAGCAAGGCCGCAGCAAGTGAGAAGGCGAGGAGGTACATACCAAGCTTCGCTTGACCCGCTCGCTTCGATCATAGGCGAGCGGATAGGATTTTTGCCTCAAGGCGATTCTTGTATACGTTGAGCCTCTGCGCGCGGCGAGAACGCCGCTGAAGGGCTTTTTCAACCGTCTGTTAGGAGGATCGCCATGCGGTGGGAAGGGCAACGGGAAAGCAGCAATATCGAAGACCGCCGCGGCATGGGTCCCGCCCGGGTCGGCGGCGTCGGTGGACTGGGAATCGGCGGCATTGTCCTGGTGCTCGCCGTCAGCTACTTCACCGGCACCAATCCTCTGACGATCCTCAATATGCTCAGCGGGGTCCAGAGCATGACCGAATCCTCCGCTCCCTCGGAGCCCGCCACCACAGGGACACCCAGCGATCAACTCGGCAAGTTTGCCTCCGTCGTCCTCGCGGATACGGAAACGACTTGGAAGCAATTGCTGGGACCCAACTATGAGGAACCCCGGCTGATCCTCTTCAGCGGCGGCGTCCGGTCAGCCTGCGGAACGACCTCGTCGGCCGTCGGCCCGTTCTATTGCCCGGGCGATCACAAAGTCTATCTCGACCTGACATTCTTCAACGAGATGGCTCAGCGCCTCGGCGCCCCTGGAGATTTCGCGCAGGCCTACGTCATCGCGCATGAGGTGGGGCACCACGTACAAAATCTGACCGGTACAGCTGAAAAAATCACTCGCCTCCAGCGTCAGTCTTCTGAGAAAGACGCAAATACGTTATCCGTTCGCATGGAGCTGCAAGCCGACTGCTATGCTGGCGTGTGGGGCCACCATGCCAACCGTACACGCAATCTGATCGAGCCGGGCGATTTCGAAGAAGGACTCAAGGCCGCCGCGGCTATCGGAGACGATCGCTTGCAGAAAATGGGACAAGGGTACGTCCAACCGGAAAGCTGGACCCATGGCTCCTCCGCTCAACGAATGACCTGGCTCAGGCGAGGGCTGGAAAGCGGCGATCCCAAAGTGTGTAATACGTTTGAAGGCGCCCTCTCATGAACGACCGCGAATCGACCGCCGTACCCTCCGATACATCCAGTGCGTGGGACACCCTCTTCGAGGATCCCCCGTGGGGCGCGAAATCGTTCCTGGGGGCCGGCGCCACCACCATAGCCGGGCTCGGAGCCTGGATGAACGACATGATGTCTCCCGCGCTTGCGCGAGGGGGAGCCAGCTTCATGGGAGGCTTCTTAATCGGATGGGCCGTTCGCCGGACGATCAAACTCGCCGTCATCGTCGCCGGACTGCTGATGACACTCCTCGTTGCGATCAAGACAACCGGTGCCATTGACCTCGACTGGACGGCCATCGAAGCCAGCATTACGCACAGCCTTGCCTGGGTGCAAGGCAAAGCCGAGGGCTTCAAGGAAGTCCTCACGGGTTACCTTCCCTCAGCAGGAGCAGGCGGCGCCGGGACGTATTTTGGATTTCGGAAAAAGTAGATCCGCGAGGGGGAACCGTCGCGTGAACGGACGGCTTAGTCTTTCAACTTTTCTGAGATCTTATTCCCGGCCTTTTCAAACCCTTCAGCCGTTTTCGTCGCAGCCTTCTTGAGCTTCTCGCCGACTTTGTCCACCACATGCTTCTCTTCGACTTTTTGCACGACCGCTTTGGTTTTACTCTCGATCTTTTCTCCAATATCTTTCGCCGTGGCCTCGACCCGCTCCATCATTCCCTGTGACTCTCCGGCAAGCACAGACGATGCCTCGGGCACTACAAGCGCGACAACCAGAAGCGGCCAGCCATAATTCCATTGCATCAAGTTCTTCATTGCAGTCTCCTTCATGGCTGTCAGCATACCATCTGAGCTGCAAATTGTCCTTCCTCCGTCTATTGCTGTTTGCACCAGTCCACGAACACGTCGCACCTGCGCCCAACGGAGCATCTAGGCCGCCTCGGAAAGAGACTCGCCTGGACTGCTGGCATGCCGGTTATCCTTCGCGCTCTCGTTCCCTCCCCATTGTCCGACTTCTAGGCTTTCCAGCCAGTCTAATAATTTCGTCACATCCGGCCCCTTGAAGATCGCCCCATGCTGTGGGCAAATCATTGCCGGTTTCAGCGCCCGCACACGCTGGACCCATCCGCGAAGCGCCACGTTGGACGGCATCCAGCGGACGTGAAACCCACGCATGTACTGCACATGGTCTTCAAAGTTCGTGACAAACAAGCTGGACTCATGGCTGGGAAGCAAGGCCCCGCCGATATCTCCGGAAAACAGAATGCGGGCTTGCGGGTCGTAAATGGAAAAGTTTCCCGATGAATGGCAGTAATGCGCTGGCACCGCCTCGACCGTGGCGTCCGAATCGCCGATCTTGATGGTCATCCCTTCGTCGGGAATTCCGGTGATCGTCAAGTCGGCGCGAGCGGCAAAGTGGGCCAGGAACGCCGTCCACAACCAGGAGCTGTAGGTCGCCGCCCGCGGATTGAGGTCCAGCCACAAGGCCAGCGATGAAATGATGTCCGGATCCTGATGGCTGGCGAACAGCACACGAATATCCTCAAGCCGTATATGCTTGGACAATTCAGCCAGCACCCGGGGGAAAATCTCGATGCCACCCGGATCGAGCAGCATGCCTTCTCCCTTGCTCACAATGACGTACTCATTCGTATCGATCACGTGCGAGCTTTTCTCGGGATCGCGGCCGATCACGATCCAGCGATGCTGCCCCTCCTCGAAGATGACGGTGCTCTTCATTCAACTTCTCCTCGTGCCAGTTGCGTCAATAGCGCGCGGCCGCTGCCGATCGTGTCTCGGATCGCCTGAAATTTCTGATTCAATCCGTCGACCGTCGTGGTGATTCCGTTCGCGAGATTGGCGAAATGGGTTTTGCCCTGTCCCGGCAGATGCGCCGCTTCGATGCCCACGCAAAGCCCGAGATATCGCGCCGTCTCCCCGATCCGCTTGATACTGCCAACGGAATCCTCTGCCAGCGCCAGAAAAGGCAACGATTGTCCCAGCAACTCTTGGATCTTCCGCAACGTCTCGAGACATTGCCGGCCGAGATAGAGCAAATTCTCCCGCACTAGCGGGTCGGCCTGCTGCAACATCCGGCTCTCCAACACGCGCTCCAGATCCTCCGGATGGGTCGGTTGAAGCGCGGCCAATTCCGCCATGAGCGCTGCATCCCCATGCGCAACCTGGCGGTTCAGAACCGTCAACAGACATTTGCTGTGCTGGAAGTACCGCCGCGCCAGATTCGTGCATTCGGCCGTGTGCCGGGCGAGCGCCTTGCATTGTGCGCCCAAGCCTTCAACCTCCGGCGTAATCGTGCCGGGATAGCTCGACAGAATGCCCGCGAGCGCCAGCAACGCCTTGCCTTCGCCGGCAGGGACCTTGGCTGCCTGCACCACCCCGTTTCGCGCCAACAGCTGCATCTCGAACGCCATCGACTCCAGAGATCGCGCCACATTGAGAATATCCACGGCGATCCTGAACATCCTCGTGATCATGAGCTGATACTGCGCAATCGCCGCGCTTCCCGCTTCACTATTTCGCGCAGCGCCAAGGCCAGCCGCTGTTGAATCAATCGACGCTTGATTGTGCCTGAGCACGTCCATTATAAATGCCTCTCTTCGACCTCCCTTATCGGGTCCTGCCAGACAATTCTTCAGCCGCACTCGTAAAAATATTGCCTCATTTCGTCCCCCCTGGCCGGAAATCCGAACTGCTTTGTCTAACAACCTGGACAACGGCACCACCGGCCATCTCTCCCCCTGCCACCGCCACGCGACTTTTTCCACGAGAAAAACGGTCAATATCTTGTTTATACTGAGCCGAACATTTTGCGACTCCATCATACTCATCCTGAGGGTTGACCATGACTGTGCGAATTCCCTGTTGGCCGCTCATTTCATTCACCTTCGCCTTATCGCTTGTTGCCGGACTCGCCGCTGCGTCCGCTCATGCGTCCGAAACATTTTTGGCCTCAGCGCTCGACCGCGCCAAGCTCGCCACCGTTGGGGTACTCGAAGACACGCAAGATCAACGCACGCCGGACAAACCGGGGAAAATTCTGGTGCGCGGCACTGGCTTTCATCTGCGCGATGGCTACATTGTGACCGCCCGGCACGCGGCGGAGAAACACGATGTCACCACCGGCACTATCATTGAGAAACAAATCCGCATCCTGACAACGGACCTACACGAACTTACCGCCGATCTGGTCGGCGACAGCGCGTTTATGGATGTCGTCGTCTATCGCGTCACGGAGGCGCATCGCGGCAAGCTCCGCGCCGCCGCCTCGTTCGCTTCCGGCGACGTACAGCCGGGACAGGATGTGTTTACGGTCGGCTATCCGATGGGATGGGGGCCGACCATGTCGTTCGGACATCTGGGCAATACGAATACGTTCCTCCAGACAGTGGATACCAGACTGATTCAGGCCGACGTGGCCGCCTGCAGCGGCAACTCCGGCGGCGGCCTCTTCAACGACAAGGGCGACGTCGTCGGCATCATGCACGCCATCATCCAAACCGAGCGCGACGACTCCACGGCCCACTGCAGCCGCATGGCCTTTGCGATTCCGGCATTGCTGGCCGAACGAATTGTGAAAGCGGCCATCGACGGCAAGCCACTGACCTTCTCGAAGATGGGCATTCACATGATGGCCGTGAAGGACGGCACGAAATGGCGGATGGCGGTGAAGGACGTGAATGAGCCGTCTAAATCGGCCGGCATCCAAAAGCACGACATCATCATCGCCGTGGATGAAACCGAGATCAACGACGCGGCGCATTTGAAGAATTATTTGATTGAACGGACGACCCCGGGACAACAAGTCCGAGTCAAAGTCCGCCGCATCGACGCCGACCTGACCTTTACGGTGACGTTGGCGGGGGGATAGGACCATCCATCCCTCCATCGATATTCGGTGGAGAGATTAGTCCTTGCTCACCGAGCGTACATCCAGAATGCCGGAAAAATGCGCGTCGATTGTCACCCGATCACCGTTTCTGAGCATGACCGTTCCCATATCGCAGATCGTCGCATAGGTGGCATCGATCACACCCGTGTCGTCTGTGACTGAAAATGCCTGAATGCATTTCTCCAATTTACTGCGAGCGCCGATAAACTGTTGCATGCGGTACTGACTTACCGTGCCCTCGACCCGCACTAATTTCATATTGTACGACTGAGGATAGGCGAGCAAGGCATTGATCTTCACCGGATCTGCCGCCCACGCACTGGACGCACCCATACTGCACAGAAGCAGCAGCATTCCTGCCAAGCCAACCAGCCGTTTTGTCGTCTCACTATACTGCCGCATCACTCCCCCCCTCTGGTGTGTATTAGTGGACCGCCTGGCGCAGCACTTGGCCGGTCGCAACGCTATACGCCTCAGCCAGTGTATGCACCTCGATCACATGGATCGCCTTTTCAGATCCAGTGAAGGTGAGATGGCTATTATCCAAGCCATCCGGCACGATCATCGTGGTCTTTTTGAGATCTCGGCAGGCATTCATCTTGTCTACGAGTCGACCAACCGGCTTAATTTCTAAAGTCGGTTCAATGGTTCCCGACATGCAAATATCTTGGCGAATGGGATCGCCGAGAAGTGCCGCAGCGATACCGACCGCCATGATTCCACCAGCACTCGGGCCATCCATCTTCGTTGGAATCAACAAGCGAACCGACAGGTATCTCGGATCGTATCCCACGGCCCTCGCCGCAACAGTCACGGCCGTGCGCAATGATTCAGCCGATACCGGCATTAAATTCTCATTGGGCAACACGTCTGGTCCCTTGCCATCGGCCCTGTACCCAACCATGAGCTTGGCAATCAACCCATTCCACGAACCAGTAATAGCCCCCTCTCTGGTCTTTGAAAAAATAGCGAGAACGGGTATCGATAGCGCCACCTCCGGAAACGGAGACGGCTTATTCACTACGTGGGTAGGCATTGTGACCGCGGCCGTCTTCGATTCCGGTGCAGGAGCTGCCTTGACAAGAGGTGAACTCGATGCCGGAGCTACGGCCAAAGACGAATAGGTCGTTGGCTCGCCCAATTCTCGACAACCAGGCCCGCCATGGTCCCTGTACAGATCTGATCGTCCAGGCTGTTGACAAACCCAGGTCTCCGCCCAGGCTACTAGCACAAACATTCCCTCGGAATGGACAAGGAAAAGACAGAGCAGCCAGGGCAGCACGTGCAGATGCCGATATTCAGAAAAGCGCTCCAGCATGTAATCTCGTTATTCGACAGCGATTCAGCCCTAGATTCCGCCCCAACGCTCGCAATGAGGAATACTTATATGGGAACGGTACCTCTTGGAACAGAGTCCGTCAAAAGAAAGTGCAGTTCGAGTACTGGCAGAAGATTCATTGGTGGAAAGAAAGCCCACGCTGACTAAAACAGGTCGCACGAGAAACGCGAGACAATGCTATCCCGGCAGCGCCTGATACCAGCCGTTGGCTCGCACGAGCGTCACAGGCTGGTCGAAGAGACGGCTGAGATTCACGTCTGTGAGTAGATTGGCTTTCGCGCCATCGGCGACGATCTCCCCGCCCTTGAGCAATATGACCCGCTCAATTTCTGGCGGAATTTCGTGCAGGTGATGCGTGACCAGCAGCACAGTCTTCCCTTTGCGGATCTGCGCGCGCAGCAGATCCAGGTATTGAAAACAAGCCTTCAGATCGAGGCCGCTCGTCGGTTCATCTAGCACCAGCACGGAAGGATCGTGTACCAGCGCGCGGCCGAGGAGAAAGCGGCGTTGTTCGCCGGTGGAGAGATGGCCAAACCGGCGGCCAGCCAGCGATTCGACACCTAATTCCTTCATGATGTCACGCGCCCGCGCAACCTGCGCCTCGCTGAACTCCTGATACTCATAAGTATCGTTGCTGGCGTAGTAGCCGGACAGGATGACGTTCAGACCTTCCGCGCAAATCAGGTAATCCTTCTGGAGATCGTGCGAGACAATTCCAAGCCGCTTCCGTACATCCCAGACACTCCCGCCCTCTTCCCCAAAGATACGAATGTGAGTTTCATCCAATGGCAGCGGATGAACTCCGCCAGCTAAGAGCTTGAGCAGAGTCGATTTACCTGCGCCATTCGGCCCGACAATCGCCGCATGCTCGCCTTCTTGCAGCGCAAAAGAGAAGTCCGAGAAGACACAGGTATCTCCCCGATAGACCGTCGCGTGCTGAATATCAAGGATCGGGCGAGCACTGGCCTTCTGGCGAGGCTCCTTGACCGGAGCTTTAGCCGAAGTCGAGACTGGAGCGGACACCGGCGCGACCACAGCGATCGGACTGCTGATCGGCTTCCCAGCGCGGCGTGACTGTTCAAGGCCCGCGCGAGCCAGTGCGTCTACCCGTTCGTTGTCCACATGGCCATTATGTCCCCTGACCCAATGCCATTCGATGGTGTGGCCTGAAGCCAGCGCATCGAGGCGGCGCCAGAGATCTTCATTCTTCACCGGCTCTTTGCCAGCCGTTTTCCAACCGCGCCGCTTCCAGCCATGAATCCATTCGCTGATCCCCTTCTGCACATATTGCGAATCGGTATAGACCCGCGCAGCCACCGGCTGCGTGAACGCCTGCAACGCTTCAATGACGGCGAGCAGTTCCATGCGGTTATTCGTCGTCGCCGGCTCTCCGCCACATAATTCCGTCTCGACACCGTCGATCCGCAGCAAAGCGCCCCAACCACCCGGCCCAGGATTCCCGCTGCAAGCACCGTCCGTATAGATATCGATCATTCGACTGTTCTTTCCATGAAGGTGAATCCGCTGACTGGCACTTGGATTGTACAACGATCCTGTCCGTATGGACCAGCGCCGGCTACGTCTCGCATCCGCTAGCGACGTGACTCCGCCACACGATTTGCGTACAATGCAGCCGCGCGAGCGCCCTGCACCTACACACGAGGCACATCCTGCGTACGCTACTCCTCATCGGCACCGGCGGGTTTCTGGGATCAGTCCTGCGCTACCTCATGAGCGGATATGTGCAGCAGCTCGGCAAGAGCATGCAGTTCCCCTTCGGCACACTCGCGGTCAATGTCTTAGGGTGCGCGGCGATTGGATTCCTCGCGGAACTCGCCGATCATCGAGGCGCCATCTCAGGAGAGACCCGGGCTTTCCTCATCGTCGGCATCCTCGGCGGGTTTACCACCTTCTCCGCATTCGGGAATGAAACGATGACGTTGCTGCGAAACGGAGAGCTCTTGCTGGCCTGCGGGAATATTGCCAGCCACACAGTCCTCGGCCTCGCCGCAGTCTGGCTCGGCTACTCCACCGCCTCTTTCCTATGGAAATGACCCTCGCGCACTGATGAGAATCTTGACGTACGCGGCTGCAGGATGACGATTGATCTTCGCGGTTGCTTACTGGCCAGTTGAGCGAGTCGCCTTCTTTGATGAACCGGCGATCTTGGGTGTCGCGGTCTTCACATCGGCGTTTTGGGCGCGATGCAGGAGGGCGTGATCCATGAGGACGAGGGCCATCATGGCTTCAGCAATGGGCGTGGCTCTGATGCCCACGCAGGGATCGTGGCGGCCATTGGTTTCAACGGTGACCGGCTTGCCACTCTTATCGATTGAACGGCGCGGGATGCGAATGCTGGATGTCGGCTTGATGCCAATCGTCACGACAATATCTTGCCCAGTTGAAATGCCGCCGAGAATACCTCCCGCATGGTTGGTCGCAAAACCTTCGGGAGTGAGTTCATCTCCATGCTCAGAGCCGCGCTGCGTCACTGAGGCAACGCCTGCGCCAACCTCGACAGCCTTCACGGCATTGATGCTCATCATGGCACCGGCCAGGTCGGCATCCAGCTTCGCATAAACCGGCGCGCCCCACCCAACCGGCACATGCTCCGCCACGGTCGTGATCTTCGCACCGACGGAATCGCCAGCCTTCCGCAAGTCATCCATGAAGGCTTCGAGTTTCGCGACAACCGCTGCATCGGCGGCAAAAAACGGATTCTCACTGACGACATCCCAACTCTGGAACGGCACTTCAATTGGCCCCAACTGGCTGAGATAGCCTCGAATCACTACTCCATATTTCTCATGCAACCACTTCTTTGCAATCGCCGCCGCCGCCACGCGCACTGCGGTTTCGCGCGCGGAGGACCGCCCGCCACCGCGATGATCGCGGATGCCGTACTTCTGCCAGTAGGTGTAGTCGGCATGGCCTGGTCGGAACGTGTCGATGAGATTGCCGTAGTCCCGGCTACGCTGGTCTTCGTTGCGGATCAAGAGGGCAATCGGCGTCCCCGTGGTCTTGCCTTCAAACACCCCCGAGAGAATCTCGACGGTATCCGATTCCTGCCGCTGTGTCACATGGCGCGACGTGCCGGGCTTGCGCCGATCAAGGTCACCTTGAATATCTTCAGCCGACAGCGCCAGTCCAGGTGGGCAGCCATCGACCACACAGCCAATCGCCAGCCCATGGCTCTCGCCAAAGGAGGTGACGGTGAAGATATGTCCGAACGTATTGCCCGCCATGACCGATTCGCTCGCTGAGGTTATTCGACAAGATCCAGCTTGATCCGAAGTTCTTTCAACTGTTCCGCGCTCACGGTGGAGGGCGCGTCGGTCAACGGGCATTGGGCGCGCTGTGTCTTGGGGAACGCGATGACATCGCGAATGGAATCCGCGCCGCCAAGCAGCATAATCAGGCGATCCAAGCCGAAGGCGATGCCGCCGTGCGGCGGCGCGCCATACTCCAATGCGTCCAACAGAAAGCCGAACTTCGCCTGGGCCTGCTCCTTGCCGATACCCAAGAGATCAAGGATCTTCAGCTGAATATCGCTCCGGTGGTTCCGGATGCTGCCGCCGCCGATCTCGCTCCCGTTCAAGACCATATCGTAGGCCTTGGCGCGCACTTTCAATGGTTCTGAATCCAGCAACGCCAGGTCTTCATCCATCGGCGCGGCAAACGGGTTATGCATGAAGATATAGCGTTTCTCTTCTGGCGAATAGTCCAGTAACGGGAACTCGGTCACCCAGAGCGGCTTCCAGGCATTCTTGTCGATCAGGTTCAATTCTTCACCGAGCAGCAACCGGATCCGGCCCAAGACATCGTGCACAATGGCCGGGCTATCGGCTCCGAACAGGACCAAATCGCCAGGCTTGGCATCGGGCAGCGCCGCAAAAAACGCATCGGCATCCAAGAATTTGGCAATAACGGAATCGAGCTGGCCGTCAGCCGTAATTTTGAGCCAGGCCAACCCCTTCGCGCCAAAACTCCTCGCGGTGTCTCCCAACGCATCGATCCGGCTTCGCGTGATCGTTGCAGCGCCTTTCACAATCAAAGCCTTCACGAGTTTGCCTTTCGTAGCGGCCTCGCGAAACACCTTAAAATCACTCGTCGCCGCAAAGGCCGTCACGTCGTACAACGGCATGTCGAACCGCAGATCAGGCTTATCCGATCCATACCGCCCCATGGCTTCGGCATAGGTCATTCGCGGGAAAGGCGTTGGCAAGGACACGCCTCCTGCCTCGCGAAACACGGTGACAATCATCTGCTCCATCAGATTCATCACGTCCAATCGATCGACGAACGACATTTCCAGATCGATCTGGGTGAACTCCGGCTGGCGGTCGTTGCGCAGATCTTCATCGCGGAAGCAGCGGGCGATCTGATAATAGCGATCCATGCCGCTGATCATCAGCACCTGCTTGAACAGTTGCGGCGACTGCGGCAGCGCGAAAAACGTCCCGGGGTTCACGCGGCTCGGCACCAGATAATCTCGCGCCCCTTCCGGCGTACTCTTGGTGAGGATCGGTGTTTCGATTTCGAGAAATTCTTCCTTGTGCAGGAACCCACGCACCGCATGCGCAATATCGTGCCGAAGCTTCATCAGCTTCTGCATGCGCGGGCGCCGCAAATCCAGATACCGATACTTCAGGCGGATGGCCTCCGTTACTTCAGCATCGTCTTCAATGACGAACGGCGGCGTCTTCGCCTCGTTCAACACCTCGATAGCATCGACAAAGACTTCGATGTCGCCAGTCGAAAGATTCGCGTTTCTGGATTCCTCTGGACGCGCCATCACCTGACCGGTGATGGAGACCACGCACTCGCTCCGCAGCGTATGGCCGCCTTGATGGACCGCCGCGTTGCGCTCGGCATTGAAGACGATTTGCGCCAGGCCAGTCCGGTCGCGCAAGTCGATAAAAATCACTGTGCCGTGGTCGCGCCGCCGCTGCACCCAGCCGTTGAGCACCACGGTCTGGCCCACCTGAGCCTTCGTCAACTCGCCGCACCGATGCGTTCTCGCCTTCATGCTACGCGTCTCGCTTTCTTCACGGAGTGTCGTTTCGTCTTCGTCGGTTTCGCCCAGCCTGGTCGCCGGGGAGGCTTCGGAGGCCGGACACCGGGATCCTTCCCTTCCTTCTCCAAGGTGCGCCGCTGCTCGACAATCTCGCGCAGCGCATTCGCTTCTCGATCCGTCAGGAACCGGAACTCGCCGGACTCCAGATTGCCCAGGGTCAGCGGTCCCATCTTGATGCGGGTCAATTTAATCACCGGATGGCCGACCGCTTCCAACATCCGCTTCACCTGATGCTTGCGGCCTTCGTGGATGGTAATCTCCACCCATGAATTGGCTTCGGCCTTGCGCACTTTTTTGACCGTGGCCGGGCTGGTCATGCCATCTTCGAGCTTGATGCCTTTTTCAAGCTGGGCAATCTCTTCGTCCGTCAGCACGCTCTTGACCTTGATGAGATACGTCTTCGGAACATGATAGCGCGGGTGCAACAGCGCCTGGGTCAGATCGCCGTTGTTCGTCAGCAACATCAGGCCTTCGCTGTCGAAGTCCAGCCGGCCGACCGGAAACACCCGCACCGAGACGCCATGCAAAAAGTTCTTCACGGTCGGGCGCCCGCCCGGATCGTCCAGCGTGGACATCACGTTCTTCGGCTTATTCAGGATGAGATAGACGAAGGGCTGCGCGTGTTCGAGATGCTTGCCGTCCACCTTCACGTGATCGCGCTCGGGATCGACCTTCGTCCCGAGTTCGGTCACCACCTTGCCGTTGACAGTGACGCGACCGCTCGCAATCAACATCTCCGCCTTCCGGCGTGACGCCAGGCCCGTCGTCGCGATTATTTTCTGAAGCCGAGTTTCCATCAGTCTCTTTTCTTCCGCTTCTTTCTCAGCAGGAGCAGGCCTATTGGCTCTCACTGCGCGCATCCAGTGAGCACCGCCCGACAATCAGAATACTAATAAAATCCGCGTGCGCACTGGGCGAGCAAGAGAGGCGATAGGCCCCCTCCCTATTCCCACTCGATCGTGCTCGGCGGTTTCGAACTGATGTCGTAGACGACGCGGTTCACGCCCTTCACTTCGTTGATAATCCGGCTCGACATGCGCCCCAGCACCTCATACGGGATCTTCGCCCAGTCGGCCGTCATCCCGTCTACGCTGGTCACCGCGCGAATCGCCACAACGTTGTCATAGGTCCGCTGATCGCCCATGACGCCGACCGTGCGGATCGGCAACAGCACGGCAAAGAATTGCCAGATGTCCCGGTAGATCCCCGCGCTGCGAATTTCATGATCGACAATCGTTTCCGCGCCACGAAGAATTGCCAAGCGTTCCTTGGTCACGGAGCCAAGCACACGAATCGCCAGTCCAGGACCTGGGAACGGCTGCCGCCAGACAATTTCATCCGGCAACCCAAGCTCCGTGCCCAGCACCCGCACTTCGTCCTTGAACAATTCGCGCAGCGGCTCGATCAGCTTCAACTTCATCCGCGCGGGCAGACCGCCGACATTATGGTGCGTCTTGATCGTGGCCGACGGGCCTTTGAAGCTCACGCTCTCGATCACGTCGGGGTAGAGGGTCCCCTGAACCAGATACTTAACCCCCTTCAGCTTCTTGGACTCGGCGTCGAAATTCTTGATGAACAGACGCCCGATGATTTTGCGCTTCCGCTCCGGGTCCGTCACCCCCTTCAAGCCGTCCAGAAACTGTGTCGTGCGGTCGAGCACCCGCAGATTCAGATGCATCTGCGAGGCAAAGGTCTTCTTCACCTGTTCACGTTCACCGGCTCGCAATACGCCGTTATCGACGAAGATGCAGGTCAGCTGGTCGCCGATAGCGCGATGGGTAAGCGCCGCCGCCACCGATGAATCCACCCCGCCGCTCAACGCGCAAATGACCCGATCTTTGCCGACCTGTTCGCGAATCTGGCTCACCGCCTGGTCCACATAGGACTGCATCGTCCAGCTCGGCTGGCAGCCGCAAATCTCGTAGACGAAGTTGCGCAGCATCGTCGCCCCTTCCGGCGTGTGCGCGACTTCCGGGTGGAACTGCAGGCAATAGATCCGCCGCTCCCCATCATCCGCTTTCATCGCCGCGACCGGCGAGTTGCTCGTATGGGCGATGGAGCGAAACCCCCTGGGCATGCGCTCGATCCGGTCCCCGTGAGACATCCATACCACCGACGACCCGCCTGTACCGATTCCTTTGAAGAGATCGCTCTGATCGTCGATCAGCAGATCGGCCCGGCCGTATTCCCGATGCGGCGCCTTCACGACTTTGCCGCCGGAGAGATGCGTCACCAGCTGCATGCCGTAGCAAATGCCCAGGATCGGAATGCCCTGATCCAATAGCGCCTTGGCAACGGACGGCGCGTTCTTTTCATAGACGCTGGATGGCCCACCGGAGAGCACGATGCCTTGCGGCCGATAGGCGAGAATCGTGGCGAGGGATGCGGTGCAGGGCAGGATCTGCGAATAGACCTGCGCCTCGCGAATGCGACGGGCGATCAGCTGCGTGTACTGCGATCCGAAGTCAAGAACTAGAATGCGATTGTGCCACAGTTCCATGAACGATTCAGCTTTCAGCGGTTAGCGATCAGCACGATGGGAGAACCGCACATTGAGGAAATATCTGTCACAGGGAGGGATCATCTGCCTTCCGGCTGAACGCTGAGGGCTGAAGACCGACTGCTGTCGTTACTCCCAATCCATCCGGTAGTTCGGCGCTTCTTTCGTGATGATCACATCGTGCACATGGCTTTCGCGAAGACCGGCGACGGTTTGCCTGATGAACGTCGCCTTCTGTTGAAGCTCGGCAATCGTCTGGCAGCCGCAATACCCCATCCCGGACCTGACTCCGCCGACCAATTGATAGATGACGGCTCCCAGCGGCCCTTTGTAGGGAACGCGGCCTTCGATGCCTTCCGGCACCAGCTTCTGCGCCGGACGCCCACCCTGGCCGTAGCGATCCCCGCCGCCACGCTCCATGGCGCCGATAGACCCCATGCCGCGATACACTTTGTAGGTTCTGGCTTGATAGAGCACCGTTTCGCCAGGCGATTCTTCCGTTCCGGCCAGGAGTCCGCCCAGCATGACGGAGGACGCGCCAGCTGCCAGCGCTTTGGTGACATCGCCTGAAAACTTAATCCCGCCGTCTGCGATAATCGGCACGCCGCTACCCCGCAGCGCCTTGGCGCAATCGGCAATCGCCGTCAGCTGCGGCATCCCAGCGCCGGAGACAATGCGCGTGGTGCAAATCGACCCGGGACCGACGCCGACTTTCACGGCATCGACGCCCATCTTCAACAGGTCTTTCGCCGCCTCCGCCGTGGCAATGTTCCCGGCAATCAATTCCAGGTTCGGATGCTGTTTCTTCAGCCGCTTCACCGTCTCCAAGACCGCCTGCGAATGCCCGTGCGCGGTATCGACGACAATAAGATCGACGCCGGCCTTGATGAGCAGGCTCGCCCGTTCATCGGTATCCGGCCCCACACCGACCGCTGCGCCGACACGCAACCGACCATGACCGTCTTTGCAGGCGTTCGGATACTTGATCCGCTTTTCGATATCCTTGATCGTGATCAGCCCCTTGAGCTCGTAATTCTTATTCACGACCGGCAGCTTTTCAATGCGGTGCTCGTGCAAAATATCGCGGGCTTTCTCCAGGCTCGTTCCCACCGGTGCCGTCACCAACTTTTCGCGCTTCATGACTTGCGAGACTTTCAAGTCCATGCGCGATTCGAACCGCAGGTCCCGGTTCGTGAGAATGCCGACCAGCTTGCCTTCTTTGGTCACGGGAATGCCGGAGATGCGGTACTTCGACATCAGCGCATGGGCATCGCGGATGGTCTGCTCGGGCGAGATCGTCACAGGATCCAGAATCATCCCGCTTTCCGACTTCTTGACCCGATCCACTTCCGCGGCCTGCTCCGCCGGCGGCAGCACCCGGTGAATAATCCCGATGCCGCCCTCGCGGGCCATGGCGATGGCCAGCCGCGACTCGGTCACGGTATCCATCGCCGCGCTGACAAAGGGGACGTGAATGCGGATATTGCGTGTCACCTGCGTCGAGGTCTCGACCTCATTCGGCACAACTTGCGACTTCGCCGGCACCAGGACGACGTCATCATACGTAAGACCTAATCGCGGTTCTTTATCCAGCATGATCTCCCCGTGTAAACCCAGCCTGTCCGGCAGCGGCTAGCGCGTCTGCTGCGCCTTGTCGAGCTCCGCCAGCGCTTCCGCATTTTCCTGCAACCGCTCGCTACCTTCATCGGCCGGCATGAATTGCTGCACCCGCGTATTCCCGCTGTCCACGACGAACACACTGCCTCGGGCGTCCACGGCGATGCCGTACGGGAAGTTGAATTGCCCGTCGCTGTTGCCGTACCCGCCCCACTGCGTGATATAGCTGCCTTCTCTATCGAACTTCTGCACGCGCTGGTTGCCGGCATCCGTCACATATACATCGCCGGCGCCGTCCACCGCCACACCCCAGGGATTCCGCAACTGTCCGGCTTCCTGCGCGAGCGGGCTGCTCGCATGGCCGGCCTCGGGGCTGCCGCCCCACTTCGCCAGCAACTGCGGCAGCACGTTGGTGCTGGTATCGAATTTCTGGATGCGGTGGTTGCCCATGTCCACGACATAGACCGCCCCGTCGTTCTGATCGACGGCCACGCCACGCGGGAAGTAGAACTGCCCGTCGCCGCTGCCAAAGCTGCCCCAGGCCATGATAAACTCGCCGGCCATGTCGAACTTCTGCACGCGGAAGTTCGCGCTGTCCACGACATACACGAACCCGCGCACGCGATCGACCGCAATGCCCCAGGGGGCATTGAACTGGCCTTCGCCGTTCCCGCGCGAGCCGAACTTCATCAGATATCCGCCGAGCTTTCCATCGAACTTTTGCACGCGGTGGTTGTTCGTATCGACCACCCACACATCGCCCTTGCCGTCGCAGGCGATGCCGGTTGGATTGTGGAAATTCGCGTTCGCCGACCCGAAATTTCCCCAGAGAATGATGAAGTTTCCGGCGTTGTCGAACTTCTGAATGCGGTTGTTGCCGTTATCGACGGCAAACAACGATCCCTGCTGATCCACGCACAAGCCGTACATCGGCGCGATGAATTCGCCGCCGTGCAGCAGCGACGCGCCGCGGCCCGGCTGTCCCCACTTGGAGACACAGAGATAGCCGGAGGTATTGACGAGAATCGATGCGCTGGCCGGAGTCGAGACGTTGTTTCCGGCATCCTTGAACCATACATAGATGGTCTTCGGCCCATCGATCGGCGAAAGGATGAAGGGAATCGTCGCGCCGAACTTGATCGCCGTCGTGACATCGACCCATCCGGGCGTGCCTCCCATCGGCGTCAACGGGCTTTCCGAAATAAAGTAGGCGGCAACGCCGGTATCCAAGTCCGTCGCGGAAATCGTGACCACGACTTCCGGCGAATTGGTCATGAACGCGCCATGGTTGATGACGGCATAGGGATTTTGCGGCGCCGTGATGTCGATGAGCACCGGCGTCGAAGTGACCTCGTCCGAGACCTCGGACTCCGTGCCGTCCTCGAACACCGCCGTGATCGCATAAAAATAGGCCGTGTCGTTGGTCAGTCCGGAATGGACATAGGGGCTGGTGACGCCTTCGATTTTGGTTCCAGCCTGAACCGTCACGCCCTGCGCCGTGTTGAAATAGAGGTTATAGGACAGAGCGCCCGCCACATCCAGCCAGCTCAAATAGATTTCGGTATCGCCCGGCTTCACCGCCACGCTGCGCGGAGGCTGGACGGTGCCGGCCGCCGGAGCCGCCGCCGCCGACTGCTCTTTCCCCCGGTTGATCTCTTCTTCCGTCGGCACATACTTCACGACGCGGTTGTTGCCGCTGTCGACAATGATGACCGCGCCTTCTTTATCGACCGCAATGCCTGACGGGTAATTTAACTGGCCTTCTGTCTTGCCGCGATTGCCAAAGGCGCAAAGGAAGGTGCCGTTGCCATCGAATTTCTGAACGCGGTGGTTGCCGCTGTCCACGACGTACACATTGCCGAGCGCATCGCAGGCAATCCCCCAGGGCGATTTGAACTGCCCTGGCCCAGGCCCTTCGCGTCCCCACTTGGTCAGGAAGCTGCCGCGCGCATCGAATTTTTGAATCCGGTTGTTGCTCTCGTCGGCCACGAAAATATTGCCGACGAAATCCACCGCCACGCCGCGCGGGAAAAAGAACGCGCCGTCGAAGCTGCCGTCGCGCCCCCACTTCAAGAGCGGCTGGCCGTCGGACTGGAACTTCTGGATGCGGGCATTGCTCGTGTCGGACACGTACACATTGCCCTCTTGGTCGGTGGTGAGCCCCCAGGGCACATCGAACTTGCCCATATCGGCGCCGCGCCAGGCGAAGCCGAACTTGCCCCAGGCTTTCATGACATTGCCTTCGAGATCGAACTTCTGCACGCGATTGTTGCCGCTGTCAGCGATATAAATCACATCGTCAGGACCGACCGCCAATCCGCGCGGATAATAGAACTGCCCTTCCTGCGAACTGGGCTCACTGCCCCATCGGCCCAAAAACTTGCCGTCCTTCGTAAACTTTTGAATCGAATGATTGTCGGTATCGGCCACATAGATATTGCCATCTTTGTCGAGCGTGAGTCCGGTCGGCGAACTGAACTCGCCGTCATCCGGGCCTTCCTGCCCAAAGATCATCGCCAGCAGATAGGGCGAAGGAATCGCCATGACTTCCTGCGACTCGGGGCTCTCCCCTTTCTGCGTCACGACGGTGACGACATAGTGATAGCAGGTGCCGTTCGCGAGATCGTCGTGGAGAAAGGGAGCGGTCGCGCCTTCGAGACAGGTCGCCTTTTCTTTTTTCACGCCGATGACGGCTTTGAAATCCTCGGCGCTGGCGATGGGACGCGTCAATTCAGAATGCTTGATCTGCACGCCCTTCGTGGTCTGAAAGTACAGGTTATAGTACATGGCGTCCGGCACGGCATCCCATGTGATCGTGACGCGGCCATTGCCTGCTTTCACCTGAACATTTTGCGGCGCGGGCGGAAGCTCTTCATCCGCGGCGACTGAATCGCCGGCGCCCCACTCACTCTGGGTGCCTTCAGCGGACAAGATCAGCCGATCAAACCGGAACATTTCATCAAAAAGCCATGCCTTCATCATAGATAGTGCCTCGTGTTGCTAAAGCCGCCCCGCGCCAAGAACCAAGGGTCTTTCAATCACTTAGAATTGGATTGGCGAGTCTAACAAAGCGCTGGAAAGAGAGTCAAGGAGCGGAAAATCACGGACAAGCAACCGCCCTTCGTGCTCGCGGAACGCGCGGCCTCAGAAGGCCCTCGTTCGACGCGCGCAGTGTACGAGCTAGCTGCTTGTCCGATTGGAAGAAAAAATAGAAAAGAATTAGGAGGAAATGACCTACTGGCTAACTCTTTGGAATGGACTCTTCTTCGACGGACAGGGTCTCGCTGTTTGCCTCGATCTCGACTGTGATTTCTTCTTCAACCCTGAGTTCAACCACAGTTTCTTCGGCATCGGTCGAAGCGGAGGCCGCTTCATTCAAACCCATAATCGCTTCGGTCGTGCTGTCGATCACCGCTTCCTCGGCAGCAGTCGGCATGGCCACTTCCATCGTCTCCATCGGCAACAACGACTGGTCGGACTCGCCCAGCTCCGTAAACTCCCGCAGCGGCGGCAATTGCGTCAGATCGTTCAAACCGAAATGCTCAAGAAAGAACTTGGTCGTGCCGTACATGATCGGCCGCCCCGGGACTTCCTTCCGGCCCACGATGCGCACGAGCTTCCGCTCCAATAAGGTCCGCACAACTCCGGAGGTTTCGACACCGCGGATCTCTTCGATTTCCGACCGGACGATCGGCTGCTTGTAGGCGATGATCGCCAGGGACTCGAGCGCGGAGCGGGACAATTTAGCCGCCGACTTCGTCTTATCCAGACGCTTGATCCAAGTGGCGTACTCCTGCTTGGTCACCAGGCGGAAGCCGCCGGCAATCTCGACCAATCGCACACCGCGCCCTTCTTGGTCTAATTCCTCTCCCAGACCGCGCAAGGCTTGCGCAACATCCACTTTCGTCACATCGCCCATGATCGCCACCAGGCGCTGCACGGATATGGGTTCGGGAGAGACAAATAGCAGAGACTCGATAATGCCGCGCAACTCGCGCTCGGCAATCGCCTGCACGGCGCCAGTATTGGCCTGTGCGCCCTCTGGGAACGAGGCACCCGTCGATTCGGTTTCGCCCGATGCATCCGGGGCAGCTGAAGCAGCCGCTGGTTCCGCTCCTTCGGAAACGACCTCAACGACCGACAGGTCGCAGGCCGCCGCGTCGATGGATTCCACCGATTCAGACGCCGTCATTTCGACCTCCACGGAGGCCATCTGTATATCGTCGGTGATCGGCGTCATGCCCCCCTCCATTCCGCATCTAAATCATCGAGCTCCGCCGGATCCGGCACGAGCGAGAATGTCCGTGACACCAAAATCGGCCCGAAGGTCTCGCTTTGAAACACCTGCGCGACCCGCAACCGGATCAGTTCCAGCAACGCCAGGAAGGTCACAATAATCACCAGCCGGTGGCAGGAGCCTTCGAAGAGCGCGGCAAACGCCACCGAATCCTTGCCTTCCAGCGTCTCCAAGATCACGTTCATCCGCTCGCGCACCGTCAGATTATCCGGCACGATTTCAATCAACGTCTTCCCTCCGCCCGGGTTCCGCTCCACAATCGCCTTCAGCGCATCGACCAGATCGAAGAGCGAGACGTTGTCCATCGACATCTCTTCCGGCTCGACCTCAACGACAAACGGCTCCGGCTCGCGGTTGAAAATCTCCCGCCACATCTTCTCCTGGCCGTCGAGTTGCCGCGCCGCTTCCTTGTACGTTTTGTACTCCAGCAATCGCCTGACCAATTCCTCGCGCGGGTCCGGCCCGTCTTCTTCATCCTCCGCCGCCTCGTCCACCGGCAACAGCATCTTGGACTTGATCTGCAACAAGGTTGCCGCCATGACCAGAAACTCGCCCGCGACGTTCAAATTCAATTCCTTCATCGCCTCGACATATTCGAGATATTGCTGGGCGATCAAGTTGATCGGAATGTCGTAGATATTGATTTCGCTCTTTTTAATGAGGTGCAGCAAAAGGTCGAGCGGTCCTTCGAAGTTCTCGATACGGACCTGATACGGCAGCTCGGTTTGCTCGAATCCGCTGGTCTGTTGGTTGGGCTGATCCACGAGGGCGTTATAGCAAGTTATAGGGGGACTGGGCAAGCCTGAAACTATATGTTGTGGGTAGGGCCATTTAGACTCATTACTTCAATTTGACGGCGTAGGCGACAAGAAAAGCGGCCACAAGTAGGATGCCCAGCGTTATCGCATATTGCTGAAATCCGGACTGCCCCCCCTTGCCGACGGCGTCCTGCGCCAGCCTCTTCGCCCCACGGGTCAACGGCTCTTGGTCGAAGCGGACCTTGGCCAAGTCATCGCCTCGCTTAAAGTCCGCATTCGAGAAATCGGCCGCTTGGAGAAATTGCGCCCCGGCAAACCGCGCTTCGCCTGAGAAGACCGTGAAGGCGAAAAACGCTTCCTTGCTGAAAATCGCCTCGGAGAAATTGGCCAGCTTCTTAAATTGCGCGCCGGAGAATCCGGTCCCAAGGCCGAACCGCGCCCGCTCAAAATTGACTGGCGCTTCACAGACCACCTCAAGAAACTCCGCCATGCCATCGAAGAGACTGCCCTGGCAATCCACCGGCCCGCGAAAGACGGACCGATGGAACCGGGTATGAGGGCCGAACTTCGTGTCCGCACAGCGCAACCCTTGCGCGAAGTGTCCTTGGACAAAATACGCCTCTCGCTCGAACCGCGCTCCATCGAGCATTAGACCTCGCTGAAAGACCGACCTCGATAGATCCACGCCATCAGTAAACTTCGTACCGCGAAAATCGACCTCTCCCTCGAACTCCAGCGTTCCTTTGCCTGATCGATGACGGAGGGCTCCATCGACGACCGAGTCCCGAATGATCAGATTCCCCGCCGCGACCCGCAGCTCATCGTCGTTCAACGCGCTGAGCGCCGCCTGCTGCTCGGGCGTCAGGCCTTTGGGAATTTGCGACTTCTGAAGCGGCAGCTGATCGAATATCAGGTCGCCCTGCAGTACGACGCCGACAAGATCCACCGCATGCCCCTGCGCGAGCGCCTTCAGCACCGCCGTTGCGAGCACCGCATTCGCCTCGCGCTCGGCGCGCGTACAGTCCGGGCTCAGATGCTTCATGAATGGGCCGGGAGGTCCGCTTGGCGAAGACTCAACCGTGCAACCGGCCTCCACGACACCGACCTGGAACAGACCGCACAGCATCAACAGCGCGCATAGCGGCGCCAGTCCATATTGTCGGACTTCATACATCATGGCCGCCGTTATACGAGATGCGCGGATGCAAGGCAAGGCAGGAGTTTCAATGCAGAACACTAACGAAGAGAGGCCACGATGGCGTGATACTCATCGGCGGTCAATCGATGCATCCCCAGACTTAACCGCCTGGTGAGCTCCGCCTGATCTTCAATCTTGAGTACCGTCTGCAACAGGCTATGACTCTCTTGCGGAGTCGAGGACCACTGCTTCGTCAGCTCCACCCGGACGAACCCGAATCGCGCTTCGGTCTTGAAATCCTCGCGTAGGAATTCATCCATCTGCTGCAGCGGAATCACAGAAGAGACAATCTTTACGTCGGCACAAATACCCGCCTTGAGCACATAGATCAGGGCATGGGAGTCGGGCGTGAGGAACGTTGTCAGATTGTCGCGGATCAAGGCCGTGCAACAGCCCCACAACCCATGGGTCAATTGGAGCGACGCGCTTTCAGGTGAACTGCGCTCGCGAAGGGTGCCGGCCACAAATAAAAAATGACTCATGGATGCTCGGGATCAAACACCGGAGGGGAATAAGACGGGCGCCATCCTCATCTGTGCCGATCCATCTCGATCTTCGGAAAGACCGGCACAGGCAACAGGGACCGTCCGTCAGTTATTACGATAGTCGTCGGTGTCGTCCAGCAGGTCTTCGGATTTCTCGAGAAAGTCGGCGGCCTCATCGTCATCGCTATCGGTGAGCGCCAGATCTCCTTGCAGCTCTTCCTCGATATCGCCTTCGGCCTCGCCATCGCTCTCGCTTTCCAAGTCATCCTCGGCCAACAACTCCTCATCGTCCTCATCGATGTCTTTCGGCACAGACACCGGAGCCGGCCTGGCTGCCGCCGATGGCCTCGGGGCTTCCTCAACCGGAGTCGCTGCGGGCTTCATTGAAACAACGGGCTTAGAGGCTGACGGAGGCGCAGGCTTCTTCGCGACGGCGGTTTTCTTGGATGCCGCTTTGACGGGCGCCTTTTTCTTCGCGGCCGGTTTAGACGATTTTTTTGCAACAACCTTTTTAGCAGGCTTCTTTGCAACCGCTTTTTTAGCCGATTTCTTTACCGGCTTTTTCGCCGCGGCTTTCTTGGTCGGTTTCTTGACCATCGCTTTCTTGGCCGGCTTGGCAGCCTTTTTCTTACCGGCCGGCTTCTTGACTGCCGGCTTCTTCACCGACTTTTTCGCCACGACTTTCTTCTTAGGCTTCGCCATCAGATTCCCTCCTGATCAAGTGCACAACGCATGGCGTTTCGCATTGCGGCCTCCATCTAGCATGAACCCATAGCTTCTTGCAACCGGTAGAATAATGGGCCGCTCCCTGCACAGTATTGGCTAAGGGGCACTCCAGCCGGAAGCGCCTCGACAGGCTATCCGCATGGTACCCAGGGCATCTCTACACCCGTCAAAACTCGTTCCCGAAGACGACGACCATGGTAGACTACAGACGATACGAGCGCCGCTTGATGAATCGATCGCAATAGAAAGAGGCCCCGTCAACCCATGACACGATCCTTGACCATCGCCGCCGCAAGTCTATTGATGACCAGCCTGGCCTGGCCGACAACCGCCATGCCCATCGCTACGCAAATTATGATCGAAGACGGCTCTCCGTACTTTGCCCCGGCAAAAGCCGTCGTCACCAGCGGGAGTCCCGTGCGCTGGGAAAACCCAACGCCCACCGACCATACCGTGACGCATAACGGCTGCGTTGAGGACGGCACCCCCTGCCTCTTCGATTCAGGTGTCATCCCACCGGGAGAACAGTTCAGCATTCAAGGACTCCCTCCCGGCCGCTATCCCTATCATTGCCGGATTCACCCCATCATGCGCGGCGTACTGACGGTAACGGATGCCGCCGCCATGCCGTCCCAACTCTAACTCCCCCTGTGTCACTCCCCTTTCTACCCAGCCTGCGCTGACCGCCCCGCAGCACTCTTCACCTCGCGGCCTGCCTGCTCTTGCGCGTGCACTGCCCGCTCAGGTAGGCTGCGCGTTCCCACGGGGCAGGACCAGACATCATGAAACCCGTTGCCGCAATCCAAGAACCGCTTCAGCTTACCGGCGAAACGCTGCACCTCCTGGCCTGGCATATTCCCGACCTTGTGGCCTATCAACATCGCGAAGACGAATACTGGCTCGCCCCGCTCGACGACAATTTTCCGCTCATCCGGCTCAACCCCACCGGCATCGAAATGCTGAAGTCGATGAACGGGCACATTACCGTCGGCGCCCTGCTCGAAAAATACGGCAACAAAATCTGTGGGCCAGACGGCCAGCCCGGCCAATGGCATCTGGAGCGCTGGGCCACCCCAAACTTCTCGCTCTGTTACTTCGGCACCGAACCGCCGGGCGGCCATCGGCATCAAGCCAAGTGGGATATCCTGCTCCAGCAGATCCGCGAAGGCTGGTCAGGGCAGGAAGGCTTCGAGGGCGAAGAACATCTGGAAGATTTTCATCATCATGAACTCACCGAAAGCGCCGAGGACGACGGCCACTTCGACTTGATCGAAACCACCGTCTCCCATCTGTTCCGTGAGCCGAACGAGGCCTTGAACGGCCTGACCTACGGACGGCTCCTGATGCGGCAACTGCGCCAGCTCGGCTGGTTTAATCCCAAACCTAAAGTCATCGTGGAGATCGGTGGCGGACTCGGCTACGTGGCGCGCGAACTGGCGAAAGAGCTGCTGCCGTTCGAGCGGCAGAGCATCCGGTACATTTCCCTCGACATCACCAGCCCCTTCTTAAAACTTCAGACCAAGCGAGCCAAAGAGGGAGGATGGAGTGGGCTTGGGACCAGAGCCAATGCCGAAGCCCTGCCTTTCACGGACAACTCAGTCGATCTCGTGATCGACAACGAAAACATGGCCGACATGACGCCGGTCAAGCTGACGCGCAATGAGCTGCTGACCAACAAGGGCGAGACGGAGCAACATCAAGAAGCGCTCGATTGGATCAGGCGCCTCCGGCTCCCGATTGAAGCCACTCCCCCAGACGACGTCATCTTTAACCTTGGGCCAATCCGCTTTGTCGCCGAGCTCTGGCGGGTACTAAAACCGGGCGGACATGCCTTCCTCACCGAATTCGGCGTGGAAGAAGGCTGGCCGGCCTCCGTGAAACTGCCGGGCCATACCGAATATGAAGTGCAATACAGCCACCTGCGGCAAGCAGTGCGCTGGCTGGGCTTTCAGGAACGCTACCTCTCGCTCCCGCAGTTTCTCGCGATGAAGCCGGACACGAAAGTTCTCTGCACCGGCGCGGCCTATACCATCCAGCGGTTCTGCCAGGCGATGAACAAACCCTTTACCGTCCGGGCCTATACCGAACGCGAATTGAAGCAGACCCTCGGCGACGTGCTCCCCAAAATCCACGGCGCCCATTACCACGACGTGGTCGATCCCGCCTGGTTCGGCCTCATCGACTTCAAAGTACTGTTATTGGAAAAGCCTGGCGGCACGCCGAAAGCCCAGTTCACTGAGAACAACGGCTTTCGATGGTATTCGCAACGATAACGGGGTCAACGCGATCCACTCATCTGCCACAACACCCATTCCTCACTCGGCTCACTCTTTGGCTTTCTCTTCTGTCGCAGAAGGAGGCACAGCCGCCCGCGGCGGCAACACGAAGTCGAGCGGCGAGTCAACGAATCGTTTGATCAGCCGTCGTATAAGCTCGAGAATATCCGATTTAGGAAAATCGTACGCGCGTAATGCGGTGAACAACGAGAGCGCAAAGCTCACACCCAGGTTCAAGACAAACATCACACCGACCCCGGCGAGCGCATAGAGCAAGCGCCCATCCCCATACCAATCGCCCTGCAACGAGGCGATTGCCAGGCCCAAAGTCCCACTGTTGAGTGTCACATGCCGCACGTCCAATGGCGCGCCAAAAAACAGTCCAATCGCCGGCGTCATGCCGAGCATTACCCCTAGCGAGACGTTCGTTCCCCACCCTGCGATATTGCGCGACAGGCTCTCGGTCCACCGGCGCAGCCGGTCCGCTCCCAATAAACGATTTCCCAGTGCATGTTCAGCCAGCGCTTGGGGCAACCGGTGATACACCGTCCAGTTTTCGATCCAGCCGCCAGCCAAGCTCGACAACCACAGCACCACGCCGGTCAAGACGGCAAACGGCACCGTTCCGCTGTGCATGGGGTTGAGGCTGTCATAGACATGCCCGGCGGCATGCGCATCGATGATCGGCCCGCCGGTCACCACTCTCCAGCCGGCATCCAGCACATACGCTGCCAGCGCAACCACGATGACGTTGCTCACGGTCGCGGCAATCTGGGAATGGGAAATCTTGGTGATGACTTCCACAATATCGTCCAACCGCGACGGCCCCGGCCGCTCGCGCATAATCGTGGCCAGAGTCGCCGCCGTCATGGCCGGCTGCTTCGTGGCAAGCATGAGACCGAAGGTCTGCATGAGAAGAAAGCTCACCGCATAGTTGAGGCTGTATCCAAAACCCTCGATAAAGGGCGCCAGCCCCCACCCGAGAATGGCCATCTTGTTCGCCGCGGTAAAGGCGGTCAGCACTCCACCGCCGGCAGCCGCTTTCCAGATATGCCGGTATTCCTGCAGATCGTGCGCGATATAGTGCTCGCCGGTGTTCCCGGATCGATCCACGATCTTTCGATGCAGCATCTTGGTATTGGTTTTAACCAAGTGGCTAACGCTGCCTTCATTGACGCTCGCCTGGATCAGAATCTTGAGAAAGTCATGCACGGCTCGGGCATAGGCCGCATCGTCGCGAGCGACCATAATATCCATCGCCGCCGACATACGGATCAAACAATACTGCAGCACCTCCAAGCCATACACGATATCGATGCTGACACCCGCCGCTTCCAATTGACGGCGAATCCATCGGATTTCGTTCTGGCACTCCGCCACGATCTGCCGCCACTCCGCCTCGCTGGACGTCACGTCTTGCCCGTCCTGCCACCACAGCGCAATCTGTTCACTCAACTGGGCCAGCCGGTAGAAGGGGGACTCCATCACCTGAGACGGCCGCCGGCTTCGCACTCGCAATTTGTGCGACAGCCCCTGCCCTTGCACGCGAATGGCCAAGAGACGGAATCCATCCGCAAACGCTGGCATCAGCGGACAAGGCTCCTCCAAACTTCGCGGAGGCGTCAGGGCCTGCAACACCCGGGTAAACAGACGGGGCGGGATCCGTGAAAACCATTTCACTTCGATAGGACTGCGGTACTGCCGCTGTAACAAATGCGTCAGGTCCCGATCGTTCCGGATAGACGGTAAACCCTTGTTGAGCACTCGCAGAGACACTTCGGTGAGAAACCCGCGGACGGAAGGCAACCCCGCCTCACCCACCAGATCGACCGCTTCCGTTTCAAAGAGAATCCGGTTAACGGCCGCCTGCACATCCTCACGCACGGACGGCTCCTGCTCCAACAAATCCAGCAGGAGATCCCAATACACATAGGCCTCCCGCCATTGCATGCGAGCGCTGAGCACCTGCAGGCTGCGGCTGGTTCCAACTCGTGTCCAGTGGACCAACCCAAGCCAGGCATCAAGCCGGTCGCCCAGCGATTCCGCGCTCACGAACGCCTGCAAATGGTCGGCTAATGCCACTCTGGTCGGATTGGTCAGGCTGGAAGGGCCGAAGAAAGCAAGGACCCGCTCGCGAACAGTTCCCACAGCGCCAGTAATGGCGCCTCCCGTCACAACTGTTGGCTGGTCACTCGCATCATCGCTCACAGATACGCCTTAGAAATAATGACATCGGAGAGAGACTGTACAAGATCCAGAAAACGAAACAACGCACTGAACGCCCAGCCTCCCGCCAGCGCATACTGAACCGCGCGTCGATTGAACACTGCGATCAGGGTGGGAAGCAACCGAACTAAGAAGGATTCTGCTGCCATGCTCGCTCTTTCGCGCGCCGAATCTCACGCATCACGTTTGCCAGGGCTTCGTCCTCAGACTCATCCCGCTGCAACACAGACCGGCGCAGGGCCAACCCGAGTTCCGTCAACTCGATCGTGCGGCGAAAATTATCCGCAATCTGCGCATCGTCGATGTGGTGAGTATGTTGTCTCATCGGCAAAAACCAATAGCAGCATGGATCTGCCTGAAGTGTACAAAACTCCAGGGAGCTGAGCAACCGAGGTTGCGATTCGCGACAAGAGAAACTCAGCGGCGTGCTGAAGATTCGACTCAAATCGTGCGCCCAAGCCGCGCTTCCAACGTAATGAGCCTCTCCAGGCTAAACTTGCCCCATTTCCCACAGGCAAGATCGGAGACGCGCGACTGGGCAATGCCAAGCCGCTTGGCCGCTTCCGCCTAGGCGAGCTTCTGCTTCTCAATATGGAGGCGAAGGTCGCTCATCAGACTGGAGCGCATCTGGAACACCGCTGCCTCGGCCGGATCGAAACCGAGGTCAGTAAAAACACTGCCGCTCGACTTCGTCGTTTTCTTCTTCATGACCGAGCAGTCCAACAATTAGCCTGCAGCATTCAGCAACTAAGACTGATTCTGGTTTGCATGCGAAACACTGTTTATTGAGAGATGCCCGCTTCTTGGGCTGAAATAGAAACGAGAAACCCTACGCGGTAAGCCCGAGATGTTGCTCAATGCTACAGACCCGTTGTTCCAAACGCTCGACGCGTTCTTGAATCTGGCCGTAAGAGAGCTGAATGGGCGATCGGGTTTCCTTAAACTGTTCATCCAGATACGCTCGATCATCGGCATGACGCCGGTCGAGATGCACCTGGAACCCTTCGGCCACGAGCTGGAGTTCATGCCGGATCCCTTCGGTCAGCACACCGGTGTGTCGCTTGGCATCGGCAATATCGGCGCGAAGCGAGTCGGTAGCTGCGCCAATGATCTGCTGAATCTGAGCAAGCGATTCCTGGTCCACGGCCAATCCCCTGAAAGAGTTTCGCGAAGTCTAGGACTCAAGACTGGCGAAGTCAACGCCTCTACATTCCTATTAATACCATCGAATTCTCTTCGGCCTCATCGACTTCAAAGGACTGTTATTGGGAAAGCCCGGCGGCGCCCCGAAAGTCCAGTTCACCGAGGACAAAGGCTATCGGTGGTATTCGCAGCGGGAACCTCGGCGAGGAGAGAGAAGAGTCTTTCCGCTAGGCCTCAAGATCGTCATCAACCAAGAGGTCATCCACCACATCTTCAATCACCGAGTGCAGCTCAATGCTGAACCATTGCTGAAAGGTCTTGAAGTCCCGTTTCTGCGGCCAAGCCGAGGGGTCAGTATGCCAGCCGTCCAATTCCCGTTCGAAAATTTCGGCATAGATACGCCTTAGAATCCGTAGCCCCTCTTCATCGCTTTCAAACTCGGGAATGAGATAGACCGCTTTCTCACCGTCGATATCCGGAACGAGGCCAGAATCATCAAGGCCTGCCGCCCAGTCAAGAAAAGGCTGTTTCGGGCGGACGATCAATGCAGCGCGATTCAACATAACTCAACCATTTAGCCAGATAGTCAGGATTCATCAGCCGCTGTAAACGCTGTCGTATCCGCAGCGTTCGCAAAAGGCGGTATTGCCAACCTCTCCGAGACAACAAAGAGCTCCACCCTTCCTCCCCTTGTTTTTGCGTATGGCGGGCCAATCACCGTTCAAGTAAGTCCATTGGAAAATCAGATCCTGGAGAGAGCCTACCATCTTCTTTCTCGGTACGAGTAGTAGGTTTCCACTCCAGCGCTAATCTCTGTGCCGCGGCGATTTGAGCGGGGGTCATTCTTTGTGCAAGCAAATCGCGCCGCTTCGGCGCGTAGACCGTTTCTCCATTTGCGCCCGCGAGGTTGTACCACTTGTGCGCTTGGACATAGTCTTGAATCACGCCCTCTCCCAGTTCGTACATAGTCCCAAGTTTCATTTGAGCTAGCCCATCTCCTTGATCCGCAGCCAGCCGAAACCAGGAGAAGGCGACCTTGTAGTCCTGAGGAACCCCTCTACCAAGAAGATATAGAGTCCCCAGGCTGTTCCATGCGCTCACCTTCCCCTGTTCCGCAGCTTTCTCGAACCAATATCTCGCCTGCTTGTAATCCTGTAGAGCACCTAATGCTTTGACGTACAACAGACCAAGACTGGGCTGCTGCCTACCCTTCTTCAGCCACCTTTTTGAACTCCTGTCCGGCAATTATGTATTCACCGCGATTATAAGCGTCAACGCCAACTTGAAAATCAGCCTCGGCGGAAACAGCGAGGCACAGGATCGACAATACGAGAGCTATCGTGAAGAGAAGAGGCATAGTGGACTCCTCAATAATTGTTCAAATTTATCAAAGCAAGTTCGTGACCTTACCAGGCAGTGGCATGCAGATCGCCCCCCAAACGTGCGTCAGATAATCCTACAACTCTCCCCGAATACATCAGTGAGCATGCATCGATGATGCGTTATTAGTCGAGGCTCTCAATCAGCGAAGTTAAAAATTTCTTACAGAATTGTATTAGGTGATCTCCCCTGATTTGCCCTGACCAATCCGCCGTAGTTTGGTGCTTTGGGTAAGTCATAAACTTTACAACCACCTCGGCTGGTTCTGAGCTATCAGCATCAAATACCACTTTTCCATGAGCGACTGAATCTCGTAGCCGCTTAATGAGATCACCAAGGCTTACGACATTCTTTCCGGTCATCTCCCACTTGGGCCATCCCTGGGAAGACAATACAGGTAGTTTCTTCTTCTTAACTGCATCTATAGCAGATCGCTCCCATGGGAAAACTACTAGGCCCAGCAAGGACAAGATTGATTGTGTTATGACATGTACAGAATTCTTGTCGTGAGCCTCAATGATAAAATCCAAATTCGTCATAGTCCTTCGAGCAAACTCCAGAGACTGATTCCTATCACCTATTTGTTTAAAGTTCGTCATCCTATTTAGCAAAGTGGTCTAGATCCTGCCCGCCTTCTCAGGTCGATTAATACCCATTCTCTCAATCCCAGGCCACTGACCAAACATTCCTTTTCGCCGAGCGTTCCATGATCGTCCGAATGATGATGGCGCCGGCGGCGATGACTTCTTCGCAGCCTTTTCCAGTCCTGCCCATCGCTATTGGCCCACCTGACACGTCAGGCAATCTTTCTCCGGCGCATCGCCTTATCGAGATCGAATGTGGCCTGGAGATTCATCCAGAGCTTCGCGGAAGTGCCCAGCACGCGCGCCAGATCAAGGGCGGAGTCCGCCGTAATATCACGCTTCCCTTTGATCAGCTCGTTCAGACGCGCCCGCGTCCAGCCAAGCTTCTGCGCCAGCGCAACCTGAGTCATCTTTCCGGGAACGAGAAACTCTTCGAGCAGCATCTCGCCAGGGTGAAAGGGGTTTTTAGGCAGCTTCATGAGATTACGCCTCCGGCCATCCCCATCATCGGTAACAATCGATGCCTACCCTGACCTGTCGCCGTCACGAGTTGAGCAGCGAGCGAAACTCTTCCAACGTTAGCCCCGCTTGGCGAAGCATTTCGTGAAATAGCCACTTGGGAATATCACGCTTGTGTTGATGGCTGATCCGGACTCGCAAGATCGATCCGTTAGGCAGGAACTTTCGTCAGGTTTCGTGCTTTTCCGACCGGAGATGTTCGAACCCTGCGCGTTTGAGGGCAACCCTGAAATCGTTATACGTGAACGAGGCCATGCTTGATCTCGATCAGCGTCCGTAATTCCCAATCGGTCTTACAAGCGGCGATGGCCTCGATATACGGTAAATGGTGGGCGCTGTTAGGACTCGCAGCATATCGATCGCGGTCTTGGAGATACTCCTTCGCGTAATCCCGAATGGCTTCGACCAGATCTTCCAGCGCAGCATCGGCTGTCGGAAGTTCCGTCACAAGGTCAAGCTCAGGACACTTGGCACAGTAGTGGCCGTTATCCTTTGCAAGCAGAACCGTCAAAAGAGACTCCGCTATCATAATCCTTGGCTCTTTGGCTCGGCGACGGGACACCTTTGAAGTAGCCATGATAACTCCTCCCACTGAGCGATATTGTAGTCAAACACCCGTGGACGAGCAACTCTACCCCCTTGTTCACTGATTTCCCATCCGACTCACCAATTCGATCAACACCCCTTCCCGCAATCCCAACTCACTCACCAGGCATTCCTTCTCTCCGAGCGTCTCCATCACCGTTCTGATGATGAGGGCCCCGGCGACGATGACTTCTTCGCGATTCCCTTCCAGGCCAGGCAGGCCGATACGGTCGGCTTTCTTGCGGCTCAGCAGAGTCTGTTCGAGCTCTTCCACGGTAGCGAGAGTCAGTCGATAGTTATGAATACGGGTGGAATCGTAGGCAGGCAGCTTCTGCGCCATGGAGGCCAGGGCTGAGACGGTGCCCGCCGTGCCAACGAAGGTGGCGGCTCCATAGTCTTTCATCTCCGAAACGGCCGCTTTCGTCTCCTGCGCAATCCATTCTCTGGCCTGCCGTACTTCCTCGCCGGTCGGCGGATCGTGGCGAAGTATCCGTTCGCACAGTCGCACCACGCCGATATCGATAGAACGGACAATTGGAGCCTGGCCTTGACGGTCCAGGATAAACTCGGTGCTCCCGCCGCCGATGTCGAGGGCAAACATATCGGTCACGCCGGGCGGCAGCCCGGAACGAATGCCAAGCAACGTGCGCCGGGCTTCTTCCTCGCCAGTGAGGATTTCAATGTCGAGTCCGGCTTCACGTTTCACGCGGTCCAGAAATTCAGCACGATTGGCAGCATCGCGTACCGCGCTCGTCGCGACCACCGCGCAGGCATCCACGCGATAGGTTTCGATGACCGACTTCCACTCGCGGAGACAGGGGATCACGCGATCCATCGCCGCCTGGCTCAAGCGCTTATTCTGATCGACGCCTTCGCCAAGACGCAGGATGCGCCGCTCGGATCGAAGTTCTTTGAGAGGTACGCCAGGAGAGAGATCGGCGATGATCAGCCGGCAGGTCAGCGTGCCGATATCGATGCCGGCAAGCCGGCGCGGGCGGACGGAGGGGGACGTCATTGCTCGTTCCTGATCTCGTCCATTTCGGCATCGAGTTTCTTCCGCGCGTCTTTCAACTGCTGAATCTCGCGGACGACGCGGCCGATTTCTTCGTCGTAGGTCACCCGCTCGGCCGTCTCGCCCCGCTCTTTCATCTCCACGGCCCGCTCACCGATGTCTTTGTAGAGGTCGGACAATTGCTGATCGATCTTCCGGACTTCCAGCCGCATCCGGAGCAGTTCCGTCTCTTCCAGCGCGCGCCCGGCAACATGCGCCGTGCCCAATCGCAACGTCGCCAGCCCCGACCGGAAGTCGTCTTTCAATCGCTGCAACAATCCCATGCCTCTCCTTAACTGATCGAGCCGAGCTCCAGCTTTTTCTCCCACTTTCTCAACATCGCGTCCTTCAATCCCTGATGCCCCGGCGCGCTCAGTTGCGGGTCTTGCTTGAGCAGTGAAAACGCTTCGAGTCTGGCCTGCTGCAACAGATCGCCATCCCGCACAATGTTGGCCACGCGAAACTCCGGCATCCCCCACTGGCGAAACCCGAAGAATTCCCCCGGCCCCCTGATGCGTAGATCCTCTTCCGCAATCACAAAGCCGTCGTTCGATTGCACCAGAGCATCTAGCCGTTCTCGCGCATTCGAGACCGGCTCGTCCACACCGAGCGGATGCCGCCCCAGCCTCGGACGATTTCGCCCCAACCCGGCCGCCATCAGCAAGCAATAGGACTGCTCCGCGCCACGCCCGACCCGGCCACGCAGTTGATGCAGCTGCGCCAGACCGAATCGCTCTGCATGCTCAATCATCATGATCGTCGCATTGGGCACATCGACGCCGACTTCAATCACGGTGGTAGCGACGAGCAGATGAATCTTCCCGGCCTTGAAGTCGGCCATCACGGTTTCTTTCTCAGCCGATTTCATACGTCCGTGCAACAAGCCGACCTTGAATTCGGCGAACTCCCCGTTCTGCAATTCCTCAGCGCCTTGAATCGCCGCCTGCAAATCCGTCTTCTCCGATTCCTCCACCAATGGATAGACGACGTAGGCCTGCCGCTTATTTCCCAATTCATCTTTGAGAATTTGATAGGCCCGGCGGCGCTGGGCGTCGCCGAACAAGAAGGTCCGCACCGGCCGGCGACCAGGCGGCAGCATATCGATGACGGAGACATCCAAATCGCCATAGACCGTCATCGCGAGCGTACGCGGAATCGGCGTGGCCGTCAGCACGAGCACATCCGGCCGATACCCTTTGTCGATCAGGTTTTTCCGCTGCATCACGCCGAACTTGTGTTGTTCATCGACCACGGCGAGCCCGAGATTCTTGAAGGCGACGCCTTTCTGAATCAACGCATGGGTCCCGATCGCCACCTGCACCTCGCCGGAAGCCAGCTGCGCCGCTTGCGTTTTTTTCACCGCCGCCTTGTCGCTGCCTCGTAGCAATGCCACGCGCAATCCCAGTGCCTCCAAGGTTCCAGTGAGATTGCGATAGTGCTGCTCGGCCAGAATTTCCGTCGGCGCCATGAGCGCGGCCTGATAACCAGACCCGCAGGCCATGACGATGGCATGGAGCCCCACCACGGTCTTTCCCGACCCGACATCGCCCTGCACCAGCCGGTTCATCGGCTTGGGCGAAATCATGTCTCGATAAATCTCGCGAATGACCTGATCCTGCGCGGCCGTCAAGCGAAACGGCAGCAAGCGGCTCATCTGATCGACAATCGGCGCTCGCGGATTGAACTTGAGCCCCTTCGGCTGCTCCTGCATTGACCGTTGCCTGGCAGCCAAGGCCATCTGCAACAAAAACAATTCCTCAAACGCAAGCCGGCGATGCGCCGCCGTCTTGCCCTGCTCCAGCAAGCGAGCGTCCGACCCGCTTTTCGGGAAATGCACGTCTTGAATGGCCTCTTGAATCGGGATCAGCCGCTGACGGGCGCGAAGCGCCACGGGCAGATGATCGCGCAAGGCTCCGGCATGCTCCTCCAGCAATCCCTTCACCAACACGCGCGATTGCCGGGACGTCCAGCCTTTCGTTTCATGGTAGATCGGGACGATACGGCCCACATGCAGCGCCGACTCCGCAGCCTCGCCCACCACTTCGTACTGTGCCACGTCCATGCGCGGGACCATCCAGCCTTGCTTTCCCGCAATGACGCGGCCGCTCATCATGACGACTTTCCCGACCGCCAAGATATCTTCAAGGTAGGCCTGATTGAAGAACACCACCTGCATCTTCCCCGTCTCATCCTCAACGCCGACTTCCAGCACGGACAACCGGCGATTCCTCGTGCGCTTCGCGTCGCATTTTGCAATCGCGCCACAGATCGACGTCACCATCCCCGGCACCAAGTTGCCAATGGGCGTCATCACGGATCGGTCTTCATAGCGCCAGGGAATCGTCCATAACGCATCTTCAACCGTCGCCATTCCAAGCCGCTGCAACAGGGCCATGCGTTTCGGCCCAACGCCTTTCACAAACTGGACCGGCACATTCCAGACATCCTCTCGCGCCGATCCCGTAGATGACACGGCACCATCGAGCTGCCCCTCACGACCAGGCAACGGCTCCGGCGTGGCTTCGCGAAGCCGTCCAAGAATAACGCAAGCCGCTTGCAGCCGCCGCTGCTGTTCGCTGGCCGGAAGCGTCTGATGGAAATCGATGAAGAGGTCTCGAAGCGAGCGCAGACGAGACTCAATCGCTGGGGGAATCCATTCCTGCGCAAGGGCGGATTGAATCTGGCCCGACACAAAGCTGCTGAGATTCTTTACGGCTCCGGCGTGAGCGCAATCGTCCTTCGTCGCAAACTCAATCGGCCGCGCAAGGCGATCGAGCCACTCGTGAAACGTCGCAGGCAAGCTAGACTCGGCGGGAGACTCCATAACTGGGCGAGATCGTAACATACCGCCGCAAGTCACTCAATGAAGCCATCCGGCACTCACAGGGAGTTCATGAGCCTGACTCCAATCGGTTATCCGCATTGCAGTGATTTCTTGGCCCTCTTCTTCTCAGGTGTTACACTGAGCCACCCTAACGACTATGTATCGCCGCAACATCCGACATATCCTCATTCCCCTGGCTGCTGGCTTGGGCCTCTTCTTGGCCTATCAGCTGCATTTCAAAGCCCTGTGGGTCACCGTGCCGGCGCCGCAAACACCGCCCCAGACAACCGACGAGCCGTCGGCGTCTCACACAGCGGGCTTGCAGAGCGGGCCGCCGCCGACCGATGAAGAGATCAGACAAGTGCGTGGGATCGACCCTGCCATCGTGCCGGAAACAGACTCCAGTCGGCTGCTGGAAACCATTCGCGACGAGATCGACAAGAAACAGCTTCCCGCCGCCGAGCAGCATCTGAAAAACCTGGATGCATCGGTCCTCGCCGATGCGAAAGCCAAACCGTATGTCGCCATTCTCTGGAACAATCTTGGATTGGAACAAGAGCGGCTCGACGGAACCAAGGTATCCGTCAACGCGTTCAAGAAAGCCGCCGCGCTCGACAGCACCAACCCGATTATTCAATTAAATCTGGCGCACGCTTATTGGGAACTGCGCGATCCGGCGTTGAATCAGGAATTTCTGACCGGGTTGATGGCTTTGGCTCCCAACGAGCCCTTTCCGCATCTTGCACTGGCCGATCTGCTCTACGAACAGGACCGGCTGAGTGAAGCCGCGCAACATCTGACGCAGGCGACCGAACGGGCCGGCAAAGATCCGCGTATCCAGTCCTACCTCGCGACTGTCACGAATAAAGTGCGCCACACCGATGCGGTGGAATCCCGCATGAACGCCAGAAGCAGCAGCCACTTTCTCGTCAAATATAATGGAGCAGAAGATCCACAGACCTGGACAGTGGTGCTGGAGATTTTAGAGGAGGCCTATCGCGAAATCGGCCAGCGACTCGGCCATTTCCCCGCCAAACCGATCGTGGTTGTCCTGCATACCAAAGACGCGTTTCAGACCGCCACCGGCAGCCCGGCCTGGGCCGACGGCCTCTACGATCCAACCCTCGGCCGCATCCAAATCCCGACACAAGGCGCCACGACCGATACGAAGTGGCTCACCGATGTCTTGCGCCATGAGTATGTGCATGCCCTCTTGCATGATCGCCTGGAGGGCCGGATCGGCTCGCTGCCGGTGTGGCTCAATGAAGGACTGGCGATGCAACTAGCCGGCAGTTCCTGGCCGGACCTCGACCAGGCCATGCCGAACGGCGGCTCAGTTCTGCACTTGCGCTATTTGGAAGGAGGATGGGGGCAGATGCCGCACGACGTAGCGACGCTGGCCTACCTCGAAGCCAATTCCGCCACGCACTACCTGATCGAACGATTCGGGATGAGCCGCGTGGTCGATCTCCTGGATGCCTTCAAGGGAAACGCCACCGTTGCCACCGCGCTCCAGGACAAAATATTTCTCTCCTATGACCAATTCCACCAACAGTGGTTGGATACCTTTCTGCAAAAACGCAGTGCCCCCTCGCAAACCTCTTAGATCGATTCTTCTTGGAGCTGCCGACCCGTATGGCCTGACCACGTCGGCAACCGCAGAGCCTTCTCCTCCACCGTTTCCGACTCAGCGATCTCGCCGGCGTCAGTCTGAGCAAATCGGTCTTCCCATAGAATGTGGCGGCCCTCGTCCTCAGACATCCTGATTCTGAAATCGAAGGAACGGCTGAGCTCCGATTTGTCGCGATCCGCGCTCACCAAGCGATTCGCGACCCGCTCCAGCTTGGCGCGGCGGATCCCATCCGTTGAAAACTCGTCTTCCCACACCAACCCGCCCGTTTCAGCGTCGAGCGCGCGGAGCAAGAACGACGGTTGGGAAGGCGAGGCTGGCTTTTCATGGACTCTGCTCACCGTCGCACGCCGCGGCACCAGCGTCGAGACCAGCTGTCTTGAACTTTCTGCATCGTGCGGCGTCAGATTCAAATTTCCTTCCCATTGAAACTTTCCAGTCGTCGCATCGTAGACCCGCAAGACGAAATTGGAGAGGTCCGTCGCGCCCGCACCGACGCCGCCGGCAAAAATCCGAGCGCGCGGCTGCGATCCGTTCGTCGCCTGCTCTTCCTTCACATTCAACTCATAGGTGTCGTCCGACAGCACCTCGCCGCTCTGCGGATCGTAGATCTTTACCGTGATCGTCGAGACATCCCCAACTTGATAGCCGAACCCAGCGGCGACAATTCCCATCGGGACCGGAGCCGCTTCGGCCCACGCCAGCGACGGACCGAGCACAATGCCCACAAGCCCCCAGGCCAGACTTTTAATGGAGTACCGCACGCGGCGTGACGAGTGGAGCTTCTTCACCTGAAGCTTGGGAGACATGGCGCCGGTCACAGACTGAAGAAGACGGCTGATCCAAGACATGATTGGCATGGCCCCTCCGTAATGTTGGGGTCATTCTGCCTGCATTGCACCCGCCGCGTATATTCCCCACTGTGGGAAGGTTCCCCTCGAACGAGGGGGTGAGAAGGGAGGCATGAGACTGAAAGTCCAGACCTGCAACGCCGTTGTTGCTAAGGCATGAACAGGCTATAGTGCGGCGATGATAAGACCTTGGGGACTGCTAATCAGTTTAATCGGCTTGACCGCCGTCGGTATGGCAACGCTGTTTCTCGTGAATCAGCCTAGCCAGGCAGAGCCAAGCCGTTTCCTCGTCGGCTTTCTCATCGGGCTGCCGGTATTCCTGCTGATCGTGGTCCGCTTGGGATATCGATGGGCGACGATGGCGAGTGTGATCTACGGAACTATAGGACTGGCGCTGGACTTATCGACAATGGTCCAACTGGTCACGAAAGACCAGCCGACCGTCGCGGCACTGACGGCAAGCGGCTTCAGCGGGATTTTGAATTTTCTCGTGATCTCGTTCGGCGGGCGCGCGTTTTTGACAAGAGACTGAAAAAACCCGTGCAGCGTCGTTCTCGTTGCGATCAAAGGCTCAACGTATCGAAACGTACGCCTCGCCTTCTCACTTGCTGCGGCCTTGCTGAACAGGCTTTTTGAGTCTCTTACGGGACAAGCCCCCAGGCGCCACAGCCTCCAGGATCCCGTCCTCCCAATCCTCCGTCCCCGGCTTGATCCGCAACACCTTAGTTTTGATAAACCCAGCCTCTTTCAGCCAGACACGCGTGGCCGCCGCCGTATAGGTATTGCCCTCTTCCGTAAAGAGCAGCATCGAGAGGGCAAAGAGATTCGCTTCGGCTGGACGAAGCCCTTCACGATCGTGCAGAAACGCATCCTGAATCAGCAACCGACCGCCTAGATTCAAGGCCGCGAGCGCGCGGCGGAAAATCGCCCGATTCGTCTCGGGCGAATAGATGTGCAGCACGTTGGAATACCAGATGACATCGTAGGTGCCGGGAATCTCTTCCTGCGTAAAATCGACCGGCAGGTAGCTAAGCCGGGAACCGGCCTTATGCGTCGAGGCAATCTCCCTAGCCACTTCAAGGGCCGCCGGACGGTCGCCGACCGTGGCGCGCAAGCGCGGATGTTTGGACAGAAACGCCATCGCGTACGTGCCAGGCCCACCGCCGAGATCGAGCAACGTCGTCGCGCCGTGCACATCCACTTGCGCGGCAATCTTCGGCGCCGTCTCCAGCGTCCGATAGTGCATGGCCCAGGTGAATCGTTGGCGATAACCCGGCTCTTCCGGCACATTCTCATCCAACGGACGCCCCGTCCGCACGGATTCTCCCAGGCGAAGCCAATCCTTCTCATGGTTCATCATCAGATCGAGATAGTCTTTGCGATAGGCGGCATGCCGGGCATTCAACGCGGTCGCCGCCAGCCGGCTGTTGCGATAGGCCGAACCGATTTTCGTCAGCAGGCCAGCCATGGCCAGATTGCGGCACAGGATCGAGAGTCCCCGCTCGCTGACGGACAACGCCTTGGCCAATTGTGGAATCGTCCAACGGCGCGCGCCGATTTTGGTAAAGAGATCCAACTCCAGCGCCAGGATGAGAACTCTCGGCAGCCGATAGGCCGAGACCGCGTCGCGAAACTCATCGAAGGTGGTAATGCGTCGCGTCATCAGGCCCTGCCAATCTCTCGCAGGCACCAACGCATGAGATCCTGCACTTTGGATGGATTGCCGATATCCACCGGGCGCGCGAATGTCGCCGCAACGAATTCGTCGGTCATCTCCGTCTCTTCGGTAAATCCAGATTGCAAAAGCAGCGCGCGATATTTCCCGACTGCCGGCTGAATAAAATACTTCGCCTGCTTCGCCACTTCATCCGTTCCAAGGTCTTCCGGCGTTCCATCGGACATCAGGGCCATCACATCGTCCATCGCAACCCCGTACTGACAGAGCACGAATCCTTCAGGCTTGACCTCCAGCAGCCAGCCATCGGAGCCCAGATCCATCGCCACGGCTCCGCCCGGTTCCAATTCATAGAGCTGGGGAAACGCGCGCATCAGCGCCGCGCGAAGCTGGGGCCAGGCGGAAACAGCCGGATCGCTCATGCATGCGACTCGCGATAAGGCGGGGTGGAATCGGTCTCCGCCAGCCGGGCGCGGAGCTCCCTAAGGCGCTTGGTATTTTCTTCGAGCTTGGGCAACTGGTATTTGCGATCCATGAGCACGACGAGTTCGAGGAGGTCGGCCGCGTCCTGCAACCGGCCGATCGCTTCATAACACTGGGCCAGCACATACCGCGCCCCACCGGCCCGCAATTCATCGCGCGCCCGCTCAGCAATCGACTGGCTGGTTTGGCAGCAGGCAATCGCATCGTCATACCGTTCTTGCATCAGAAACGTCCGGCCGATCATCCGCCAGGCATCGGCCACACCGCCCTGATTGCCCAAGCGCCGCATCAGCACCAGCGAATACTCGTAGTACTGAATCGCTTGCTCGTATTGACCGACCTCGCGCGCCACCAGGCCAAGATCCGATAGCAGCACCGCCTTCGCCGCTTCATCGTGCGCCTTCGTCAGGAGATCCAGCGCTTCCAAATAGTAGGCGCGGGCGCGTTCCCATTCGCCGGCGTCGGCGCGCAGATTGCCTAAATTGCCCAGCGTCGTTCCGATCCCCTTCTCGTCGCCAAGAATCTTTTGCAACTCCAACACTTCCTGATAGTACGTCTGCGCCGAGTCCCGCCTGCCGCTGACCGCGCAGATATTGCCGAGATTCCCAAGTGTCGCGGCCATCGCCCGCTGATCCCCGGTCATCCGGTCGCATTCCAGCGCCTTGGCGTAACAGGTGTACGCTTCCGTATAGAGGCCGCGCGAGAAATGCTCGTTCCCCTGGCGATTCAATTCTTCGGACAATCCGTTTCGTAATGGCATAAGGAACTTCCGCTATTGCAGCGCCTGCTCCAAAATCGGCTTCGCCCCGGTCAAAATTGAGGCGCCATCGCCGACCAATACCGAATCGAATGAATACTTCAGCAAGCGCCGCAATCCTTCTCTGGCCTTTTCACGATCGGCATATTTCTCAGCCGGCAGCATAGACAGGGCCCCGGTTGGTTTGCCGATTAAGGCATCGCCGAATATTAAAACCCCCTTGCCCTGCTGAATAAACAGTGCCGACTCCCCGGGTGATTTTTGATCCTTCAGGTGAACGACCCAGATGCCACCGGGAAGAAGCTCCTGATCCTTGAACGTCTTCGTCGCCGTCACATCCATCTGCGCGGCATCCGCCTCCGGCACGAACAGCTGGCATTTGAATTCTGCCTGTACCGTCGCCGCCTCGCGCACATGATCGCGGTTTGTCACGATGATGTAATCGACAGGGCCATTCCGGCGAATCATCGTGCTCGCCTCCGCCGTCATTGGAGGTGGATCGACGAGAATCTTGTGTTCGCCGACCGTCAGAAACAACCCGTTAAAATCGATCTGCTTCTCGTCGGAAAACCATGACCACTGCCAGATGCCTGGTAAAAGAGGTTTCATAGCAACCGCTACAGCGCCGCAATGGCATCGGTCACCGTTTTGGTGACCTTGGTCAGAATGCCGGCGTCATTGGGAAGGTCCAGAATATCGTCTTCGGATACCGTGATGAATTTCCGGTTCGTCCCTTTCGTGAGGGAGATCAAAAACATGCTGTTCGACGGTGTGACCGGAATCACCGTCTGCACCGCTCCATCCACACCCTTGATGACATCCAAGAACTTCTGCTTCCCTGCTTCCATCTCATCCATTGCTGACAATCCTTTATATATCGACACGCAGACCAGATCGAATCGCCTGACAGCATTACATCTTCGCGGGGCTCGCCAGCAACTTCTCGACCTCTGCCGTAATCGCATCGGCCGCCGCGAGATCCATGTTCCCAACCCGCTGCCAGCGGATGACCCCGGCCTGGTCGATTACATAGACATTGGGAATGAACTTGCCGCCGCCATACAGCTTGTCCGTCACTTTCCCCGGATCGAGGAGATAGGGATAGGTCACTTTGACAGAAAAGGCCGACAGGAACTCCCCGACACTTTTTTTCGTGTCTCCCGACGAATTCACGCCGACCACCGCCACATCTTTGCCTTTAGTCATCTCGGAAACCTTTTGCAGCGTCTCGCCCTGCATCATGCAGGGATCGCAAATATGAAACAACCCAAGGACGATGACTTTCCCTTTATAGGCGTCTAACGATACCGTTTCACCGGTAATGGCCGTCAGCGTGAACGACGGCGCTTTCTCGCCGACTTTGAAAAATCCAGCCGCCAGCGCCAGGTGAGCCGCGAAGACCGGAACCAGTAGCGCGCCGAGCACCCACACAAATCGTTTCATATAAGCCTCCTTCGCCATCAATCGACTACCCGAATGACTGACGAAAGCCATCCTACCATGCAGAATTTTTCAGGGGCAACGGCACGCCATAAATCCGATGTCCTTGTGACAAGCCCGCACGGCGCGCCGCGGTTCGATTCATCGATGAAACAGATGGCGGATCGAAGCTGGAGGAGCGAGCCACCGTGAGAGCGCCTGCACAGGACTCACCACGCGCGCGAGCCAGTACAGCGCCCGGCTCCCACGGAACCACGCTGGGGACGCATGAATGACGGGGTCATGACTGCGGCACAACGCCATCCCGTATCGCCACCGCGCACGCCAATCATCCTGAAGCGTACACAACAACGCTCCGACTTCATGATCGTCGAGCCCCTCCCGCTGCTGCAAGAGCAAACTTTTCGGCATGCGAGGGGCCATGTCCATGACATCGGAATCAGCCTCAATCAGGCTCAAGACCTGCGGAGGGATAGGCGTTTCCATGACTCGATGAGACAGCGCCAAACCGAGCAACAGGATCCGATAGCATTTCCATTCCACGGCAGTCGCAATCACTCGCTTCCAATTCAGCCGTCCGGCGTGGATAAGTCCGGCCACTTCCGTCATGAGGCTGAGCTGCTTCCATGCCCGATGCGCCCCATACACGCATAGCACGAGTATCGCCTCCTCCGGGGCCATTCCCCTGATCCTCCGGCCATCCAGCGAGACCGGCCTGATATGGCTCCATACCTCCGGTCGCTCGATCGGAAAAGTCATACTCGCATGGCTCATCGCCCACAGCAGCTCGATCCGGCGCGACGTGTTGGCATGAACGTAGACGAGCGACCGCTCAGAGACATCGGTATCGCCTGAGGCCTGTCCCTTCCCTCCTCTCGCCACATAGCCCTGAGAAACCAACACTTGCTGGCCCGCGACAAGTTGGTTCCTGCGCACCAGCACAACCGGATCGGTCGGAGCGCAGAGCGTGAGATCGCCATAGATCATAGCGGCTAGAACGACGCCTCTGACGGGAAGGACTGAGATTCCGGCCTCATCAAAGAGTCGAGACAGTCGAAGCAGATCCTCCGCTCCCGCTCGATTCACGACGGCCGCCGCCTCTGCTCGCCGACAAAGCACATCGAGATCCGCCGGAGGAGCAAGGTCCGCGCACAATCCGGTCAGCGTCCTAGCGAGCAAGGCTTCGACGCCCTGAGCGCTGGCCAATTCCAGCAACAACGGCCAATTCAAACCGGCCTGCGCACTCTCAAGAATCCGGCGGCGGATAAACTCAGGCACCGTCGCTCTCGCGCACCAGATAAGAAACTGGGCTTCCCGGAAACGCACCGGGTTCACCCATCCATCAGACGCACCGGGAGATGCGGCTCCATCGACCGGATATCGCGACGAGAATCCCACCGCTACATCCTCCCCTCAAGCAACTGAGTCAGCGCACGAACAGATTTAGCCACAGGACTCACGTACAGACTCCGAACCGTCTCAAATTCCCTGGGCGCGGCATCGAGCAATCCGACTTGCAGAACCTCCGGATGCTCGGGACGATAGTGCGAGCCGGACAGTCCGTCCCATATGGACAGCTTGCGCCCGAAACTCTTATTCCAATGGCGTGGATCGACGCTGTGGCTGTGATGGATCTGATGATGCGCCGGACTGATGAACAGCCAATTGAACACCGGGCCATACGAGAGCCAGATGTGCGAGTGACGCAAATGCATGCCCAGCAGCGCGATCGTAAACCCGATGATACTCACACCGAAAATCATCTCGACCTGAAGCTCACGACCAAGAATGTTTTCATAAAAGACCGCAGAGAACCCGATGGCCGGAACCTGTAACAGGGCAAAACCGATGGTCTCAACGGGATGGACTCGATAGGCTGCCGCAGGAGTCAGCACCTCGACCGAATGATGCACCCGATGAAAGGCCCACAGCACTGGCACCGTGTGGAATAACGTGTGCGCCCAATAATTGATCAAATCGTGCAGCAGGAGAAAACCGATGGCTGCCATGACAATCGCCGTCAGAGAAAGAGCACGGGGCGGCTCCCATCCCAACTGTCCAACCAATAACCACGACATCCCTTTTGCGCCCAGCACTCCGAGCCCTGTCATGATGGGAACATAGAAAAGAAATGTCAACACCATATCGATGGCCGCGAACCGAAAATCCAGCCTGGTCGACCAATGGCGATACAAGCGCGCGGGAAAGGCAAACTCTTGAAAGGACTCGCCCTCCAAGCGTCCCGCCCGCTTGGCCATCACATACATCGCCCAGGCACACGCCAAGCTGGAAAGAAGATACGGCCAGGCCAACCCATTCGAGAGGTTGACGAAAACGCGAGGAATTTGCCCGATGGTCGTCGTGAACTGGTCCCAGGAAGAGACGGCGGACAGGGCGTATTCAGCCACGCGCTCTAGAAACCAGCGTGCTGCCTCAATCATCTGGCACTTCTATTCTGCGGTTACGCCGTATGAACAACTCCTTCTCCTGTCGCGCCATACGCCTTCACCTCTTTTTATTGGTCACAGTCCATCGGAACGCACCGGATTCTGAGGGCGATTGAATAGGCCTGAGACAAGGCTTCGGCGAAGGAGCCCTCCTACACGCTTAAACGGGCCGACATACAGCTTCCCAACGGTCGAGAACTCGTCCTTGCTCTCGCCGACAAGTCCGAATTGAAGGCGCTCATGGCAATCCGGCACACAAAGCGTCCCAAACATCCAATCCCACAACGAAAACTTCACGCCGAAGTTCTTGTCGTGATGGCATGGATCGATACTGTGATGGGCTTGATGCACGATCGGAGTCACGAGAATACGATCCAGCAGAGGGCCATAGGAAATCGGAAGGTGCGAATGCTGCAAGTGATGCCCTGAAAGTCCATGCAGAAACCCGATAAGGCTGACACCGAAGATCGTCGTGGCAGCTAAGTCTTGCGTCGATATATGTTGGTAAAAGACAACGGCAAATCCAATGACCGGCGCACGCAAAATCGCCGTCACAAAAAACTCCACGGGGTGCGCACGGAACCCTGAAATGGGCGTCAATACCTCAGCCGAATGATGCACCTGATGAAACGTCCACAGAAACGGAACTTTATGAAGCAATACATGACCTACGTAATTGATGAAATCGTACAACAGGTAAAATCCGAGCATCGCGGCAAAGAGAACAGGCACAGGTAACGTGGTCGGAGAGATCCAGCCCAGATAGCCGGTTAACACTATCTTGCCCATCTTCTCCGCAAGAAGGGCGAAGCCGACCAACATGGGCACAAAGAACAATGCATTGAGCACGACACTCACCGCATAAAATCGGTAGTCCACCCAGGCAGAGGAGTGACCGTACACAAACCGAGGAAACAGAAAGGCTCTAAAGGACGACACCGACAGCGCCTCCCCCTTCCTCGACAGGCTATACGCCACACCGGCAATCGTCACACTGGCAAGCAGATACGGCCAGGCCAATCCGCTATTGAGGCGCGTGAATGTGCCGCCGATCTCTCCGATGGCTGCCGTAAAACGGTCCCAGGAAGAGACCGTGGACAGGGAGTATTCGGCCACACGCTCTAAGAACCATCGTACTGCGTCAATCACCAGGCCTCTCAATTACGCCCTATACGATTCGTGGGGCAGCCGGCCGAAGCCGGCCGCCCCACGAACGCGGTTACGGCAGCATTAGCTAATAGGACTCAATCGCACCGGGTTTCTCACCCACACTCTTGTCGCTAGCCTTCACCCCGGACGTTCCGCCGGTGATGTCGCGCAACATGTCGTGCGCCACCAAGACCGGCTCGGTGTACGACTCTTTCTGCTGTTGCTCCATGCTTCTTCACCCCCTTTCTATTGTTAAAAGTCCCTCGTGACTCAGATGGGTCACCAGAGCAAAGAGATCATCGGCAATCCGCTCCGGCGGAGCATCGAACCGTCCACACAATGCGGTGTGAATGGCCTGAAGGGACGCTGTTCCCGTGCAGGCGTCCCAGATCGCGCTGCCAACCCGATTCAAGGTGTAGTAACGGCCCGTACTCAAATCGAGTAACACGGTCTCGCCATCCAACGTCGTTCCCTGAACATCCGGATTAGGGCGCGGCACCGCCGCCATGAGGTCCTGGCGGGTATCTTGCCGGCCTCGTTCAATCTGTTGCTGCTCTCCCTCCGACAGAACGGCACGAGCTGCTTCGGCCAGTTCTGCGGTCGTTGCATGCCCCCCTAGCGATACCTGTCCAGGCTCGGACGCCACGGTTAGATCCGGCCTCAAATCGGCGGTGATAAACGGCTGTCTCCCCATTAGCGGCACTCCTTTCGTCGTTGCGATTCGACCGATTCACATTCGTTACGCCCGTCCGGCACAGAGCAGATCGGCTAAGGCATCGCCAATTCGCTGACCGGTATAGTTCTCAAAAAAGGTAAACCCCGGGCTGGTATTGACCTCGAAACAATAATAGGCGCCAGCCGGCGTCCGGCGAAAATCGATTCCGCTCAGGCTCAATCCCAAGCCTCTGGCGAGACCGAGACAGCGGGCCTGAATACTCTGCTCCAATTCGACGGCTCGCATGGTGCGCTGCTTGTCCTCGCGACCGGCATACCGGTAATCCGTCCCGTCCGACAGCACCTCGGTCGCGAACAAACGGTCTCCCACCGTATGCACGCGCAGATCCGCGCCTGGAATCGTTTCTTGCAACTGCACGGGGCAGGAGCGGATGTGTTCCAGGCGGGGAAAATCAGCCGGCGTCAACGGCCTCACAATCGACCGTTCCGCGCTGATGGATTTGTAAATGACGCGCCCCTGGCACTCGTCATAGAACCGGCGCGCTTCTTCCGGCACCATCGTCACCAGTGTCTTCGGAACCAGGAAGCCGGCTTGCTCAATCAGCTGTTGCTGATAGGGCTTCGACATGTTCGTATGCCCGGCCTGGCGCCGGTTCACAACCAGGACTGAAAGACTCTCGGCAAACTCCCAGAGTGTCGTCGCGAGGATTCTGGCCCTCGGAGACGAGGCCGACCGGGCGCCGACTCCACGCAAATACACCGCATCAATACTGGCGGCATCGATAACCTGCTGGCCGAGACGGATGTGCTCTACAATCCTACGGCCATCGCTCGACCAGGACACATCCCAATCCTGCCCTTCCGAATCCGGATGGACGAGCATGAGATCAGCGTTCCGGACCGCAAGCCGGGCGCACACATTCGCAAGCACTGAGTCGGCCATCGGTCCCATGAGAAGAATCATCCTGCGACAGGCTCCTCTGTTCAGAAAGGTATTCGAGCAACTGCTCCGCAATCTGCTGCTGCGCGTCCTGCGGACAACGCCAGAAGTTCGGCGTGCCGCTGATATCGAGACACCAGAGGTCTCCGCTGGGGTCGATCACAATCTGACACTCAGCAAAGGTGAGCCCTAACGCGCGCGCGAGATCACAACAACGCGCGGTGTGAGCGGACAGCACCTCCACCGGCTGCGACACCGCCTCGCCGGAACGAAGGACCGTCGCCACCGCTCGCTCGCCCGCCACATAGACCGTCGCCTGCTGCCCAGGCGGAACGGTTTGAAGCGACACCGCCTGTTGTTCCATGACTTGGCGGATCTGCTCGGCCCCATCCTGCGCTTGCAGGAACCGCCCCGGCTCACTCGATCCAAGAGGCTTAAGATAGGCCGACCCGCCCCAAGCCGTGAATTGCTGCAAGGCATCGGCTTGGCTGGACGTGTAACGGACTGCGGGAAGAAGAAATCCATGCGCTGGCGCGAGCGGGGCCAACAGCGGGCTTCCCGAAAGAAGTGTGGGCCTGCCGCCGGGAACCGGCCGATTGATCACTGGACAGGGCATCGCATTCAGGAAGGCCAGCCAGGCCGCGGTGGCCTCCTTCGTCACATAGTCGGCGTCGGCATCCGACAGCCCCTCAAGATTCACACGTAATGGGAACGGAAGCCGAGTGAAAATTCCCGTGAGGGTTTCAAGAGTAATTCTCTGCCCATTGATCTCCAGAAATCCTTGGATGACCGACTCTTTGGCCGAAACCGGCCAATTAAGCAGAACCTTATCCAGCAGCTGCAGGGGTTCAACCCAGCAGACATCGCTCCCTGTTCGTTGAGCTTCTCGATGGATACGCGCTGCCCAGGGGTCGGTTGAATCGGCAAGAATGAGAATCACTGGAGATGACTCCTCTCCGGCGCCTGAATTCAATGGAGTAGCTGCGTGAAAAATCTCAAGGCGCGCCAGGCCTTCGAGAAGAATAGCCCCAGCCTGGCACCCTGCCTAGACCACTAGAAGCGGGGCTTCCCCTACATAAGTCTGTACGTAGGGGGAGCTATTCTAAGAGATGCGGCAAGAAGATGAAAGAGCGCACGATCTGAAACAGGAGGATTACTGGTAGTGCTGCGCTTGGGTGAGGAATAGTGAGGCATAGAGGCCTTGGCGCCCCATCAAGTCATCGTGCGAACCCTGTTCCACGATCTGACCGCGATCCACGACGAAAATTCTGTCGGCCATCTTAACCGTGGAGAGTCGATGGCTGATTAAGATGGCTGTCCGTCCTTGCGCCAGTTCATGGAACCGTTCAAATAACTCCGCTTCTGCCTTGGCATCCATGGCGCTGGTCGGTTCGTCGAGAATCAGGACCTGGGAATTGCGGAGAATCGCCCGGGCCAGGGCCACCTTCTGCCATTCTCCGATACTCAGCTCATGCCCTCCATCGAATAGCTTCCCCAGCAAAGACTCGTAGCCCTTCGGCAACCGCTCAATGGTCTCATGAACACCGGCTTGCTTGGCCGCCTGCACGACCGTCGGCAATGCGATATCGGATGCCTGCACCCCCAATGCGATGTTGTCTTTGGCGGAAAACTGAAACTTCACAAAGTCCTGAAAAATTCCGCTGACCGCGCCACGGACGTCGGCGATGGCATAGTCGCGAAGATCCGCCCCATCGATCATAATGCGCCCGCTCGTGGGATCATACAGACGGCACAAGAGCTTCACTAAGGTCGTTTTTCCAGCGCCGTTGGCGCCGACAAACGCCACATGCTCGCCAGGCCTGATCGTAAACGTGAAGTCGCGAACCGCCACCCGTTCTTCATGGGGATATTGAAACGAGACCCGCTCGAACCTAATCCCCTGCCCGAGCGAGGCGGGAAACCGCCGCGGCTGAACCGCTTCAGGCAGCTTTGAACGAATCGCGAGAAATTCATTCAGCGTCGTCAGAAAGAGATTGCTCTCATACAAATTCGACACACTCCAACCCAACCCTTCGAGAAACCCCGAGGCCCGCTGGATCGCCTGAAAGAACATGACGAGATCACCGACCGTCAACAGTCCATGAAACGTTCTTACTGCCACAAAGCTGTAGACTCCGAAGACGCCCGCCACTCCCACAATCTGCGCCGCCAGCCCGAACAGCGCCCACCGGCGCTCCAGCGCAATCCGCTCCTGGCGCAATATCGTCCGCGTCTCGCGGAACCAGTCTCGCAACCGAGGGCCGAGATCGAACAAGCGAACTTCTTTGGCGGCGGTGGCCTGCGTCAACAGCATATTGACGTACCAGGCTTTCCGTTCCAGCGGCGTCCGCTCGCGCTCCCAGGCAAACAACCGGTTGGATTGCTGCAACCGGACCAAGAAATACGGAATCGCCGTCAGCGCAAGGACCGGAATGACCGCCCAATGCAGCCACCAGAGAATGCCCGCCATCGCCAGCAGCGAGATGCCATCCTGGAAACATTGCAAGAGCGCGTTGAGAATTGCGGTGGGACGATAGGGCGCTTCCTGCTGCGCCCGGTGCAGCGTATCTTGATACCGCGCATTCTCGTAATACTCGAGATCGACCTCGACAGACTTCGCCTGCAGCAGCGCATGCATATGATCGGTGACGACCTGGGCGTGAATCCTGGAAATCAAAGAAGCGGCAACCGTGAGCAGGGCACTGATCACCGCGGCCCCTGCCAGTCCCGCGAGAATCGTTGCAATGGGAGTTAACGAGGCATCCGGCGAAGGAACCTTAATTTCCTCCGTCACCGCATCGATCAATAACTTCGTCAGGTACAGCACGGCCAGCGGCAACAACCCCTGGACCACCCGTACAGCAATGCTGCCGACCGCGAGGCTCGGACTGCTCTGCCAGACAAAGGAGAGGGCATACCGAAGCGTCTGAAGAAACGGCCGTATGCGAAGCAGCAAACTATTCATGGAGATTCAAATGCGTCTGTTTTTGCCTCAGATAACCGCCGTCGTCCCCTTCCGTGGGCGCACAGGCGGCACGAGATCCCGGTTGACTAGGGGACCAGGAGGGAATGAGTAGGTCACGGTGAACTGCTGCCAATACCGGCCAGGCTCGTGAAACGGCTGATGATCCAGCATCAACCAAGCATGGCCATCGAGACCGGTCCCATCCTTTCTCACTCCGCAATGAAACGACACCGGATAGCCCGATCGTGTGGCGAACCAATACAAGGCCAACGATCGGGGAAAACAATTCCCTTTTGCATTGTAGGGGAAGAGCTGGAGCCATCGATCTAGATAGTAGACCAGGTCTTCAAATCGCGCCGGATCGGGATTCCCGGAAAGCACGGCTGGCTGCAGTCGCTGCAACACCCTCGGAAGACTTTCGCCGCGTAATCGAAAACGAATCCACGACACCACCGCAGCCACCTGCAACAGCAGCCAATACTTTCTCGCTATTCGCTTCATCGTAGGCTCAGTCGGCCCAATCGCAGGACGCGCTCCCGCAATCGCGTGCCTTTCTAGACGACAACCCCTCACACACCCGAGAGAGCCCGTGGCCATCAGCGGCCATGATCGACCCATCGATTGATTGTGCCGCGAATGGGAGAGGGGACCAGATTCCTCACCGCGCGCTGGCAGGGCCGGACAAGATGCGACAATTGCGCCAGCCGCTTCCCACGGGAAAACCAGCTTGGCGGAGCCTCCACGATTGACGAGCCGTCCCGGCACAGTGCCAGGCCGAATCGCCATTGCTCCCACCAAGTGTCTTTCAACGAAAAATAGACGGCCACTGCCTGCTCCTCGCTGACACCGTTCCTGGGATTCGCCAAAAGACTCGCCGGCATACGCTCGGACAACATCTGAATATCGGAATCGGCCGAATAGCGGTCGTGGACCGATTCTGGGATCGGCGCATCTAGCACCCGATGGGCCAGGGCCAATCCGATGTGCATAAGCCGCAGGCAACGCCAGGCCTTCGCCTGTGAAAAAACCCTGGCCCAATCGAGGTTCGGATGCGAACGGAGCAATTCAGCGACATCGCACACCCACTTGAGCTGTTCCCAAGCATGCTTCGATCCATGCACACAGAGAAGAATCAGAAGTTCCTCAGGCGCCAGCGTGTGAACCGTCGACTTTCCCAGCACCATCGGCGTCCGATGTGCCCAGAACTCCGGACGATCCAGTTGAAAGGCAAAATGCTGATGCGCCATCACCCACTGAAGATCGACTCTGAATAGGCTGCGCGTCTTGATAAACACATTGTAGGGGCCCTCTTCGTGCTCCGCTTCCGCTGGGTCGGTCGAAGGGTCTTTTCGCTCATACCCCTGAGCAAGCAATACCGCTTGCGCGGCCCCAACCGCAGATTCTGGAATCAAGAGATCGAGATCGCTGAAATCACGAAGCGTCAGATCGCCATAGGCGGACAAGGCTAAGGTCGCGCCTTTAATGGGCACAACCGGGACATTCCGCGCGGCAAATGCATCGCACAAGTTTCCCAGTTCCTGCGCAAGCGATCGGCTCAGCAAGGCACAGGCTTGTGTTTTTTGGCGCAGCTTCGCCAGCACATCGCCCGGCACGAGCGCGGGACAGATAGTCGAAATATTCCGATAGAAAAGCGGAAGCACGCCGTGAGACGTGGCGAGATCCAGCAGCTGTCCCCAATTCAGCGGCTCCTGGATCCGCGCGCAGATCCGCGCGCGCAGTTCCTCGGTCAGGTGCGTGCGCGCGCAGCACACCAGCAACTCCGCTTCAGGCAACCACGGGAATTGCCGTGCGACCTTCATCGCCCCTTCTCCAGCAGCGGGGTGATCAGTTTCGGCAAATCCAAGATATCGCGGCCGAAATGCAGTCGGTAACAATCGACTTGCTGTACAAGTTTCGCCAGCACTTTGAACTCCCGCCGAGCGACCTCTTGATCGTAGACCAGCAAGGCTTGCGGCAAGAGCGCCTCCAGCGCCCGGCTCTTGGGAAGCAGTTCAAGATGGCTCTTCGGTGCATCGACGACATGGGGAAACAACACAAGCGCGGGCTGGCAGCGCTCACCGACCGCCGTCCGATAGAGGTCTTCGGCATAAAAAAATCGTTTGGGCACACCTGGATGGAGCACCTGCTCCGATGCCGACTGCAGTTCTGGGAAAAACTGCACCGTGGCATCGGTGACATTGATCTTGATCGGAAACGGCAGCACTTCCACCTGCGCTCCGGAATCCTGCAAGAGTGGATGATCGTCCGATAGATAGCGATAGCCGGACCGAAGTAAGGAGATAAACGAGGTGGTTTTCCCGCGGCCGCTGTTGCCGGGAATCAAGATGGCGCGACCGCTGTACTCCAGCGCCGTCGCATGAATCGTATAGAGCCCGCGGCGCCGCAATAATTCAATCAACGCCAGGTGAAATAGATATTCGATCAGGTTGGAGGACAGCCGCTCGGGATTTATCACATACCCCTCGGCTTGGCCCTGCGCGCCGTCGATCACTAACACCCCGATCTCAGGAAACTCTGCGATCAGAAGCCCCTGATCCGCACTCACCTTGTAGGCCAGTCCGGTCGCTCGCCGATCCCCGACCGCCTCACCCGTACCGGCCGCCAACTGCCGCGCCGAAGCGGAAATTGTAAAGGGAACCTCGGCCAGATTCTTCACTTGTCGAAAACGAAGAGTCAGCACCGCATCGGCATCGAACGCATCGTTCAGGCGAAAATGCCGCAACAACTCGTTCACCGGTTGCGCCAGAATCGGCACATCCGTCTCATATCTGACCGCCGTGCCATAGAGTGAATAGCGATATTCAACCATGCTCATTTCTACCATACCCTCAGGATTCAACCGACGTATTTCGCGCTACCACGCCGTTGCAAGGAGATGGGCCGGCCCGCCATTTAGCGAGCCGACCCCTTCACATTAATCGTTATTCCACCAGCGGCGCGGCCTCTTGTCATCACAATTGTAGCCTGACTGACCCGCCGTAATGTCGCGCAACAGTTCGTGTTTCTCTACCGCTGGCTGGACATACTGTTCTTTCTTCTGTTCCATTTTGTATTACCTCCTCAATTTATATAGACGGCACAATCTCCGTGAGCCCGCTACCCCTCAGGGACGCTACTTCTCCTGGCACTGAAGTGTTCTGCAAGGCTGCTGCCCAGAGTTTCCCGCCGTAATGTCGCGCAACAACTCATGCTTCATCACCATCGGCTGGGCACACTGCTTTTTCTGTTGTTCCATTTTTCTTCACCTCCTTTCCTGTTCAAGTAGCCCCTCCTGAACCAATTCATTGGCCAGGTTGACAAGGTCGTCGAGGGCTCGCTCGGATGCGACCTCAAACTGGTCGCCGATAACCGCATGAATATCGCCCATCGTGTTCCGCCCCGTGCAATGCTCCCAAATCACACTCCCCAGCCGATTCAAGGTGTAGTACCGGCCGCTGCTCAGGTCCAACAGCACTGTCTCTCCATCCATCGTCGTACCTTGCACGTCGGGACTTGGTCGCAAAACGATGCGATCAAGTTGCGTCCGATCGATTGAACCGTGGATCGAAGATTCTGCCGCACCGGACAATATCGTCGTAGCTGAGATCTCTACCATCTGCCATCCTCCTTGCCGGTCGCTGCCCGGCTTTTCGACTGCGCCTAGGAGCCGCTATACCAGCATCGACTACCTGCATCGACTTCCGCTCGCCATCGCGACAGACTGTCGTCTTCTTCAAGAAAGGTAGCCTGACATTGGGATCTTGCCTATACCCCAAAGGCCTGATGAAGTACCCCACCTTGGTATATGGCCAGGGGTGGGACTGCGTGCAACAAGGCCTTGAGGGCAAGACTTTCAGGCTTGTCGAGCCAGGCGAGCAAGCGCCTAGCAAGCTTTGTGGCTCTCAGAGAAACTCTGGAGTGAAACCTGAGACAGAGACCATGACAGGCAAATCAGATGAGAAGATACGAGGCGAGAGTATTCCCGGCACAACAACAGAAGCTAGGCACCAACAAGATAAGCTGGCCGATCCTCGAGAACCGGCCAGCCCATTAGTTCGTTACTACTTATCGCAATTCCTATCACAACCAGGGATAGATTGCTTCGCCGTGATGTCGCGCAACAACTCGTGCTTCACCATCACCGGCTGAACATACTGCTCTTTCTGTTGTTCCATTCTTCTTCACCTCCTTTCCTGTTGAAATCGCTCTTCCTGAATCAGTTCCCTGACCGGAACGCGTGCGCAAGAATAGACAGGACAACAGGCCTTGTCCACCCTCCTTTGGAGGGAGCACACGTATCTTCAAACAACTAGGAGAGATTACGAGGCTGGGATGAACATGGCGATACCGACTGGCTGAAGAAAAAGAGAGGCCACTTCTAAAGCGAGAGGCCGCTCCTCAGCAGAACGAAGGGGGGGAAGGATCCAATACATAGCTGTGAGAGATTCGAAGGAACAGACATGACCGCAGGACGCCGTCTACACGTCACGCTGGTTCAACATTTGTTCAAGTTGAAGCTTGGCATTGTCTTCGAACCGCACAAACTCGATGCCGAAGCGATTCTCGCGCTGCCAGCGCACCGTCGCGATCGCAATATCGATGGGGTTTCGCGCACCGGAGAGATGAATATGGATCCTGAAATGGACGCCGACTTGGGTGAGAAGATCCGATGCAATCTCGCCGCCGGTAATGGTGAGATTCGTCATCGTCCCGGTCCCATCGCCCCCCTCGCCGCTCAGCGTGACGGGATAGTCGACTTCGACTCTCGGCCGACCGCGTTCATGCATAGCGCAGCCCTCTCTCCGCGACGCAACGGTCACACCATAACCGCTACATCGACTTCTTAACCGAGGCCGATGGCTCGAACAGCCCGAGCTGCATTTCTTCTGCGCGGGTAAACGCGATGGGATACTTTTCGGTGAAGCAAGCATTGCAATATTGGGACGGGACTCCCGGAGCTGCTTGCAGCATGCCGTCAAGGCTCAGGTAGGCCAGCGAGTCGGCGGTAATGTATTTACGGATCTCCTCAGCCGAATGATTCGACGCGATCAACTCTTTCTTCGTCGGCGTATCGACGCCATAGAAACAAGGCGAGACGATCGGCGGAGAACTGATCCGCATATGAACTTCCTTGGCGCCGGCATTCCTCAGCATCTTGACGATCTTCCGGCTCGTCGTCCCTCGAACGAGCGAATCGTCGACGACCACCACCCGCTTGCCCGTTAACACCTCAGGCACCGCGTTTAGCTTCACCTTCACGCCGAAGTGTCGAATGGACTGTTCCGGTTCGATGAAGGTCCGGCCGACATAGTGATTGCGAATCAATCCCGTCTCGAAGGGAATGCCCCCGCCTTCGCTATACCCCAATGCGGCGGGCACGCCGGAGTCTGGCACAGGAATCACGATGTCCGCCTCCACCCAGGATTCTTTGGCTAACCGGCGTCCCAAGGCTTTGCGCGTTGAATAGACCGCGTTGGCGCCGAAGATTCGGCTGTCCGGCCTGGCGAAGTAGACATACTCGAATACGCACATAGCTGGATCGACTTTAGGAAAGGGCCGATGGCTGTCGATCCCCTGATCGCTCAAGACAACCAACTCGCCGGGCTCGATCTCGCGCACATACTCAGCATCCAAGAGATCGAACGCGCAGGTTTCCGACGCCACCACCCAGCTCCCACGCACACGCCCCAAGCAGAGCGGCCGCAGGCCATGCGGATCGCGCACCGCGATCAGGCCGTTGTCCGTCATCAACACCAGCGAAAACGCGCCTCGCACCTGATTCAACGCATCCATCACGCGGGCCAGAAACGTGCTGGCCCTGGAATGGGCAATCAGATGGATAATGACTTCCGTATCCGAGGTGGATTGGAAGATGGCGCCATAGGCTTCCAGCTCATTGCGCAAGACCTGGGCATTGATGAGATTGCCGTTATGCGCCAGCGCCAAATTCCCGAAGGCAAAGTTGACGTTGAACGGCTGGATATTCTTTAAATCGTTCCCGCCGGCCGTGGAGTAGCGATTGTGACCGATGGCCATTCGGCCGGGCAGTTTTTCCAGCGTCGTCTTCTTGTAGATGTCCGCGACCAGCCCCATCCCCTTGTGCACATAAAACTGTTCGCCATCGCCGGCGACGATGCCTGAGGCTTCCTGTCCGCGATGCTGGAGCGCATAGAGCCCCAGGTAAGTCAGATTCGCAGCTTCTTCGTGGCCGAAAATACCGAACACCGCGCATTCGTCGTGAAACTTATCCGGAGAGAGCATGGGAAGTTCTTTATGCATAATCGTACGAGCTAATTTATTCCTGGTTCAGTTTCCGTTCCAACGAGCACCCCCAGCGATCGGCTATGGCCTCGACCGAAAGATCGATCGTCTTCGTAGTCGACCGCTCGTCCCCAAGATAGATGACCAGCGACGCGCCACCCACGGCTCCAATTACTCCAGCCGGAACGCCCATCTGCTGAGCCAACTCCAGAATGGCCTGCCGTTGAGCCGGTTTTGCTGACAGGATAATCCGCGACTGGCTTTCGCCGAAAAGCGTCGAATCGCTTCTCTGGCGGCCGGGGGTTAATCGCACCACCGCGCCATGCGCCTTACCCGGCCCCGACAGGCAGCATTCGGCCAGTGCAACGGCTACTCCTCCATCGGAACAATCGTGCGCGGACTGAATACGCCCAGCCTGGATCAGCTGCAATACGCAGCTCTGCACGGCCTGCTCTGTCTCCATATTGAGATATGGCGGCGACCCCTGCTCGCGCGAATGCTGAATTTTCAAATATTCCGACCCACCCAGATCTTCACGCGTCGCCCCAAGGAGAATGATGTCGTCGCCGTCCTCTCGAAACCATTGGGTCATCGCCTTGTCGGCGGACTCGATGAGCCCCACCATGCCCAGCATTGGCGTGGGGTAGATCGAGAGCCCGTTGGTCTCGTTATAGAAGCTGACGTTGCCGCTCACGATGGGAATCTTGAAATGCTCGCAGGCATCCTTCATCCCCTCTATCGCCATCACGAACTGCCACATAATGTCTGGCCGTTCGGGGTTGCCGAAATTCAAACAGTCCGTCAGTCCAATCGGCTCGGCGCCTGAACAGGCAAGATTCCGCGCGGCTTCCGCCACCGCCAGCCGCGCCCCTTCGTAGGGGTTGAGCAAACAGTAGCGGCTGTTGCAATCCACCGTCATCGCCACCGCTTTATTCGTGCCCTTAATGCGCACGACCGCCGCATCCGATCCCGGACGCACCATCGTGTTCGTCCGCACCATATGGTCGTACTGCTCGTACACCCAGCGCTTGCTCGCAATCGTCGGCGACTCCAACAGCGCCAGCAACGCCGCATTCGCGTCCTTCACATCGGGCAGCGCATCGTAATTCAGATTCGTGAGCATGTCCTGATAGCCCGGTGGCGAAAAAGGGCGTTCATAGCGCGGTCCATCGTCGGCCAGCGATTTCGCCGGAATCTCCGCGACGACCTGGCCCTGATCCAGCACGCGCAAGATGCCATCGCCCGTCACCTTGCCGACCACCGCGACATCCAGATCCCACTTCTTGCAGATCCGAATGCACTCCTCTTCCTTGCCAGCCTTGGCCACCATCAGCATGCGTTCTTGCGATTCGGACAGCATCAACTCATAGGGCGTCATGCCTGGCTCGCGGCGCGGCACATGCGTCAAATCGAGATCGATGCCGTTCCCGGCTCGCGACGCCATTTCACAGGAGGAGCTCGTCAGCCCCGCCGCGCCCATGTCTTGAATGCCAACCAGAAGGTCGCCCGCCATCAGTTCGAGACAAGCTTCCAACAACAGTTTTTCCTGGAACGGATCGCCCACTTGCACCGTCGGCCGCTTCTTCTCCGATTGATCGTCGAACGAATCGGACGCCATCGTCGCGCCGTGAATGCCATCACGCCCCGTCTTCGAGCCGAAGTAGATCACCGGATTGCCGACGCCTGCCGCCGTGCCAAGAAAGATCTTGTCCTTCTGCGCCACACCGAGGCAGAACGCATTCACCAGCGGATTGAGCGAATAGATATCGTTGAACACGACTTCGCCGCCCACCGTCGGCACCCCCATGCAATTGCCATAACCGGCAATCCCAGCCACGACGCCTTTGACGATATGACGGTTCTTCGCCGTATCCAGCCCGCCAAAGCGCAGCGAATCCAGCAAGGCAACCGGCCGCGCCCCCATCGTAAACACATCGCGCAGAATCCCGCCCACCCCCGTCGCCGCGCCTTGATAGGGCTCGATAAACGACGGATGGTTGTGCGACTCCATTTTGAAGACCACGCAGAGCCCGTCGCCGATATCCACGACCCCGGCATTCTCGCCGGGGCCTTGGATGACGCGCGGCCCTGTTGTGGGCAACTTCTTCAAATGCACGCGTGACGATTTGTAGGAGCAATGTTCCGACCACATGACGGAGAACATGCCGAGTTCCGTCAGGTTCGGCTCACGGCCGAGAATCTCGACGATCTTCTTGAACTCATCGTCAGTCAGATTGTGTTGGGCAATCAGTTCTTTCGTAATCACAAGCGGCATCGACCCGTTCCTCTATTGGCCATCACTCACTGGAAACTTACTGCACCTCGATAGTGACCGCCGCTTCGGCCGCCAGTGTCTTGTGATCGTGATTGGCCGCGATCACCTTGATTTCGTGCTTGCCGGGAGTCAGGCCCTTGAACGTGCCGGAGAAGCCCTTCTGATATTGCCCATCCAAATACACATGGGCATGCGTCGCATGCTGGCCTTTGGCTAGTTCATATTTCAATTCCAGCTGATCGCCCTTCACCACCGCGCCGTTTTCTGGGCTCACAATCTTGAGCTGGCTGCCGTCTTCATCCCCCGCCCAGGCCGACACTCCCGCCACCAACATCACCGCGACCATCCCTGCCATTATCAACCGCTTCATACTGCCTCCTTGTTTAGAAACACCGACTCACCAGCGTCAGACCGTCACCTTCATCGCCTTGAGCAACGACTGAAAAATCAGCCTCCCGTCTTGATTGCCCAAGATCTCCTCCGCGCACCGCTCGGGATGCGGCATCAGTCCCAACACATTGCCTTCCGGATTGATAATCCCAGCGATGTTGTCGAGCGATCCGTTGGGGTTCGCTTCCGGCGTCACGTTCCCTTCCGCTGTGCAATAGCGTAACACAATTTGCGCGTTCGCTTGCATCGCCGCCAGCGTGACTGGATCCGTGTAGTAATTGCCGTCCGCATGGGCGACGGGAATCTTCAACACTTGGCCAGGCTGACAGGCCCCCGTAAAGGCCGTGGCTGCATTCTCCACCCTCACAGGCACATCCTTGCAGATGAAATGAAGCGACCGGTTCCGCAACATCGCGCCGGGCAGCAACCCGGCTTCGAGCAGAATCTGAAACCCGTTGCAGATTCCGATGACGGCTCCGCCGTCCTTGGCGAACGCCTTCACCGCGCCCATCACCGGCGAAAACCGCGCAATCGCGCCGGTGCGAAGATAGTCGCCGTAGGAAAATCCGCCGGGAAGGATCACCGCATCGATCCCTTTCAGCGACGTCTCCTTGTGCCAGATCATCCGCACCGATTGCCCCAGCACGTTCTGAAACACATGCTGGCAATCGTGATCGCAATTACTGCCTGGGAAAACAATGACTCCAACATTCATGATCCGAAGCCTTTTCGTCCCACGTTGAGCCTTCCGCATTTACGTCGTGAGTTCATACCGATATTTTTAATACGCGTGTTCGCCAACAATCGGTTTAGTAACGGTATACCGAAAGCTGCGGAAGCCGGGGCCTGAATAGTTGTCTTCTACGACATTGAGAACTTGGGCGCCGGATTCTGTCAAAAGCTGCTCGACTTCGCTCCTCCCGACACAATGCATTTCCATGACTGGTTCCTTGGGGTAACGAAAGTTCACGTACCAGTTGAGAAGCGAAGCTGGGAGATACGGCTTTACCGCCTGCTTCAGCCCCCGAAGCATGTCGGTCTCAGGCGGCGCCTCTGCAGAAGAAGGCTCCTGAGTCTTAGGCGTCTTACGCTCTGTTCTTTCGCTTGGTAGTTGAAACACCGTGATGCCACCAGGTTTCAGCACCCTCATAAATTCACGGATATACGACTTGGAATAGGTCGGCAACATGTGTTGAAGCACGATGTTGGTATAGATAAAGTCAAACCACTCACTCGGAAACAACTCCAGGTCGTCTACCTCATTCAGCCGGTACGTGCACCGAACCCCGTGCCGGTTGTACCGATTCGCCAGCTTGATCATTGATGGAGCAATATCAACGCCGACCGCTTCATCAAAATGCTGAGCCAACGCTTGCGTGAGCCTTCCGACACCGCAACCAAAATCAAGCGCGCGCCCACGCGAGACAGGAACTCCGAGCAGCGAGAGATGCTCCAGCACACCTGCAATCTCTTTTTCCCCGAGCTCGAAGAACTCGCGAAGCTCCCATCTGTTTCCCTTCTTGTCCGGCCATGTTGCAATGGCCCACAATGGATCCTCCTTGCCGAACATGTTCCAATTGCTCTGCAATTCCTTCAGATCCATGGTACGCCTCCATTTGTTGATCGCCTACCATTCACACATCGAAACGATCACGGAGAAATGGATATGCCAGTTGCAATCATATTTCCGACATAGAATAACCGGCTAGGATTACCATGGCAGTTCCCACCTATAGACTACCCTTGGAAAGCACCACCGACATTTTCACCAGTCCACACAGGCTCTAATCCAGGAGGCCCCGGCGCCATCCCATCTGCCTTAGCTGACCACTTCGTAGCGATATTCTTCAATGATGGTGTTGGCTAGCAGCTTTTCGCACATCTGCTTCACCTGCGCGTCGGCTTTGGCCTTGTCGGTTTCCTGCACATCCACTTCCATGTACTTCCCCACCCGCACATTCGCCACATTTGCGAACCCGAGCGAATCCAACGCATGCTCAATCGCCTTCCCCTGCGGATCCAGAATCCCCTGCTTCAACGTCACATGAATCTTTGCCTTCATACCATCCCTCTCTTCTTCTCTGCTTCACTTCTCTCAAGGATTCGGTCAGAAATGCTGTTTGACTGCGCGCATTGACCGAGCACCTTCCATTGGCCCCATTATAATTGGTCCTCGGTGCGCGGGCAGCGAGCACAGGCAATACCCGTAGCCGCTCCTCCCTACGCCCCTGTATCCGGCGGCTTGGACAGCTCTATGAGATGCCGCTTCGCCCAGGTAATCCCCACCATCAATCCAAGGCCCAACAACACCAGCGCCAGAAACCCCAGCTTATGCCACATCGATTCGGTCAAGATCGCAAATGCCGCCACGCATGTCGTGCCAATCCCCAAGGAAATAATGGGACCGTTATCCCGCACAAACATCACGAAGCGTCTCACACTCTTCCCTCTTTCTCTCTTCCCCTCACCCTTCGCAGGTGAGACGGGCTTGAGGCACTTCCCTGCGCGCATGCACCGAGCATCTCCCTCAATCCCACTTCCAATTGAGTCCGGGATGCGCGGGGCGCGAGCAAGAAGCGCCGCAACCCCGTCTTATCCGCAGACCCGTTTCAACACTTCCTGATACGCCTCTTCAATCTTCCCCATGTCCTTGCGGAACCGGTCCTTGTCCATCGAATCACCGGTCGCCAGATCCCAGAGGCGGCAGGTATCCGGGGAAATCTCATCCGCCAACACCAGTTTGTTGTGAAACACGCCGAACTCCAGCTTGAAGTCCACGAGCTGCATCCGCCGCTCGGCGAAGAACGGCTTCAGCACCGCGTTGATCTTATGTCCCAGATCGCGAAGATCCTTGAGCAACGCCGGCGTGGCAATATTCATGAGGCGCAAATGATCGTCGTTCACCAGCGGATCGCCGAGGGCATCGTCCTTATAATAGAACTCTACGATAGCCGGCTGAATGGCATCTCCTTCCTTGAGGCCCAGGCGCTTCGCGAGACTTCCGGCAACGATGTTCCGCACCACCACTTCCACCGGCACGATGGTCACTTTCTTCGTGAGCATCTCCCGGTCGCTCAGCCGCTTCACAAAGTGCGTGCGAATGCCTTCCGCCTCCAGCAATGCAAACAGCCGTTCCGACACCTTGTTATTGATGATGCCCTTATCGACGATCGTGCCGCGCTTTTGCGCATTGAACGCCGTCGCGTCGTCCTTGAAATACTGCACGACCTCATCGGCCCGCTCGGCGGTGAAAATCTTCTTGGCTTTGCCTTCGTAGAGCAGCGTTCCTGTCGTCATGATGCTCCCTCGCTCGTGGCGCGCTATTGCGCCAGCACTTCAATCAATTGATCCAGCGACCGCACCGTGCCCACCAGCGTGGGATACCCCATACGCCGGTTATGCTTGGCCTCTTTCACCTTGTTCAACGCCAGGATCAAGGCATGAAACTCTTCCGGCTTGGCCGTTTCAAAATACGTGATGAAATCGAAATCGTCGAGCCCGGTTGAATGGTAGAGCTTCCGCTTCACATCCTTCTGATAGGGCAACGCCGCTTCGGTATGCTCCTGCATCATGGCCGCGCGCTGGTCCTGTGGCAGCGACCACCACTCCGCATCTTTGCGGATCGGCATCACCATGACATAGGGGCCCGTTTCGCTCGGGCCTTTGAGATCCGACTTCAGCTGGTCGGAAAAGCCCGGCACATAATTCGGCTTCTTCGTCAGGCCGTTGAACAATACCACGCTGGTGAGATATTTCCCGAAGGCGCTGCTTTGAAAATCCACCAAGAACTGCTGCACATCTTTTAGTTCCGTTCCATGCACTCGCAACAGAAAATCCCCACGATCCGAGAGGCCGCGCAGAAGATAGGTGTCGATGGCCAGCTTCTCCCGATGCTGCTCGATGACGCCTCGCATGGCCGTGAGCTGGGAGATCCGCAACGGCTGCTCCAACCGGCTCCATTCGGGATCGATGCGAAATGCGGCGAACGTGCCGTAAACACCTGGTTCGCTCAGCAGCTTGTCGCGATCGGCGGCCAGCGCCGGAAAGGCCATCAGACAACTGAATAGGAACATCGCACAGGCCAGCCCAATTCCACGCACACGATTCGTCATTGGCGCCTCCTTCCGGCTCGCGTTCCTGCCGCGGCTCCCGCCTGGCGGCCGAACACGCGGCGATAAATCCGGTCGAGATGGCGCAGATAATATTTCGGATTGAAACAGGCGGCGATCTCGCTCTTCTTGAGGTGTTGTGAAATAAAGGGGTCCTTCCCGACCAGCTCTTGAAGGCCGCCGGCGCCTTTCCATGACGCCATGGCATTGCGTTGCACCGCTTCATACGAGGCCTTGCGCTGCGCCCCCTTTTCAACGAGTGTGAGCAGGAGCCGCTGCGAATAGACCAATCCACCGGTCAGATCGAGATTGCGTTGCATGTTTGCGGGATAGACCAGCAAATCCTTGATGAGATCGGTGACCTTCGCCAGCATATAGTCCATGAGGATAGTGCTGTCGGGCATGATGACCCGCTCGACCGATGAATGGCTGATGTCCCGCTCATGCCAGAGCGCTACATCCTCCATGGCCGCCAGACTGTTCGCGCGCACGATCCGGGCGAGGCCGCAAAGATTCTCCGAGACAATTGGGTTGCGCTTATGCGGCATCGCCGACGACCCCTTTTGCCCTTCAGAGAAAAACTCCTCTGCTTCTAGCACTTCCGTCCGCTGAAGATGTCGAATTTCCGTGGCGATTTTTTCAATGCTGGCCGCCAGCAGCGCCAGCGCCGTGGCATAGGAGGCATGCCGGTCGCGCTGCACCACTTGATTCGAGACCGGATCTGGCCGCAGACCCATCTTGGCGCAGACATACTCTTCAATCTCAGGCCCCTGATGCGCGAATGTGCCCATGGCCCCGGACAATTTACCGACGGCAATTTCCTGGCGCACGGCCCGAAGCCGCGTCCGGTGCCGGCACATTTCCTCATACCAAATCGCCAGCTTGAAGCCGAATGAAATGGGCTCGCCATGAATGCCATGCGAGCGCCCGACCATGACCGTCATTTTGTGGCGCAGGGCCTGCTTCTTCAATACATCGATCAGCCCGTCAAGCCCGTCGAGGATGATGTCGAGCGCTTCGGTCATCTGCACGGCGAGCGACGTATCGACAATATCCGACGATGTGAGCCCCATGTGCAGAAACCGGTGTTCCGGCCCAACCGTGTCCATCAACGATTCGAGAAACGCAATGATGTCGTGCTTGGTCACCTTCTCGATCTCGGCGATCCGCTCAACATTGATCTTCGCCTTCTTGCGGATCTTCGCCGCCGTGCCGCGCGGAGCTTGCCCGGCCTTCTCGAATGCGGCGCAGGCTTGCAGTTCCACTTCCAGCCAGATTTCGTACTTGTGCTTGAGGTCCCAGATAGCTTTCATCTGCGGTCTGGTATAGCGTTCGATCACCCTACGTCCTCCTCCACACCGGCTTGTCCGGCGTGGCGCGCTTCAGTTCCAAATTCGCCTCCGTCGCCAGCACCTTATCTAACACGCCGTTGACAAACTTCGAGGCTTCCTCATCGCCGAAACTCTTGGCCAGCTCAATCGCCTCGTCCATCGTCACGTTTGCCGGCACATCGTCCATCCAGAGCAACTCATAGAGACCCGCACGTAAAATATTCCTGTCCACGATCGGCATGCGGCTGATTTTCCAATTCGTCGCATACTTGGCCAGCACCGTATCGAGATCTTTCTTCTTCTCCTGCACCCCGGCAACCAATCGCTCCGCGAAGGCCTTCGTCTCGTCGTCCGTGGTCAGCGGCTTCCAGAACTCGTCGAGCCACAGGCCCGACTTGCCGTGAATATCGTACTGAAACAAAATCTGGAGCGCCCGCTCGCGCGCTTCATGACGTGATCCCATAATTAACGGCTTTTCTTTCGTACAGTCCGCTTGGGACGGGGTGCCGCATCGGCAGCCCCAGGCTCCAATGCCTTGAGTTGCGCGATCACGCTGGCCATTTCAATCGCCGATTTTGCCGCCTCGCCGCCCCGGTTGAACTTTGCTGGATCGGCGCGCTCAATCGCCTGCGCCACCGTCTCAGTCGTCAGCACGCCGAAAATGATCGGCACGCCGGTCTCCAACGAGGCCTGGCCGATTCCCCGGCTCGCTTCATTGCAGATATAGTCGAAGTGCGGCGTGTCCCCCCGAATGACGGCGCCAAGGCAAATCACCGCCTCGAAGCGCCCGGACTGAGCCAGCATTTTCGCCACCAGCGGGAGCTCAAACGCCCCCGGCACCCGCACCGCCTCGATATCCTGATCCTTCACGCCGTGCTTCGTCAGGCCGTCTAGACAGGACGACAGCAACTTGCTCGTCACGAACTTATTGAACTTCGCGACGACCACGCCGAACCGCATCCCCGTCGCATTATGCGAACCTTTACGAAGCTTCATACCCGCCTACAATTCCCTTCCTACCGACACCACACACTTCTAGGGCGGATGGGACCGTCCCAATCGCGCGCATTGACCAAGCACCTCCCTTGATCTGTCATTTGGATCAAGTCCCGCGTGCGCGGGCAGCGAGCAATGGGATGGTCCCATCTGCCCGTTACACTTTCTTTAAAAGATGCCCCATCTTATGTTTCTTCGTCCGCAAGTACCGCACATTCGCTTCGCGCGGCGCGATTTCAACCGGCACCCGCTCCACCACTTTCAATCCATAGCCTTCGATGCCGACAATCTTGCGCGGATTATTGGTGATCAGCTTGATCTGATGCAGGCCAAGGTTGACGAGAATCTGCGCTCCGACGCCGTAATCCCTCAGGTCGGCCTTAAAGCCCAGCTTGAAATTCGCCTCCACCGTATCGCTGCCTTCATCCTGAAACCCGTAGGCCTTGAGCTTGTTCAGCAGCCCGATACCCCGGCCCTCTTGATTCAAGTAGAGCAACACCCCGCGGCCTTCCGCTTCAATGATCTGCATCGCGCGATGGAGCTGGTCCCGGCAATCGCACCGGAGCGACCCCAGCGCATCCGCCGTGAGGCAGCCGGAATGGACACGCACCAGCGTCGGATTCCCGCCATCGACCTTGCCCTTCACCAGCGCGATGTGCGTTACATTATCGACTTCGTTTTCAAACGCCACGGCTTCGAAGTCACCGAAGATCGTCGGCATGCGCGCCGTGGCCGCCCGCCGCACGAACGTCTCGCGTTGCATGCGGTATTCGATGAGCGCCTTGATCGTCACCATCTTGAGCTTGTGCTTTTTGGCAAACTTGGCCAGCTCAGGCACACGAGCCATGCTGCCGTCCTCATTCATGATTTCGCAAATGACGCCCGCCGGTTGCAACCCCGCGAGACGCGCCAGATCGACGGAGCCTTCCGTCTGCCCAGCCCGTTTGAGCACCCCGCCTTTTTGCGCCTTGAGCGGGAAAATATGCCCCGGTCTGGCCAGGTCGCCCGGCTTGGCTTTCGGATCGAGCGCGACCTGAATCGTCGTCGCCCGGTCGGCAGCGGAGATCCCGGTGGTAATTCCCTTGCGCGCATCTACCGAGACAGTAAAAGCCGTGCCGAACGTCGCCGTATTCTCAATGGCCTGAGGAGGAAGCTGTAATTCTTCACAGCGCTCGGGAGTCAGTGCGAGACAAATGAGACCCCGCGCGTGCTTGGCCATGAAATTGATGACTTGCGGCGTCACTTTGTCTGCGGCAATGACAAGATCGCCTTCGTTCTCGCGGTCTTCGTCATCGACCAGAATGATGCACTTGCCCTTGCGAATGTCTTTGATGGCGTCTTGAATACTGTTAAATGGATTAGCCATGATCGGAAAAGTTAACTGATTAATTTTAGGTTGAAAATCGTCCCAACAGAAGCCTGACAGATAACCCTGTTTAGCCCTCGCCTGTCAACGGGAAAAACAACCCTACGGAGCCCCCTCGCCATCCACCACGACATCGCCCCGTAGACGGAGGAAGACCATCCCCCAAGCGCAAACCCCGAGTCCCGCAAAAAACCACAGCCCCGCATCGTAACTCCCAGTCACCGCCTTCAACCCGAACAACACCACAGGAAAGACAAACCCACCGACACTTCCGATCGCGCCGATGAGGCCCGAAGCCAAGCCGATCTGCCGGGGAAACCCTTCCGCCACCATTTGAAAGACCACCCCGTTGCCTACTCCCATCGCCCCGCTCGCCAGCACAATCATCGCAATACCCATGGATTGGGAAGGACTGGTCACGGCCACCATCGATCCAACAATGAGCGGCAACACAATATACAGTACTCGCATGCCGCCGCGCCGGTCTGCCGCATAGCCCCCGAACGGACGAATCGCACTTCCGACCAACCCACAGAGTGCCGCCACCGATCCAGCCGCTACCGCATCGAACCCATAGGTCTCATACAATAACATCGGAAGCACACTGCACAAGCCGACGAATCCGCCGAAGGTAATCGCATAGAGAAAACAGAGCCAATAGGCCGACCGCTGCCGCAAGAGCGCAGCAGCATGATGCCACCACTCGACATCGCGGCTATGCCGGTCCCCTTGCCGGCCCTCGCACACAAGCAACATAAACAGCACACAAGTCACCGCGACAATACCGGCCATGATTCCAAACGCCTGCTGCCAGCCGAACGCCTCCGCCCACCGGGGCGCAAAAAACAAAATCAGCACCGTCCCGATGTTTCCCGAAGCCGCGAGCCCCAAGACCAGCCCCTGAGACGATGGCGGGTAGGCCTGCCCTGCCAGCGGCAAAGCGACCGCAAAGCTCGCCCCGCCTATCCCCAACGATAATGCCAAGACCCATAATCCAATCGACGCCGGTTCCGCCAACCAGCCCCAGAGCAAAATCGCGAATTCTCCAAGCAGAATGGCGACCGCCGTCTTCTTGGCCCCAAACCAATCGCAGCTCCAGCCTCCCACCACACGCAACAGGGCCCCGCCCAACAGCGGCAATGCCACCAGCACCGATAGCTCAGTGCCGCTCAGTTCAAATGCGCGCGCCATCGGTAAACTCAGCGCCCCGAACAGCAGCCACACCATGAAACTGACCGTGAGGTGCAGCCAGGCCCCAAGCAACGTGGGCCAATGCCCACCTCGAATCGTCTGCCAAATATCAGCCACGCACAGGCCTCCAGTTGAACAGGGCACTATAGGTGAGCCCCTTTCTTCGGCGCAAGCGAAGCAGTCCCCCGTCTCAGCATCTGGAATGATTGAGTTACCCCCACAGGATACTCAAAAAGTTCGTCCAGCAAGGCCGCAGCCGATGAAAGCACCGGAGGCGTAGCCGTGCTCACCCGCCCTCCCCAAGCTGCCAAGACAGCTCTCTCCCCGTGCGGGGTACGTTGAGGATGCTATCGAGGCGGGAACGCAGCTTGGGAAAGATGCGTCTTGGCGCATCAGGGTTGGGCGGGTGAGAAAAATGGCTTTTTCAGCATCCTGCCGGACAACCTTTGTCCATAGGACAGGTTCTGTTATAGTCACCAACCCATGAGTGGTCGCGATTCATCACCCGACGATACCGACAGCGCGCTGGAACCGGAAATCCTCGATCCTTCCGATGACGAAGTCATCGAGGCGGACACGGCTCCCGTCGTATTAGATGTCCCGCAGCCGGACGGCCGCACGCCGGCCGATGCCCAGGCCGTCGCCCCCGTTACCGGCCTTCAGCAATATCTCGCGGAAATCCGCCGTTATCCCTACCTCTCGAAGGAAGAAGAACTGCTCCTCTTCCACGAATATCATGTGCAAGGCAGCCGCGAAGCCGCCGTGAAGCTCATCATGGCCAACCTGCGCGTGTCCGTAGCCATCGCCGCAGAATATCTCCACACCGGCACCGACCATATGGACCTGATTCAGGAAGGCAATGTCGGCCTGATGCAGGCGATCAAGAAATTTGACCCGACGAAAAACGTGCGCTTTTATGCGTACGCCGCCTGGTGGGCGCGCGCCTACATTCTCCGGTACCTCTTGAACAACTTCCGGCTCGTCAAAATCGGTACTACCCAGGACCAACGAAAGCTCTTCTATAACCTCAAAAAGGAAAAAGCCAAGCTCGCGCGTGAAGGCTTTGCCCCCGACACAAAACTCCTGGCTGACCGGCTGAACGTGCGCGAGCGCGATGTCGTCGAGATGGACCAGCGGCTGGGGAACTGGGAACTGTCCCTGGACCAGCCAATCGGCGAAGAGCAGGACGGCACGCTGCTTGATGTCCTCCCCTCTCAGCAATCCAGCGTGGATGAGGTCATTGCCGATAACGAGTTGCAAACCCTGTTTCGGAAAAAGCTGGCTGAATTTGCCAAGACCCTAGACGAACGGGAAGAGGATATTCTACGAAATCGGCTCCTGTCTGAAACACCCCTCACGCTCGACGATCTAGGCGGCAAATACGGCATCACTAAAGAACGAACCAGGCAGCTTGAGGCGCGCATCATCAAGCGATTACGCGAATACATCAAGAAAGATGTGAAAGACTTTGAACAGCTCCAACGCTAAAATATCCTCTTGTGGACTCGCCGAAATTCTTCTCTGGAATTCTTCAATCTCAATGGGTTATGATTCGAATAGTCCAGACATTGGGTTTACAAAAGAATTTCTTTTCCCGCCCTCTTGACTTGGACCAGCCTCGGGCTATCTCTCATACTGCACGATAGACATCGCTCTGTGTTGTCGAGGAGCGTGAGAGTCCAGCCGACAAATGCGGCTCTGCATCACATCGTTGTAACGTTCACCACAGTTTATTCATCGCACGAGGAGGGTTTGTTTATGAGCTCAGCAGCGAAGGACAAGAAGAATGTCGCCAAGGGATTCCAGCCTTTGGGCGATCGGGTGTTCGTCACCTACACCGAAGAACTGGAGCGGACGGCCGGCGGGATTTATGTGCCGGATTCAGCGAAAGAAAAGCCGCAACGAGGCATCGTGCAGGCCATCGGCAAGAAGGTCGAGAACGTGAAGGTGGGCGACCAGGTCCTCTTCGACAAATATTCAGGCAGCAAGCTGCGGATGGAAGATGAAGAGTGCTTGATCCTCAAGGAAGAAGACATCCTCGGCATCTTCGCCAGCTAATCGATAACTACGATCACGATTGAATTAACGGAGGAACCTCATGGCAAAGCAACTGTTGTATAGCGAGTCCGCTCGCTCCTGCATTCTGAAAGGCGTTAACCAGCTCGCGGACGCCGTCAAGGCCACGCTCGGCCCCAAGGGACGGAACGCGATTCTCGACAAGAAGTTCGGCGCCCCGACCATCACCAAGGACGGCGTCACCGTCGCCAAGGAAATCGAACTCAAGAACCCCTACGAAAACATGGGCGCCCAGCTCGTGCGTGAAGTCGCCAGCAAGACCAGCGACACCGCCGGCGACGGCACCACCACGGCCACCGTGCTGGCCCAGGCCATCTATCGCGAGGGCGTGAAGAACATCACCGCCGGCGCGAACCCGATGGAAATTCAGCGCGGCATCAACAAGGCCGTCGAAGTGGTGATCGGCGAGTTGAAGAAGCTGAGTAAGCCCTGCAAGGACAAGACTGAAATCTCCCAGGTCGGCACGATCTCGGCCAACAACGATAAGACCATCGGCGACCTCATCGCGGAAGCGATGGAGAAGGTCGGCAAGGATGGCGTGATCACGGTCGAAGAAGCCAAGTCGATGACCACCTCGCTGGACGTCGTCGAGGGCATGCAGTTCGATCGCGGCTACATCTCCCCCTACTTCGTGACCAACGCCGAGCGGATGGAGTGCACCGCCGAAGAGCCGCTCATCCTTATCAATGAAAAGAAAGTCAGCAGCATGAAGGACCTCCTCCCGGTCCTCGAGCAGGTCGCCAAGATGGGCAAGCCGCTCGTGATCATCGCGGAAGAAGTCGAAGGCGAAGCCCTCGCAACCCTCGTGGTCAACAAGCTCCGCGGCACCCTCAACGTGTCGGCGGTGAAGGCACCGGGCTTCGGCGATCGTCGCAAAGCTATGCTGGAAGACATCGCAATCCTCACTGGCGGCCAGGTCATTTCTGAGGACCTCGGCTTGAAGCTCGAGAACGTCAAGCTGACGGACCTGGGCCGCGCCAAGCGCGTCACGATCGACAAGGACAACACCACGATCGTCGAAGGCCATGGCGACCCGAAGAAGATCGAAGGCCGCGTAAAGCAGATCAAGGCCCAGATCGAAGAGACCACCTCGGACTACGATCGTGAGAAGCTGCAGGAGCGGCTGGCGAAGATCGTCGGCGGTGTGGCCGTCATCAATGTCGGCGCTGCGACCGAGACCGAAATGAAGGAAAAGAAGGCACGTGTGGAAGACGCGTTGCATGCCACCAAGGCGGCCGTTGAAGAAGGCATCGTCCCTGGCGGAGGCACGGCCTATCTGCGCTGCCTCAAGGGCTTGGATTCCCTCAAGGACCTGCCCCTGGAGCAGAAAGTCGGCGTGGATATCGTGCGCCGCTCGCTCGAAGAGCCGGTTCGTCAGATCGCGGCCAACGCGGGAGCCGAAGGGTCCGTGGTGGTGGGTCGCGTGCGTGAGGACAAGAACCCGAACGGCGGCTACAATGCCGCGACCGACGAGTACGTGGACATGATCAAGACCGGCATCATCGATCCGACCAAGGTGTCGCGCTGCGCCTTGCAGAACGCCGCCAGCGTCGCCGGCTTGATGCTGACGACCGAAGTCATGATCACGGAATTGCCGGAAGAGAAGAAAGAGCCTGCCGGTGGCCATGCTGGTCACAACCACGGCATGGAAGGTATGTACTAAGGTTTCCGTTTCTTCTTCGCTGTCGAAGACCGGTCCGGCGGTGGC
>CP092079.1:2490518-2503525 GCA_022226955.1 Nitrospira sp.
ACGAGAGTACAATGAAGAGCGGACGCACAGCTCCATTGGGAATGTGACGCCCATGGAGTTCATTCACAACTATCAAACCGGGGTCCATCTCGCACAGGAGCTCACTTCCTCAGCTTTGGTGTAATAAACGGGGGAAGGTCAACCCAACGAAGGGTGCCAATGGAATTGCCAACCGACGATACCGAGAATCCGACTTGTTTGGCTTGTATTCAAACCAGCCGATGACAGAGTTCGACGCTAGAAATGCACTGAGGATTGCGGCAAGATACCAAAATGAAATTGCTCAATATGAGGGAAAGTTTTCTCCTCTTGGAGTCATTTCTATTTCACAACAGTTGTCTCCAGCAGTTGGCTTTCTCATTACGAATTTTGGAGAAGGTCAATCATTACAACAAGCTTTTACAGCGTTTAGTCTTGGAGGTGATCCAATTCAAGGTGCTGAATCCAATGATCTTCTCCTCGGTGACACCAGTCACGACATCCTTATCGGTGGCGGAGGTGATGATGTACTGCGGGGCGAAGGGGGCAAAGATGCCTATGTCATTAACTCCGGTGACGGCAACGACACAATTCTTGACACCGATGGCCAAGGCCTGGTGGTGTTCGACCATCACTTACTCGCGGGTGGCATTAAAAAGCAAAGTGAAGGCGTTTACACGAGCCTCGATGGACAGATCACCTATCAGCGCTCGGGCAGCGATCTCGTCGTCAACGGGACGTTGACGATTAAAGAATGGCAAGAGGGCCAGTTCGGCATCAGACTGAAAGAGCTGCCGAACGATCCGGAAGAGCCTGGCTTGGGCGGGGGCGGGCGTGACTATAAGCGGATCGATCACTATATCCAGGTGGGCGTCGATGCCGAAGGGCAACCCATCATGGTGCCGGTCTTTGTGGATTTCTTTGACGATGGGCCTAACAACTCCAGCGATAGCGCCCTCGTTCCTCCGATCGGAAATGAAGCCAATAGCATCAATGCCCTTGGAGGGGACGATCGTGTGTCTACGGGGTCCGGGAACGATTCGGTCAGCGGCGGCAGCGGGAATGATAGCCTGAGTGCCGGCGGTGGGGCGGACACGCTCTTTGGCGGGACTGGCGACGACGGGTTAGCGGGTGGCGTCGGCGATGACTGGTTGTGGGGTGGGATCGGGAATGATGGATTGAACGGTCCGAGGCGTAGGGTCTGGTCTTGGAATCGAATATCCGGCCAGGCGTACTTGTGTGTTGGCAACGGATGGAAGATTTATTAATTTCTGTTCGGTTTCATGTCCTAATATAGGGTTTCATCCCCTCCATTCCCTCACGCGTCTGGCCGAATTCAGCTTACCCCGGTTAGATGACGGTTCTCGCTGAGCTTCGTCCAGTGCATTGAGCGCTGGCCCTCCTACCCCTCCAGCGTATAATGTGTTACTACATTTGAACATGATGCCTGCATCTCATCCCTTCCTCATTTCAGCGCTGCTCCTCGCGTTGTCAGGGCCTTCGGCTGCTCAAGTGTCGGCGCCGCAGGTGAGTAATGGCGAGGCGCCTGCTGCCGGTTCTTGCGAATCTGCCGAGGAGTGTTTTCTGGCTGCGGTCCAGTCCAAAGAACGATTGGGCAATCAACTCACCAAGGATCAAGTGTCGGCGCTGAAGTTGGAGCGATTACGGCTGGTCGCCGAGCGATTCCCCAGTTCAGTCTGGGCCACCCGCGCCGGGGTGTTATCCGGAGTGTTGTTGGTCGAAAGCAATCCATCTTCCGCGATCCCGTTTTTACAGGCCGGCCAGCGCGACCTTCCTGTGCTCGACGATTATCTGAGGCTCTGGATGGGCGAGGCGAAGTTGCGTCTCGGAGAGGCCAGGGAGGCGGCCGGTCTGTTCGAAAGTATTGTCCAGGCAGTGCCCGATTCGAATTTGGCCGGTCTTGTGGCGTTGCGGGCTGGAGAGGCTTGGTATCAGGCAGCCAGTTGCCCCGAGGCGTTGGGCTGGCTGGCGAAGGCGGTGACGTATAGCGATAAAGATAAAGAACGCTTTGTGCCGCAAGCGTGGTTGCGCCTGGCGGCTTGCCAGCTTCGTGAAAATCAGATCGCCGAGGGACGGACGACGCTGAAGCAGCTTTGGGTGAAGTTCCCCTATGCGCCGGAAGCGAAAGAAGCCGAGGAGCTCCTGCGTTCGAATCTTGGCGGAGAGCCGTGGGCAGCGACGGCAGAAGATCGGCTTGGGCGGGCACAGTCGTTTTCCGGCCAGGCGTTGCATGTGGAGGCGATTGAGGAGCTGAAAAAGTTTTTGACGATGGAGCCGGGTTCGCCGCAACGCGGGAGCGCGAAGCTGAAGCTTGGCATCGCGCAGGTGCGGCTGAAGCAATACGATCAGGCTCGCGAAACATTTCGCGCGCTGACGGCCGAGCATCTTGCAGAATCCAATGAAGCCACGGTCTGGCTGGCGCGAGTGTATTTGCGCCAGGCGATGGGCGCGAAGCTGCTGGAATTGAGCCGGTCGTTGGACAAGCTGTCGCTGTCGGCGGAGCAGAAGGGGCAGATCAATATCTTTGCCGGGATTTGGCTGGAAGATCAGAAGCAGCTCAATGAAGCGATTGCCAAGTATCGGTTGGTGGCAAGGGCGGGAGAGCCGGCGACGCAGCGGGCGGAAGGGTCCTGGCGCGTTGGATGGGCGCTCTATCGCATGGCTCGGTATAAAGAGGCCACCGAGGTCTGGCAACAGATTATCGATCAGCGCGATAGCGACTATGAGCCGCAAGCCCTCTATTGGGCGGCTCGCTCCCTAACGCAGACGCAAAACGGCCGGGCGCGCGATGTCTATGCGCAACTCTGCCGGCAGTATCCCTTCACCTATTACTGTCAATTGGCTCGGGAGCAGGCGCCGGATGCGGTGATTGAAATCGGCAGCCTGGCTACGCCAGTGGCAGCGGTGGAAGCACCGGTTTCAGAGGTTATGGCTCCTTCGTCGATGAAATTTGCAGAGGTGGAGCAGCAGCCGACGTATCGGAGGGCGCTGGAGCTGAAGATTTTGGGGCTCGAAGCCGATGCGGCGCGTGAACTGGCGGTTCTCACCGAGCGCTATACACAGGACCCAGAGGTCTTGATGACACTGTCGATGCGGCTAAATGAGGTGGGAGCCTATAATCACGCACTGCGGCTGGCCCGCGCTAAGTTTCGCGAAAAGTTAGAGCGGACTGGTGGACCGGTAGCGCCTGGCCTTTGGGCGGTGGCCTATCCGACGGGTTTGATTCCAACTATTAAAATGCAGGGCCTGAATGGTGTGGACCCCTATTTGGTTGCGGCGATCATTCGTGAAGAGAGCCAGTACGATGTGCGGGCTGTGTCGCGGGTAGGAGCTATCGGGTTAATGCAGGTCATGCCGGCGACGGCCAATCAGGTGGCGCAGCGGCATCATTTGCCCGCGGTGACGCGGGAAGATCTGTTCGATCAGGAGACGAATATTCGAATTGGCTCGCGGTATGTCGAGCAGTTGCTGGCCCAGTTCTCCGGCGATGTGATTCAAACGATTGCGGCTTACAATGCCGGGCCGATTGCGGTAGGGAATTGGGCCGGGCTGCATAAGGGGCGCAGCCAGGATGAGTTTGTCGAGCTGATTCCGTTTCAGGAGACGCGTCAGTATGTGAAGCGGGTCTTGCGGAGCTTCAAGGAGTATCTTCGCTTGGCAGGAGCTGCGCTTCCGGTTTCTTGACAAGATGTAGTGAAGTTTTTATAGTGCCCCACAATCTATTGGGTTTATTGGGAGATTTTGAGCATGGCGTTGGATCGTCTCGATGCGTTGGAAGGCCGGATTCGTGAATTGGTGAAGCTGGTCCAGGAATTCAAAAAAAAGAATGCGTTATTGGAGGATGAGCTGAAGGCGACGCGCCAGCGTCTCTCCTCGCAAGACGATATGAATCGGCAGTGGGAACAGGAGCGGGTGGATATCAAGGCGCGTATTGAAAGAGTGATGAGCGAGATCGATTTGTTGGAGTGCTTGGACGATTCCAAGGAGGTGGCTCTTGACTAAGACCATTGATGTGGAAATTTATGGCCAGCGATACTCAATCCGTGGGGAAGCGGACGATGCGTATATTCATCGACTTGCAAGTTTCGTAGATGGGCACATGCGGACGCTGGCCGAGGGGATGAAGACCGCAACGCCCTCCAAGCTGGCGGTCTTGACGGCTATTAATCTCGCCCATCAGTTCTTTGAATCGGAAAGGAAGCGGACTCAAGGTGAGGCCGATGTCGACCGCCGGATGGAGACGCTGATGGAATCCATCGAAGAGCAGATGCCGATCTCGCTCTTCCGGTGAGTTTCACCTTGCTTTCGGAAAAGGCCTTTGTTATCGTGGGTCTAGTGTATTTACGGTATGGGTGTGCCGAGTGAAGAGGAATCGGTTTCCAGGAACGTCATCCAGAACAGAATGTGTGGTCGAGATAGTCGAATGATCAGCGCACAAGAGAACAGCAGCGTATCTGTGTATGCCGTGTTGGTACGGTGGATACTTACCGTGTGGGTGATCCCCGTGCGGCGGTTCGTGTGGACGATCGTAGATCGGTGTGCGGACATGGGGATGGCTGTGTCGCGCGCGGTCGGTCGTGAGTTGCACGTTCAGCCCGTGCTTGCGGTTATCCCTCGTCGGCGGAGCATGTCGGTAGGAGTTCGAGTGTCTCGGCCCGATGGAAATGGATACAGATACACAGACAGCGGACTTTCTGGTTCCCATGTGCGAACACGTTTGGGATGACACGGTTCTCGGGTTAAGCCTTCCTCGTTTTCTCTCCACCCTCGCATAGTGCTGCATTGTTAACAGATTGCAGAGAATAGGCGACTGGCCTGTTTTCTCCATGAAGGGGGTGCTTCCATTTCTACCTCACTTGTTGCCTACGTCCTCTGCGGACTCATCGGGGCTTTGATCGGTGCCGGATTGCTTGAAGTGGTTCGTCGTCAACTCGCTACAGCCAAACGAACGGAAGCGGAAGAGCAAGCGAAGCATATTACCCAAAATGCTCAGCGTGAGGCCGAGACTCTGATTAAAGAAGCCAAGCTCGAGTCGAAAGATCTGATTTTTCAAGCCAAGTCGGAGTCTGAAAAAGAACAGAAGGCTCGGCTCGCTGAATTGACGGTGACGGAAAAGCGCCTGGTTCAACGGGAAGAGAATCTGGATCGAAAGCTCGGCACCATCGAGAAACGGGAAACGGATGCGCAGAAAAGAGACCAGGAGTTTGCGCGACGTGAAGAAGGCCTTGCCAAAAAAGAAGCCTCTTGCGCGAAGGTTGAGCGCGAGCATCGCGAGGCGCTTGAACGAGTGGCCGGGATGACGGGCGATGAGGCCAAGAAGCAATTGATGGTTGAAATGGAAAGCCAGGCCCGCCTCGATGCCGCTGGGTTTGCTAAGCGGACATTGGAAGAGGCCCGCGAGAATTCTGAACGAGAAGCGCGGGAAATTATTACCAGCTCGATTCAACGGGTGGTGCGCGACTACGTGGCCGAATCCACGATCTCCGTGGTTCAAATTCCCAACGATGCGATGAAGGGCCGGATCATTGGCCGGGAAGGGCGCAATATTCGGGCAATCGAGGCGGCGACCGGCATTGATTTGATTATCGATGAAACGCCGGAGGCGGTAATCATTTCAGGCTTCGATCCGTTGCGGCGAGAAATCGCCAAGGTATCGCTTGAACGGCTGATGCACGACGGGCGCATCCACCCGACGCGAATCGAAGAGATTGTCGAGAAGGTGAAGGTCGATATCGATAAGTTGATGTATGAGGAAGCGGAGAAGATTATTTTCGAGCTGGGCCTTTCCGACTTCCATCCGGAGCTGATCAAAGTGTTGGGTCGGCTGAAGTACCGGACGAGCTATGGGCAGAACAATCTCTATCATGCCCGCGAGGCGGCCTACATCTGCGGGATCATGGCCTCTGAATTGGGGCTCGACGTCAAGCTGGCGCGCCGTGGCGCGTTGCTCCATGATATCGGCAAGGCGGTTAGTCATGAAGAGGAAGGGCCGCACGCGATGCTCGGCGCCGAGATCGCCAAAAAGTACGGTGAGTCCGCGAAGATTGTGAATGCGATCGCGGGACACCATGAACAGGTGGAGCCGATCTGTCCAGAGAGTGTCTTGGTGGCGGCTGCGGAGGCCTTGTCCGCCGCGCGGCCTGGCGCACGCCGCGAGGCGCTGGAATCATATGTGAAGCGCTTGGAGAAGCTGGAGGCGCTTGCCACCGCCTATAAGGGCGTGCAGAAGGCCTATGCGATTCAAGCGGGGCGCGAGATCCGCGTGATCGTGCGGCAGGAAGATATTACCGACACGGAATCGTTCCAGCTATCACGGGATTTGGCGAAGAAGATTGAACAGGAGCTGACCTATCCAGGACAGATCCGGGTGACGGTGATCAGGGAAAGCCGGTATGTGGAGTATGCGAAGTGAAAATTCTTTATATCGGCGACATCATGGGAGAGCCGGGTCGCCGAGCTGTGGGGCGCATGATCCCGCGCGTGGTCTCTCAGCGGCAGGTGGATGTCGTCATCGGGAACGGAGAGAATGCGGCGGGTGGATTCGGGATTACGCCGGAACTGGCGGAAGAGCTGTTCGAGATGGGCTTGTCCGTCATCACGACCGGGAATCATGCCTGGGACAAGAAAGAAATCCTCGACTATTTCCCTCGTGAGCCGCGTTTGTTGCGTCCTGCCAATTATCCGGCTGGCGTGCCGGGCCACGGTAGCTATGTCGTTGAGACGCCAGGCGGCGAAAAGCTGGCGGTGCTTCAGCTGATGGGCCGTGCCTATATGCCGACGCTCGATTGTCCGTTCCAAGTGGCCAAACGGGAAGTGGCGAAGCTGAAGCGAGAGGCTGCGGCGGTGCTCGTGGATATGCATGCCGAGGCGACGTCGGAAAAGATGGCGATGGGGCATTATCTCGATGGGGACGTGAGCGCGGTGGTGGGGACGCATACGCATGTTCAAACAGCCGACGAGCAGATTTTGCCGAAAGGTACGGCCTATTTGACGGATATCGGCATGACCGGTCCGTTGCATGGTGTCATCGGAGTCAAAAAAGAACTCGCGATTGAAAAGTTCCTGACGGGGATGCCGAAGCGATTTGAAGTGGCTTCCGGACCCACGGTTTTTTGCGCAGTGCTGATCGAGGTCGATGCGCAGCTTGGAAAGGCGATGTCGATCGAACGGATCCGGGTCATCGACTAAGGGAGATCGCGCTACGAGCTTCAGAATACCTACGCCGCATTCCTCTCCAGCCTCTTCGGCCAGGCAGGTTCATACTGTCTCGGAATTGACTAGTCTTGTACGGTCCACGCTTGAGTCCAGTTTCACCGAGGTATGGCTGGAAGGCGAAGTGTCGAACCTTCGCGCTCCCGCATCCGGCCACCTCTATTGCACGCTCAAAGACGAGTCGAGCCAGATTCGCACCGTTCTCTTTCGGACGACCGCGACGCGGTTGCGATTCGCGCTTGAGGATGGACTTCAGATCATTGTCCGTGGGCGAGTGACGGTGTATGAGCCGCGCGGCGAATACCAGATCATTCTGGACTACGTTGAACCCAAGGGACGCGGGGCGTTGCAGCTGGCCTTCGAGCAACTTAGAGCAAGGCTCGCTGAAGAGGGGTTGTTCGATGAAGGCCGCAAACGAGAACTTCCCGAACTTCCTCGAACGGTTGGGTTGGTGACGTCGCTGAGTGGCGCCGTGATTCGGGATATGCTGACGGTGCTGCATCGCCGCTGTCCTACGCTGCATATCATCATTGTTCCCGTCCAGGTGCAGGGTGAGGGATCGGCTGAACAGATTGCGGCAGCCATCCGAATGCTCAGCGAGTCCGGTTTGGTGGAGGTAATGATCGTTGGGCGGGGAGGCGGTTCGCTTGAAGACCTCTGGAGTTTCAATGAAGAGGTTGTGGTGCGGGCGATCGCTACGTCGCGCATTCCTGTTGTCTCCGCTGTCGGGCATGAAACGGATGTCACGCTGGCAGACTTCGCTGCGGACCTTCGCGCGCCGACACCTTCGGCGGCGGCGGAAGCGGTCGCGCCGGTCTTGGCTCAGATTGTGAGCCGGCTGGCGGAGTTGTCGGCTCGGCTTCAGCACGAGATTGGCCGGCGGATGGAGGAAGAGCGTCAGCGAGTACGATTGGCGACCCATCAAATTGCCGCGGTGCGTATTCGAGTGCAGGAAGAGATTCAGCGAGTCGATGCGACGGTTTATGAGTTGTCGACGGCTGTTCGGCTGGTCTTGCAGGTTGGGCAGGATAGAATGGTTCGTGTGAACCAGAGATTGATGACAGGGAGCCCTTATGCTCGTGTGCGCCATGGACTGGCTGTTGTTCCGCAATTGGCGGCGCGGCTCCATCAGGGCACTCGCGGGCTCGTAGAGACTCGGATACAACGGGTCCAATCGGGCGCGGCGCGGCTTCACGCGCTGAGCCCGTTGACGACATTAGGACGCGGCTATAGCGTGCTTCAGCATGCGCGTACTGGGGATGTGATTCGGGGAGTAAATGATGCGCGCGTTGGAGAGGAGCTTCAGGCGACGTTGATCGATGGGCGATTGTTGTGCGTCGTGAAAGCAGATGTGCCGGATGCTAGGATCTAACATCGGCTAAGGAGCCGGGTACTTTATTCATACTGGATGATGGGGAGTCGATTGTGGCGGCAGTGAAGTTCGAACAAGCGATGGCTCGGTTGGAAGCGATTGTGGGGCAATTGGAACAAGGCGATCTTTCGCTGGATGAATCGCTCAAGATTTTTGAGGAAGGAATACGCCTCTCGAAAAACTGCTTGAAAGTGCTGGAAGAGGCTGAACGGAAAGTGGAAGTGCTGGTCCAGGATGCAAATGGCAAAAAACAGTTACGGGCATTTTCTCTCGACGATGATGCTGATAGCGAGTCTCTTGAGTCGTAGGTGTTCTGCCTCTGTCAGAATGGCTCTCACATAGTCTGTTTGCGTATTCAACCATGGTAAATCAAGTGCGCCCGGTGAAAGATCGGCTCGACCGAGTGCTGGTTGCGCGAGGTCTTGCCCAGAGCCGAGATGTGGCGGTTCGGATGATCCTTGCCGGAGAAGTTCGGCTTGATGGCGCTCTGTCCGATAAGCCTGCGAAGCTGGTTCCACTTGATGCGGCGATCGACGTCGTCTCGCATGAGACTCGGTTTGTGAGCCGAGGCGGGGAAAAGCTTATTCACGCACTTGAGGCTGGCGCCATTGACCCGCAGGGAGCTGTCTGCCTTGATGTGGGGTGTTCCACGGGTGGATTCACCGATTGTTTGTTGCAGCGCGGCGCGGCGCGGGTGTATGCCGTGGATGTCGGGTATGGACAGTTTGACTGGCGCCTTCGCCAGGATGCTCGAGTTGTTTTGCATGAACGGACGAACATTCGCTATGTGGATCGAGCGTTCATCCCTGAGCCGGTCTCGCTCGTGGTTATCGACGTGTCGTTTATTTCACTCACAATGGTATTGCCCCCCGTTATGCAGTTCTTGCAGCCTGGCGCCATTGTCATCGCGCTGGTGAAACCGCAATTCGAAGTGGGGAAGGGGCAGGTCGGTCGGGGTGGAATTATCCGGGATGAGGCGCAGCGGCAGGCGGTGTTGCAACGTATTCTCGCCTGCGCGGAGGGGCTTGGGCTGATTCAGAAGGCGACGTTTGATTCTCCGATCCGTGGGAAGAAGGGGAACCTCGAGTTTCTAAGTATTTTCGAGTCTAATGAAAATATTTATGCTAAGAAAGAGTCAGATTTGAGAGGTGGTGTGTGAAGAGGTGGAGGATTGCATGAAGGTTTTAGTGACAGGTGGTGCAGGGTTTATTGGGTCGCATGTGGTGGATCGCCTGGTAGAGGAAGGGCACGATGTTGTCGTTGTAGACAATCTTTCTACAGGCAAGCGAAAGAATGTCAATCGCGCGGCGAATCTTTACAAGCTAGATATTCAGAGCTCACGGCTAGAGCGGATCTTTCGAAATGAGCGGCCCAATGTAGTCATTCACTTGGCTGCCCAGGTGAGTGTGAGAAATTCTGTTGCAGACCCTGTCTTCGATGCTCAAGTGAATATCCTCGGTACGATGAATGTGGTGCATCAGGCGGTTCAGCATGGTGCGAGGAAGGTGATCTTTTCCTCTTCAGGCGGAGCTATTTACGGCGAGCAAGATATGTTTCCCGCTCCGGAGAGTCATCCAACGAATCCGCTCTCACCCTATGGGATCAGCAAATTGTGCGGAGAGCACTACTTGTCATACTTTCAGCGTACGAGCGGTATTCAAGCGGTTAGCCTACGATACGCTAATGTATATGGGCCAAGGCAGGATCCAGAGGGCGAGGCGGGAGTCGTGGCTATCTTTATCCAAAAGATGTTGAATAACGAGCAGCCCATCATTAATGGGAATGGCCGTCAGACGAGAGATTTTGTGTTTGTGGATGATGTTGCTGAGGCGAACCTTGCCGCAATGGGGCAAGAGACTCAGGGGGTGTACAACGTTGGGACAGGCGTTGAGACATCCATCAATGAGCTATTTAGGCTGCTGGCTAATTTGACGGGCGCTGCTTCAAAGGAAGTGCATGGACCCGCTAAGAAGGGAGAGCAGCTAAGGAGTCTTGTCGACCCTGCTAAAATTCGACAAGCGCTCGGCTGGGAGATGAAGGTTGATCTGCCTGATGGGCTGAAACGGACCGTTGCATTTTTTAGAGAAAAGATAGGCTAGCGGGAAGTGTCAAACATTCCACTTCCCGCATAGACGCGGCTCCACTGCATAAAGAGAGTAGGAGCTTTCGAAAAGCCTGGTGGGGTGTTTTCAGTAGCGTGGAACGGTCTTATCTACTTGAATTGACCAAGCATCTATTCCCCCTACCAGGTTTTTGACGTTCGCAAATCCCTGCTGAATCAAAAAGTTTGTGGCATCAGCGCTTCTCATGCCATGATGACAGTAGGCGATAATCTCCGTATTCTTGTCCAGCTTTGTCAGGGATTGAGGCAATGTGCCCAATGGAATAAGTACGGATCCTTCCAGTTTTGCCAAGGCATGTTCCCATGGCTCTCTCACATCAAGGAGTACGAGTTTATCTCCCTTATCGATTCTTGTTTTCAGTTCCTTCACACCAATGGAATAGCTCATCAAATCCTCCTCATGAAGCGATGGGTGCATCATAAGTGACTCTAGAAATGACTGTCAAATTCATGGACTGATGAGTGCCAGCGACCAATGGTCGTGAGTCTCTGATTATTCTGGTCGGTTAAGACAGAGGGGGCTCCAGTTGGTTGGACAGCCTGTGCCAGTTCTTAAGTGGTGCCTGGTAGGATACGCTTACGCAGTCGTAGGCCGCGCAGACGAGTTCTCCCAGTACACGCGATCGGGTGTGCGTCCGTCAAGCGCGCGATGCGGCCTGACCGCATTGTAGAACGTCACGGATTGCGTGATCCCAGCCTGGACATCGCGGAGGGTGTCGTACGCGCGGAGATAGACCTCTTCATACGTGAGACTCCGCCAGAGGCGCTCCACAACGACGTTATCCCGCCAACACCCGTTCCCGTCCATGCTGATCTGAATGCTGTGGCCCTCCAGCAGCCCGGTGAAGGCCTCGCTCGTGAACTGGCAGCCCTGATCGGTGTTGACGATCTCGTGGCAACCATACTGCGTGATCGCCTCAAGCGCCCCTGTCAACGAGACAGTGTTAGCGGAGAACTTCCGGTTTCTGACGTTGGTCCCATAACGAGACAGTGTTTAACTGGAACCGACGACTTCTTTGGCGGCCTGAGTCACCTGACGTTGTACGACGAACTCGTTCGGGGTCAGGTGCCCAAGCGAGCTGTGAGGCCGACGCTGATTGTAGTCCGCGCGCCAGGCTTCGATGATGGTGTGCGCCTCGGCCAGCGGCGCGAACTGGTGTCCGTTCAAACACTCGTCTCGCAATCGTCCGTGAAACGATTCAAGGAAGGCGTTTTCCACCGGTTTGCCAGGCCGAATGCAGTCGAGGTGCACACCTCGCCGATAGTCCACTCTTCGAGTGCTCGCGATTGAAATTCGGTCCCGTGATCCCCCGTGATGGAGCGAGGGCCTCGTTCACCATGCAGCACACGATCTAACGCGTCTCTGACCATCGCTTCTGACATTCGAAGCCCAGCCGCTAGGATCGGACTCTGACGACTCCAGTTATCGACGACCGGCAAGATCCGAAACGGCCGTCCATTGCTCAGGGTATCATGAACAAAATCCATGCTCTAGCGTTCAGCCGGGCCCACCGGGACCGGGGCTCGGTGCAACGCGATATGCTTCCGTCTCCGCACCCGCAGCTGTAGGCCATCGAGACGGTAGAGCCGACGGACGCGCTTGCGATTCACCGGCCACCCCTCGCGACAGAGCCACACCCAGATGCGCAGATACCCAAACCGCGGTCGGGCATGGGCCAGATCCCGAATGCGGAGCCGGAGGGCCGACTGATCTTTCGCGCGGCTCCGTCGATACCAGGCCGCTCGACTAAATTGTGCCAATCGACAGGCCCACGCACAACTCACCTGAAACGTCCCGTGAAACCACTGGGCTAGTTCCCGGCGGCGGGCGGGCCTCAGGCTTTTTTTCGTAAGGCCTCCGACAGCATGTGCTTGTCGAGGGAGAGGTCCGTCACCAGCCGTTTGAGGCGGACATTTTCTTCTTCCACCTGCCGCAGTCGGCGGAGCTCGCTCACCTCCAGATGCGCATACTTCTTTTTCCAGGTGTAGAAGGTGGCGTCACTACCCCCGAGCTGTCAGCAGGGGGCGCCAACGGGCGTGCCGGCTTCGGCCTGTCGGATGGCATAGACGATCTGCTCCTCAGGGCATTTTGACCGCTTCATGCGTCCGCTCCTTTCGTGAAGGACCGCCGAAGCCGGTAGTCTACTCTCGTGTTGAACCGTCGTCGTTTTCTGGGGAGACGTGACCTTCCCCCGTTTATTACACCAAAGCTGAGGAAGTGAGCTCCTGTGCGAGATGGACCCCGGTTTGATAGTTGTGAATGAACTCCATGGGCGTCACATTCCCAATGGAGCTGTGCGT
>CP092079.1:2503625-2506942 GCA_022226955.1 Nitrospira sp.
ACCGGCATCGGCCTCTTTCAGGATCGACACAATTTGCGTTTCGGTGAACTTCGACTGGCGCATAGGAACCTCCTGGCTAGGGTGACGTATTCTGCCAGAAAGTTCTCCTTACTGAGTGTCGCGGTTTACGGGGAGCTTACAGCCTCACTCTTGTTTAGAATACGTGTCGTGCATACGATTCCATTTAATAGGTCTCGCCAAGTGACGGTTAATATGATTGAGGTTGTCCAATGAGAGCGATACGGTTGCATCAGGCTGGTGGGCCAGAAGCGCTTCTGTGCGAGGATGCGCCGACGCCCATTCCGGCGGACACTCAGGTGCGCGTTCGGGTCCATGCGACGGCGATCACGCCCACAGAGTTTGCCTGGTATCCCACCTTCCATAAGCCTGATGGTGCCAGTCGGCCGTTTCCCATTATTCTTGGCCATGAATTCTCCGGTGTCGTTGACGCAATCGGCAAGGATTGCGTGGGCGTTCAGGTTGGGGATTCTGTGTATGGCTTGAGCGATTGGTTTATCGACGGGGCCCAGGCGGACTATTGTCTGACGATTCCTGCCAATATCGCACCGAAGCCTGCCTCGCTGGATCATGTGCAGTCCGCTGTCGTCCCGATCTCGGCCCTCACCGCCTGGCAGGCTTTCATCGATCGGGCACAGCTTTCTCCTGGACAACGGGTGCTCATCCATGGCGCAGCCGGCGGGGTAGGCAGCTTCGCTGTGCAGCTAGCCCGATATATGAAGGCGCAGGTAATCGCGACCGCCTCCAAGGCAAATGCCGACTTTGTCTTGGCCCTCGGGGCCGATGAAGTCATTGATTACCGGACGACAGCGTTTGAAACCATTGCCCGAGACATAGACGTGGTGCTGGACACGGTCGGGGGAGAAACGAGAGATCGCTCGTGGGGAACTCTGCGAAAGACCGGCAAGCTCGTGACCATTGCAGCTGATGCCGAAGGGGTGACTGAACCGCGAGTACGAGATGCCTTCTTCATCGTTGAACCCAATAGGGCTCAGTTGACCGAGATTGCGCGTCTGATCGATACCGGCATCCTCAAGCCGATCGTCGGCGCCGCCTTCCCCATGGAGAGTGTTCGACAGGCCTACGATGAGAAACCTCTGCGCGGCAAGCATGTGCTGCGCATCGCCGAGCCGTGATGCATTGTCGGCAGAAGGCTGTTGCAGACCTATACGGATCTCCAGCAATCACCACGCAACCTGCCGACAGTTTCCGACCCTCCACCCTATGCGCTATAACTATTTCCAGACTTGTGCGAAAATCCACCCTCTTAAGATCCGTACCGGTGGGCCATTGCTGGCAACACGGTCGCGAATAAACCCTCCTTTAAAACAACGTCTCTATTGCGATTCTACTCATTATTGAAACATTATCGCTGATGAAGGGCTCACGTTTGGCGGCTTACGGAGGACTATCCATGCACCTTGAAACGATCGCTGTTCACTCAGGTCGAACTGTGGATCCATCAACCGGCGCACTTGCGCCTCCGATCCACCTATCGACCACGTTCGAGCGCGATGAGGATGGAAACTTTTCTCGCGGTTTCGACTATAGCCGTCAGGACAACCCCAATCGTCATTCTCTTGAGACCTGCTTGGCGGCACTTGAAGGTGGAACGGCCGCTGTGGCGTTCCCATCTGGAATGGCGGCTATCAGTGCGGTCATCGAAGCGTTACATCTCACACATCCAGGCCGGCTGATTCTTCCTCAAGATATGTATTTTGGTATCCGGTCGCTGCTGACCGACACTGAGTTTGGAAGAAAACTGGATGTCACGTTTGTCGATATGACGGGTCTGCCTGCAATTGAACGTGCCTGTGCAGGCCGCGCGATTGGAGCCATTTGGATAGAAACGCCATCCAACCCGTTGGTGAGCGTCGCCGATATTGCTGAAATTGTGAACATTGCTAAAGCGCATGGAGCGGTAACTTGTGTCGACAACACATGGGCCACACCACTACTTCAACGACCGTTGGAGCTGGGAGCCGATGTGGTTGTCCACTCGTTGACAAAGTACATTGGTGGTCATAGTGACGTAATGGCAGGAGCCGTCGTCGTAAGAGAAGACGGGGCACATCTCGAAGAAATGCGAGCCATGCAGCGCCACCGGGGCATTCTGCTATCTCCGTTCGATTGCTGGATGGCTCTCCGTGGCGTTGCCACGTTATCCGCACGCATGGCGGTTCACTGCTCAAATGCGATGCAGCTTGCCCGCCACCTTGAGGGCCACCCCAAAATCTCGGCCGTTCATTATCCCGGCCTGCCTTCTCACTCAGGCCACAGGATTGCGGCAAAGCAGATGAACGCCTTTGGTGGAATGCTGTCGATTGTGCTGCGTGGTGGCCGCAAAAACGCAATGGCTGTTGCAACAACGCTGCAAGTTTTCACTCGTGCAACAAGCTTGGGTGGCAATCACAGCCTGATCGAGCATCGCGCATCGATTGAAGGCCTCTCGACGATGGCGCCAGAAGGACTCTTACGACTATCGATCGGATTGGAGCATGTTGACGATCTCCGGGCTGACCTTGACCGGTCGCTGAACGCTGCATTTCAATAATGCTATTGTCGATTACGTAAGATGAGCATGAAGACGTGTCATGGAAATAAGAAAGCCTGCTGGCTTTCGCCAGCAGGCTTCTTTTTGTAACCCGGCATCGTTCTACTTTCCCACTGCCTCGCGGCAGCAGTATCATCGACCTTGGAGGGCTTAACTTCCGTGTTCGGTATGGGAACGGGTGTGGCCCCTCCGGCAAGGACACCGGGAACATTGAATACGTCTTGATTGGTGCGTGCCGTTTTCAGATCTGCTCGAAGCCCACGCATAGCGTATCGCTCAGAACATTTCATCGACACTCCGTAGCGCGTTCTGCGCGCCGCGGTAAGACCATGTCTATCAGGAGCAAAGGATGTTAAACCGCACGACCGATTAGTACTGGTTAGCTACAACCCTTACAGGTCTTCCACACCCAGCCTATCAAACTCGTGGTCTACAAGTGGTCTTTAGGTAGCATACGCTACGGGAGAGCTTATCTTGAGGCACGCTTCTCGCTTAGATGCTTTCAGCGATTATCGCTTCCGAACATAGCTACCCGGCGCTGCCGCTGGCGCGACAACCGGCACACTAGAGGTTCGTCCTTCACAGTCCTCTCGTACTAGTGAAAGCCCCTCTCAACTCTCCTCCGCCCACAACAGATAGGGACCGAACTGTCTCACGACGTTCTGAACCCAACTCTCGTACCGCTTTAATAGGCGAACAGCCTAACCCTTGGGACCAGCTTCAGCCCCAGGATGCGATGAGTCGA
>CP092079.1:3181990-3221445 GCA_022226955.1 Nitrospira sp.
CGCCGGCCATCACGTCCAGGAGCAACCGTTCGTAGGCTTCCGGCGACGGTCTGCCGAAGACTTCCCCGTATTTGAAATTCATTTCGACCGGATGGGTCTGCGCTCTGGTGCCTGGCACGCGGGAGACGATGCGCAGCGACAGGCCTTCTTCCGGTTGGATGCGGAGGGTCAGCACATTCGGAGCTTGCGGCGACCGGCCGTTCGCGTTGAAGAGGATTTGAGGAATGTCTTTGAACTGCACCGCCACTTCGCTCGCACGGAGCGGCAAGGTCTTTCCGGTGCGCAGATAAAACGGCACGCCGGACCAGCGCCAGTTTTCTACGAAACATTTTATGGCCACATAGGTTTCCGTGGTCGAGTTGGGATTCACGCCTTTTTCACGGCGATAGCCCGGCACCGGTTCGCCGTTGGCGATGCCTTCGGTGTACTGCGCGCGCACGGTAAATTGCTCGACATCTTTGCCGGTGATCGGGCGCAAACAGCGGAGCACTTCCATTTTGGCGTTGCGGACGACATCCGGGTCGAGCGAGTAGGGCGGTTCCATTGCGACCAGGCAGAGCAGCTGGAGGATGTGGTTTTGGACCATGTCGCGCAATGCGCCGGCTTCTTCGTAATAGCTGGCCCTGGTTCCGACGCCTTCGGCTTCGCTCACGGTGATCTGGACATGGTCGATATTCTGATGATTCCAGATCGGTTCGAAAATGCTGTTGGCGAACCGCAGGACCATCAGGTTCTGGACCGTTTCCTTGCCCAGGTAATGGTCGATTCGGAAGATCTGCGATTCATCGAACACACGCCCGGTCACCTCGTTGATGGCTTGCGCCGATTTCAAATCGCGCCCGACCGGCTTTTCGACAATGATGCGGGCGTAGGGGGCCTGTCCACCGGCTTTGCCAGCCACGCCGGAACTGGAGAGCCCTTCGCATACCGGGGTAAATGAACTCGGCGGGATGCTGAGATAGAAAATGCGGTTGCCAGGCAATTGAAACGTCCGTTCGAGTTCTTCGGCGCGGGCTTTCAATCGCACATAGGTGTTGGGATCGTCGTTCTCTCCGGCCATGTAAAAGAGGTGGCTGGCAAACGCCGTCCAGGTTTCTTCGACCAAGGCCTGGCGGGAATGTTTCAGCACGCCGTCTCGCACGGTTGCGCGAAACTCTTCGTCGCTCATCGTTTTTCGCCCGAGGCCCAGCACGACATAGTTCGACGGCAGCAATCCGTCCAGCAGCAGGTTGTAGAGCGCTGGAATCAACCGGCGCTTGGCGAGGTCGCCCGATCCGCCGAAGATGACCAAGGTGGTCGGCTCGACGGGAGCCATGGTTTCCTGCGCCGGACTGATCTCTATGCGTGAATTCGATGTGGGCATCGTGTGCTCGTTTCCAGTGTAAGGCGGTCGTTATCGGCGCACGGCGTGCCCGCCGAACGCATTGCGCAAGGCGGCGAGCATTTTTTCCGCGAAGGACTGGTCCTGCCGGGATCGGAATCGCGTGAAGAGCGCTGTGGTGAGCGTGGGCACCGGCACGTCTTTTTCAATGGCATCCGCGATCATCCAGCGTCCTTCGCCGGAATCCTGCACGAAGCCCTTCAGCTTGTCGAGTTTGGGGTCGTCCTTCAGCGCATCGACCGCCAGTTCCAGCAGCCATGAGCGCACGACGCTGCCGTGCATCCAGAGGTCGGCCACGCGGCCCAGGTTCAGGTTGTATTCGCTCTTGGACATCAACTCGAAGCCTTCGGCATAGCCTTGCATCATGCTGTACTCGATGCCGTTATGCACCATCTTCACGTAGTGCCCGGCGCCGTGTCCGCCTACATGCGCCCATCCGTTTTCTGGCGCCAGTGTCGTGAAGACCGGGGCGAGCCGTTTGACCGGGGCCTCTTCTCCACCGATCATGAGGCAGTAGCCGACTTTGAGCCCCCAAATGCCGCCGCTGGTGCCGGCGTCGATGTAATGGAGTTGCTTCTTCTTGAGGTCGGCGGCCCGGCGGACATCGTCGTGGAACCGGGTGTTGCCGCCGTCGACAATCGTGTCGCCCGGTTGAAGCAGGGCGGCGACGGCTTGCACGGTTTCCTCGGTCGGTGCGCCTGACGGGACCATGACCCAGACGGTGCGCGGCGCGGCGAGCTTGCCGATCATATCGGCCAGGGACGACGACGCGACGCAGCCTTGCCCCTCAGCCTGCTTGACCAGGTCTGCCGAGCGATCGAAGGCGACCACGCGGTGGTTATCTCGCCGCAACCGGGTGACCATGTTCATACCCATTTTCCCGAGCCCGATAAATCCCAATTCCATAGCGACTCCTTGGCTTCCGCGCCGAGAACGGACGTGAGCGGTGAATAACGGGAACGTGGAACGGTTCCCCTGTTGTGAGACCAATCGAACTCGCCTAGCTACAGGAGTCTCGTGTCCGGCACATCAAGGGAGCGATTAATCGATTCGCGCCGGATTCGGGACATCCTTAAAAAGTAGATCGGCCAATTGCCGCCCAAAGTTGAGCCGGTCCGCGAGATTCGCGGTGAGGAGGAACCTCGCCGCCAGTTCCGCCAAGGCCGGTTCGCGGGACGACATGAATCGGTGAATATCGACCGGCGCGGTCAGCCAGAAGCCTCGAATCCGGAAGAACGCCATGGTGCATTCCTCGAAGAAGAGCGTCAGCAGGTAATGGGCCAGGGCCGGCTTTTCGCTCATGTCTTGCGCTTTTCCCAGCAAGTGGAAGCACTCGGCTTTCAGTCGAATCTGTTCGTTCATCGAGGCTGGCGGCGGGCCTTGCCGGAAGCGCTGGCTGGCTTTTTCAATCACTTTGGCGCTGATTCCGTCATGGTCGAAGAGGAGCCGGGCCTTGCGCAGCAGCGACGGCAGGCGAGTGGAGTAGGCGAGTTCGTCTTCCACTAGCTTATGGCCGAAGTAACGAATATCCACGAGCCGCTCGCCGGCCCGCAAAATTTCGTGTCCTTCCCGATCCCCTTTCACGAGCGCAATGAGATCGATGTCGCTATGAGATGTGAGGGCGCGTCGCGCTCCGGACCCCACGAGGAGAATGCCGACGAGATCGCCCCCACGGCGGCCGCGGATGTGGGTGAGCGCTTTTTCGACGCTGTCGTCGAATCCCGGCGGTTCAGGAATTGGCGGCTGCTCGGGAGGCTCTGGAACGTCGAGCAGCTCGGCGTTCAGTTCTTCTCTGGTGGGGGTCGGGGTGGAGAGGGGACTGTCCATTATGCTCCAGGGACTTGTTGGATGTGTTGCGGCAACGCGTTGAGCCATTGTTCGAAGGGCTGTTCGGCGTCGACGACGATTTCCAGTTTTCCGTTGTGCAGCCGGCGCACGATGCCCGGGATTTCCGGAGAGAGCGGGATCTCGACCCATTCCCGGTTGAGCCCGAGCGCATCGGTGACTTCGAGAATGCGGCTGATCTGTTGGAACGATACTACCTGGAGGGTCATCGCGTCTCCGGCTGATCCATGGCCCGCATTGTATGTGTCGTGGAAAGGGGTGTCAACGGACGTCGCGGTCAGTTGAGGACCTGGGCAAAGATGTCGGCGGCCTCGTCGATCTGTTTGGCCGAGATATTCAAATGCGTGACGGCGCGAAAGCTGCGGTCGCCGATCGCGTGGATGAGCAAGCCGTGGTCTTTGAGTTGCGCGACGAGATCGGCCGGCGTCCGGCGCGGGTCGGGGATGTCGAAGATCACAATGTTGGTCTCGACATGTTGCGGCGCGATGCGCACCGCCGGAATCTGTTGCAGCGCTCGCGCCAGTTTCTTCGCATGATCGTGGTCGTGCTTGAGACGGGTTACATGGTGTTCGAGCGCATGAATGCCAGCGGCCGCGAGGATGCCGGATTGGCGCATGCCCCCGCCGTACATGCGGCGAAACCGCCGCGCGCGTTCAATCAACTGGATGTCGCTGGACACCAGCAGGGAGCCGGCCGGCGCGCCGAGGCCTTTCGAGAGGCAGAAGGAGACCGTTTCAAAATGCTGCGCATAGGTGGTGGCTGGCAAGGTGGTCGCCGCGACGGCGTTGAACAGCCGGGCGCCGTCGAGATGCATGGGAATTTTATGTTTTGTAGCGATGGCGCGAATCTTCTCGATGGTGGATAGCGAATAGATAGTGCCTCCACCACTGTTGTGGGTGTTTTCGATGCAGATCAGTCCGGTCTGAATGCTGTGCGGATCTTTGGGCCTGATCGCCGCGCCGACTTGTTCCGCTGTCATAATCCCGCGTTCACCGGCGACCCAGTGCAGTTGCACGCCCGCGAGGGCGCCAGCGGCGCCCTGTTCATACCGCACGATGTGCGCCTTGCTTTCGACGATCACTTCTTGCCCCGGTTGCGTATGCGCGCGGATCGCCAACTGGTTCCCCATGGTGCCGGAGGGCACAAACAAGGCGGCGCGTTTGCCCAGCAAGGCGGCGGCCATCTCTTGCAGTCGATTGACGGTCGGGTCCTCTCCGTAGACGTCGTCTCCCACTTCGGCGCGCGCCATCGCTTTGCGCATGGCATCGGTGGGCTGCGTCACGGTATCGCTGCGGAGATCGATCATGAAACCTCCTGAGGCAGGATGCGGAAATAATCCGCCTGCGCCATTCTCGCATCCTGCTATTGAGTCGATGCGTTGTGGTTGTTGTCGGCGCATTCTAACAAATTTTTCTCTTGCGGGAGAGAGGAGGGGTGGGGCACTGTCTGCGGCACAAATCGGAGGACGCGGTGTCGCATCTGTTGTTCTTGAAATGGGTCAAGGTCGAGCCGGAGGAGCGAGTGCCGCTGTGCTGGTCGTTCGTCTATTTCTTTTGCTTGCTGTGCGGCTACTACATGCTGCGTCCGGTGCGCGATGAAATGGCTATTGAAGGCGGCGTGCAACATTTGCCTTGGATGATGACCGGGACGTTTCTGACGCTCCTCATTGCCACGCCGCTCTTTGGGTTCTTGTCGGCGCGGCTCCCGCGCGCGCGGTTGATGCTGTCGGTGTATGCCTTTTTCATCAGTCATCTGCTGCTATTTTTTATGGCGATGACGGCTCAGTGGCATCCGGAATGGATTGCCCGGGCATTCTTTATCTGGCTCTCGGTGTTCAATCTGTTTGTGGTGTCCGTGTTCTGGAGTTTCATGGCCGACGTGTTTTCTCCGGCGCAGGGCGCGCGGCTGTTCGGCGTGATTGCCGCGGGCGGGAGCGCCGGCGCGATGGTGGGGCCGGTGATGACAACGGGAGTGACCTACGCGTTTTCCATTCCGGTATTGATGCTGGTCTCGGCGGCGTGGCTTGCGCTATGCGGGCTCTGTATCGCTCGCTTGGACCAATGGGCGGCGGCTCATTCGTCCCATGGACGCACAGTGAGTCGCGTGCCGTTGGGCGGCAGTATGTGGGCGGGCATTCGCGCGGTGGCGGCCTCCCCCTATCTCTTGGGTATTTGCGCCTATCTCTTTCTGCTCACAATGTCGGCGACGGTGCTGTATATGGAGCAGACGGCTTTGGTCGGGCGTGAAATCCCCTCGCCTGAAACACGCACGCGCCTCTTTGCCGGGCTGGATCTGACCGTGAATGTCCTGACGTTTATCATGCAGGTATGGGTGACGAATCGATTGGTGTTGCGGTTCGGATTAGGTGCCGCTTTGATGGTACTTCCGGTCGTTACGGCCGTCGGCTTTGCCGCAATCGTCATGAATCCGGTATTGGCCGTGTTCCTTTCCCTCACAGTGGCGCGGCGGGTTGGAGAATATGCCATTGCCAAGCCGGCTCGTGAGGTGCTCTTTACGGTGTTGCCCCGAGAGGATAAGTACAAGGCGAAGAATTTCATCGATACGGCCGTCTCGCGCGGTGGCGATGCTTCGACCGGCTGGTTGGTGTCCGGTGCGAAAGCGCTGGGGGCGACGACCGGGATCATGGCTGCGGCGCTGGTGCCGGTGATGATGTTGTGGGGCTGGATCGGGTGGAGGTTGGGGCGAGAGGAGGCTGCGTTGCAGCGCAGCGATCGTACTCAAAGAATAAAGTTCTTACTTTGAAAAGAGCGATTTTTCTGGGTTTTCTGACATGCACCATGCCATGAAATTAGTCAAAATGGCAGGCAGTTAAGTGTCAGAAGCAAATAATATAGTTCTTACTTGGCCATATAGCGGCCAGAATAAAGTTGTTACTTAAAGGCGTGATGGATGGAGCTTACGAACTGCTCAAGGCTAAATGAGATGGTGAATATTGATAGACTTCCCGACTCGGGAAATGATCGGCGCTAGATTGATATTTTCTCGCTGTCCTAAACGGCTACTTCCGACCCAAACCAGAAGTCCACGACCGACCGCTATCTGGGCTGCTCCCGGTTTCATTCATACACCTAACTCGGTGTCTTTGAAACCGGCAGCAGCCTACTTTTCATTTCTTATGACCAAGGACCATAGGCAGATTGCTCGTATATATATTAGGTAGGCGAAGTCGCACGTTCGTGATAATTTGATTTGTCGTGCCATCGGTAACCCTATCGCCTTTATGGTAAAAGTTAGAGTATTTTCTTGTCTCGCCGCAGGTCTCAAAGCACTGCGGCCCAATCTATTCTCGTCTTTTATCTTCGTCTTGCTTGTTTCAGCCGTAAGCACAATTCCAATCTTTATCGATCGTATGCAAGGATTGAAATACCCGACCCTTCCCATTTCTCCCTGGGGATTCTTCAATGCTCTCATTGGCTGGACTGCACAAACACTTATTATGGTTGGTGTAGGTCAGGTTGTGTGGCGGGGTTTCAAGAATGAGCCGACTGAGTTTGTTCACTTGTTCCCGGGCAAGAAGGTGCGCCCACAGATAATTTATTGGTCAATTTCTCTCACCGTTATCATGTTCGGAGTCCTGATGGGATCAGCGCTCTTGACGCAGTCAGGTTCTAAGTCTGGTCGCTTTATTCCACTGCCCATGCTGCCTCTCCTCTTTTATTTCCTTGCTTTTATTCCTCTCATGATTGTCGATCGCCAGCTCACAATGTGGATGGCAATAACGCAGGGGCTTTCCTCTATTAAGGTTAACTTCTTTACAGTGTTGAAACTGACGTTAACCGCAGAGGCAGTTTTACTGATCTTTTTTGCATTGTTAGGGAATGTGTCAGAAGGACTCATCCAGGATACATTCTCGATGCCGGAATCAGTCGTTATTGATGAGGTATTCTGGCTTTTCTGCGAGACGGCTATGTGGGTAATCAATAGCGCCATGATGGCCGTTGCGTACGTCGAGATCCACGGTTTGTCTGCAGGGAAACACCATAGGTCAGAAAATCAGATTGTTGAGGGAGGCTGAGCGTGGAAGTGGTGGACGAAGGACGAGCTGAAAGGCAGCGGCTCGTTGCGGAGGGATTCGACAAGCTGTCTCGGTGGCAGGTCACAGAGGTCTCCTCCCGGGGAATGACTCCTCTAATAGGACTGGAACTATTCGGCATTTCGTGGTCGTGGGTGCTTCATTCAGCAAGCTCTTGGAGGACCGGCTGCCGTTTCAAAATGGCGAAGCCATGCTCAGACGCATTGTATTGCTTTTGGTATAGTGGCTACTTTCGGTGCGAATTAGATGGCCGGTTTCCCTACAAACAGGTGGCTGCTTGGGCTGCACATATCCATGAAATCTAAACTTTGGCTAAAGTTGACTGGAATGAGATAGAGACGAGCACGAACAAACACAATCTCATGAACGGCAGCTTTCCGGCGCGGAGTTTGCCGTAGAGACTGTCGCAAAGTGGCCGAAGGCAGTCCTCGACCCAAACCCGAAGTCCACAACCGACCGCTATCAGGGCTCCCCCTGGTTTCATTCACACACCTAACCCGGTGTCTTTGAAACCGGCACCAGCTCAGTGTTCGTCGACTGGTCTATAAACTACTGACTTTTCCAGCCACTAGTTTTTAATCAGATCGCGCTGCATCCTTCCACCTGACCCGCGTAAGCAGTCACCTCCATCTTCCAGCCTGGAGTCATGGATGATGGCCCCTTTCTCACCAGATCGTCCGGCAAGTGATCCGAAGCGCGACCTTTTTGGCCACGCCCCATTGGCCGAGGCTTTAGCCAAGAGCATCCAGTCCTATTCGAACGTCGAAGGCCTAGCGCTCGGATTGTATGGTCCATTCAAGTAAGCGGACGCCGAAAGATGTTCCGGCGTTGAAATCCAAAATTAGCGATTTCCTTCTAAATGCGAAAAGGAGAGTTCTTGTCGTTATAGATGATATGGACCGCTTCACTCCTGATGAGACGAGACAACTATTCACCGCTATTAAGGGCTTAGCTGACTTTCCACACCGATCGTGCGGTAGACGGTCGTCTTTACTCCCTAAAAAATCGCATGTTATAGTCGCACGCCTGCGCGACGATTCATTGCTCACGGGGGGTCACATGCCGGAAGTTCCCGTTAAGATGTACATCGATAAGTTGTTGAAATCATGCCGCGATGTGCAGCGTCCATTGGCGTTGCTTGCGGGACCTGTGAAGGATCGCGCCTTGCGCGCGATGGCGGATCGGTTGCAGGCGGATGAGGAACAGATTTTTGCCGCGAACCAGTTGGATGTCGATGCGGTGGGGAAGACGTTGCTTGGGGAAGGGTTGCGGGGAGAGCGAGTGAAGGAAGCGGTCGCGCGCGTGCGGATGCTGCCCGAGGATGTGAAGGAGCTGGCCGAGCGCCTTCGGCTCATCGCGGACTTGCCCGATCCAGTCGGTGCGGTGACGAGGCGATGGGAGCGTCCGGATGGGTTGCAAGTCAGCCGGGTTCGTGTGCCTCTCGGAGTGGTCGGCGTGATTTCAGAGTTGAAACCGTTAATCACCGTGGAGTCTTTGGCGCTCTGCCTCAAGTCGGGGAATGTTTGCGTCTTTCGTCCGGCGTTCGAGTGGAGCCGGACACATCAGGCCATTGAGTCGCGCATGCGCGAAGAGGCGGAGCGTGCGGGGATTCCCGTGGGCGCCTGGCTGTTGGTCGACCGGCCCGAGAAGGAAGTGGCGCTGGAAATCATGCGCGCCGGGAAGAGTGTGGATGCGATTGTGCCGCGCGGCGGCCTCGGCCTTCGCAAAACGATGCACGAGCAAGCCAAGATGCCGATCCTCTGTTACGACTACGGAATCAGCCACGCCTACGTCGATGCCGATGTGGATATTCCGATTGCGCAGAATGTGGTCATCAATTCAAAAATTCAGCATGCGGCGTCCGCCAATTCCATCGACACGCTGCTGGTGCAGCAGTCGATGGCGCGCCCGTTTCTGGCCGCGCTCATCCGCCGCTTGCTGGAGGAATATAAGATTCAGGTGATTGGCTGCCCGAAAACCGTGGCACTGATGGGGCAAATGGCGATGACCGGGCATGAAGCGGTCACCCCGGCAACGGAGGAAGACTGGCATCGGCAATTCCAAGCGCCGATCCTGGCGATCAAGATGGTGGCGGATCTCGACGAAGCGTTGGCGCACATTGCCGGCCATGGGCCTTGCTTGACGGCGGTGATTGCCACGTCCGATTACAACGCCGCGCTGCGCTTTTCGCGCGAGGTGGATGCGACTGCCGTGATGGTCAATGCGTCCACGCGGCTCAACTCTGGCGACGGGTATGGGCTGGGGCCGGACATTGGACTCAGTCTGTCTCGGGTGCAGGCGAGGGGGCCGATTGGCCTCGAACAGCTGACGACCGAAAAATATGTGGCGTTCGGTGGCGGACAATTGCGTCATCCGCATCCGGTGCCGGAGACGTATGAAGACGCGATTATGCTGAAGCGCGCCTGAGGCTGTTGAAACAGCCCGCCTGCTTCGTTCTCGCGGCGCGCAGGGCTCCACGTACTGCTGAGAGTACGCGTCGCCTCCGCGTTGGCTTCGGTCTTGCTGGACAGCCGTTTTGAGCATCCTGCCTATTTCGTTCCTCTGATCTAGTATGCCGACCGATTCTTTGCACGATTCCCTTCATGCCCATTTAGCCCATTGGGGCCTGCGGTCGTTTTCGTCCGATGCGGACTATTTCGCTTGGCAGCGGGCGGCGCTGTCGGCGGCGGATCTGCATCAGCTGGCCGCGCAAGCGGAGCGGAAACGAAGCGGCGCTCGCCAGGATGAAATCGCTTTCTACGATTTGACGGCTCAACCTCAGATTCTTCCTGTCCTGTACAGCCAGCGCTATGAATACTTCATGGAAATCGGGAGCCGAGTGGCGCCTCGAATCGCTCCGGCTGAGACGGTGCTGGATTTTGGATGCGGGGTGGGGATTCTCACGACGTTCTATGCGCGGCAATATCCGGAGACGCAGTTTGTGGGAGTCGATCGATCTCCAGGATCGATTGCCGTGGCGCAATCGCAAGCCGGGGCGTTGGGATTGAGTAATGTTCGTTTCGAATGTTGTGACGTTGAAGCCGATTCTCTTGCCGGGACGTATGACGCGGTGATCGCGACCCATGCGCTTGTCCAAGTCGAGCAGGATTCAGGGATCCCGAGTCGAGACTGGACGACGTTCGCGCGCGCGCAGGATCTGGAAGAGCAGACCACCTTTGAGCGGCGGACCGGTATCGATGTGCGGTTGGACCGGCTGGACGCGGTCCTCAATCCGGGTGGACGCATGATGCTTTTCGAGAAGACTCGCCAGCTTGCCCGGCGGGTGCCGTTTCAGCGGGCGCTGGCGCGGCGGGGGTGGCAATTGGTTGAGAGGCCGGAGCCGATCCGGTATCGCCTTGTTGAGGAAGTGGCCGATGACGGGCCCTTCTATGTGATGGAGAAGGGGCGTTTGCTTCCGCTTGCGTGGGATGAAGCGCCGGAGTCGGATGAAGGGTTGCCATTTGACCGGGCGATGCTTCAAGCAACGCCATCTGATCCGCAAGATCCAGAGAGGCCGCTGTACGAAAATCATTGGCCGTCGGCGCAACGGGTGTGGGAGTCGCTTGCGAATCGCCTGATTGAGCAGGAAGAGACGCGCCGGGAGTCCGACGGCCGGCAGCTGCACGTCGAACTCGGGTCGGTCGAAGGCGCGGTCTATCTCTACTGCGCGAACACCTTCGATCAGCGGCAGCTCATTCTGGTCGAGAGGCGCCGGAAGGGACTGCTGGACTCATACTATCGAGAGATTTTTTCTTCGTGAGCGGGCTTGTCTATGTGTTCGGTGGATCGTGCCGTCTTCGTCTTGCCTGGTTGGCGAAGACGATGGGCGTTGAGCTAGAATGCCGGTCTTCAAGGAGGGCGCATGGAACCGTCGGAAGTTGAGCCGTCACCGCACGAAGATCTCATTCGCAAATTACATGAGCGTCCGCAGATTCCGCTGACGGAATGGCTGCGGGTACCGGCCCATGTGCATTATAAGGCGTTTCGGATGGCCGATCCGCCGACGCAGCGCCCGGCCAGCCGGGAAGAGTTTCGCCGCTTGGTGGAATCCTTTCACATGGCGCCGAACCATACGGTGCTGCGCGAGACCTTTGGGTATGGGGTAAAGGTGGCGGCAAACGGCGATCGCTTGATCGTCGTCTGGCAGGCGCATACGGAATATTACAGCTATCAATTGTGGCATCTGCCGGGCGCGCTGGGCGCGCAACTCGGGTTTGGGCCGTTGACGTTTCCAGGTTATCTATTTCCGATCACTCCGCTGGGAACCGAGGTCTGCCGGTTGGATATTGTGGTGCGCGCCGAGGCGATTCCGACGCGCGACGATCTTCGTCAAATGCTGCCAGGCCCAGTGGTCTACGGGAGCCGGATGTTCGACGATGAGACGACGGTGGTGACCAGTTTCACTCACGATGAGCATGAACGCGAGCGGTATTTCGTCAGTGTCGGTTCGCCGCGCATCTCGGTCTCGCATCTTAAGGACATCGTGGACGCGCTGGTCCGGATCGAGACGTATTATCACTTGCTGCTCATGCAAAAGCCGCTCTTCTCGACCGCCATCGATTCGGTCTACACGTTCGAGCATGTCCATTTGAAGCAGCGCGAGATCATTGCCGGCCATATCAGCCATGCCGATGCGCCGACGCTGCAACGGTGGTTGAATAGTTTGACGCAAGATTTGTTGAAAACGAACCGGCTGGCCGGGAAGCTGCACTTCGAATTATCGGCGGCGGTGCCGTACGATAAAATTGTGCATACCACGCTGGCGTCCATGGTTGAGCGGCCCTATGCCCCTTACCGACCGCTTTCCGACTATGTCTTGAGCGGTGTGACCGGCGTGGCGGAGGGCTATCAGCAGTTGTTGAAGCGGATCGAGACGCTGAGTAATGGCTATGAGGGGCTGATCTCCATCATTCGGACCCGTGTCGATCTGATGCTGGAATCCCAGAATCTGGCGTTGCTCATGAGCGTCGATAAGACAACGAAGAATCAGGTGATCCTGCAGCATACGGTCGAAGGGCTGTCTGTGATCGTGATCGCGTATTATCTCAGCGGGCTGGCTGGATATGTGTTCAAGGGGCTCCATGAAATGGGCTGGCTGCATAATGCGAATATCGCGTCTGCGATTTTTGTCCCTATTGCCATTGGGCTGGCGTTCCTCATCACAACATTGAGCCGGAAGTATCTTCACAAGAAGTTGGTGGCCGAGAAACCTCAGGCCTAGCGGTCAGGCCGACATTGGGCAGACTGGGAACGGTGGCCGTTCTGTGACATCTCGTTGGGGCCTTCCTCAGCACGACTATTGGTCTACGCCGTTTGCTGAGTCATTGCTTCGCCATCTCGATCTGTTTCCCGGCGCCACGGTGCTCGATGTGGCGGGTGGGCAGGGCATTCCTGCGTTCTACGTGGCTGAGCGAGTTGGCGCGAGCGGACAGGTGGTGAGCATCGATGTGAGCGCCGGCCAGGTGGCGCGAGCGCGATCTATTCAGGGTGCTCATCTTCCCTGGCTGCAATTTGCATGTGCCGACATGCGCGCCTTGTCGGATGATTTTCCCGCCTACGATCGCATCACTGGCAATCTGTCGGTGATGTTCTTTCGTCCGAACCGCTTCGACGCTATTCAGGGATTGGTGAAGCATTTGAATCCAGGCGGCCAGATGGTGCTGACCTTTCCATCCCTGGGTACGTTCGATTCCCTATGGCGCCGGGTCGATCAGGAGATGGCGACGCTGGGACTGCTCACGGAACGGCGGCGTCTCGAAGCCTATATCGCCGAGCGGCCGTCTGCGGAGGAGGGGCGGGGATGGCTGAGTCGCGCTGGGCTTCATCGCATAGACGTGGCCGAATATCCTTTGGAAATCGCGACAGGATGGGGGCAGGAATTATTGCGCCATCCGCTGCTGCGCGGCGGATTTCTCGATGATGTGTTTGAATGTTTTGACGATCAGGTATTGGCTGGGCGTGTCATGACGCGGGTCTCTGAAGATCTCGATGGGGTGCTTCCATTGATCGCACAACGGTGTGTGCTGGCCGGCTGGAAGCCGATCGCTGGGATATGAGTCTGCTATGTAAGAGGAATATTAGATAGTGCAAGGAGGCGCGCATTGACGCGCGCCTCCTTGCATCGACTGAACTAGAACCGGCCGCGCTTCTCTCCGCCGCCGAAACGACCGCCGCCACCGCCGCCGCCTGTGCGCGGTTCTTGTGGCTTGGCTTCATTCACGGTCAACGGGCGTCCATCCATCTGGGAGCCGTTCAATGCCGTAATGGCTGTCTTGGCTTCTTCTGGGGTGGACATTTCAACGAAGCCGAAGCCGCGCGATTGTCCCGTAAACTTGTCCGTGATCACGCGCGCAGATTCGACTGTGCCGTGCGCGGCGAACAAGGTGGTGAGTTGCGATTCAGTTGCTGCATAGGGCAACCCGCCGACATACAATTTTGAACCCATGGGGTTTCTCCTTCCGGAAAGTGACATTGTCTGGGACGCGAGAACAACTTCCCGAGGGGAAGGAGAGGGCCGAAGACGCAATTGATGAGGCGGCTTGGGTCAGGCTTCCGATCAGAGTCTCGGTGAGAACAACATCGGTGATGGACCGTTCGATCATCATGTTCCACGCGAGGCCCTCCGCGAGGAACCTGCGCACAGTACCACGCCTCCGCTGAAATAGCTAATGGCCCGAGGATGCCGGGTGTGGGGTGCTCAGTCGATTTGAACCGCGCGAGAGTTGCTTGTGGTTTGAGTCAAACCGTGTGGTCTGTGGAAAGGCTGCGAAATGACGGTGAGGTGCAGACTTGGCCTAGCCTAGCGTGAAAGGTTGTTTCCCGCCGCAGCCGATGCCGTTCTAAGTCCGCTGGCGAGTCCGAGCCGGTACAGCCCGTAAATGAGCCATTTTGAGGGGTCGAAATCATACCATCTGGGCCCGTTACGATAATCGCTGGGGTACATGTGATGGTAGTTGTGGTAGCCCTCGCCGAACGTAATCAATGAAACAAACCAGCTGTCGCGGCTGGAATCCTTGGTCCCATGGGGCTGACTGCCCCAGATGTGACAAATGGAATTGATGCAGAAGGTGGAGTTCAGGACCGCAAAGGTTCTTCCTACCCCAGCGAGCAGAAAGCATCCAATGCCGCCGATCCATCCATCCGCGATGAAGCCGATTACAAAGGGCAGCGCCAAGCCGGCTAGGACGATGTGGGCATAGTATTTATGCTGCCAGATGGCCACCGGATCTTGCGCCACGCGGGAGGCGTACTGCACATCGTCGTACTTTCGTTCCGCGAAGAGCCAGCCGCAGTGGCTATGCCAGAACCCGAGTTTTGCATTATAGGGATCGCCTTCCTGGTCGCATTGGGCGTGGTGGCGCAGGTGGTCGGCGGTCCACTTGATGGCGCTGTTTTGCAGCGCCCAGGCTCCCGCGATCAGCAGCGCGCCTTTGACCCAGTTGGGACACTCGAAGCTGCGGTGCGACATCAGGCGGTGATAGCCCACAGTAATTCCCAGTCCGCTGACCATGTATAAGACGCCGAATAACGTCCAGTCGAGCCAGGAGTAATCATAGTAATAGGCGTAGATTGGGATCGCGAGCAGTGCGCCCACGACGATGGAAAGAAAAAGGACAACCGTCCAGCCGACATGGTATCGGCGGGCTAAGCGCAGTGAGGATATGTCCGTCGCCATCGGTTGTTTCCCGATAGAATCTGCATGAGCCATCGCTTACGATAGCATAGATGGACGGTGATGGCGAACTGTCCGCATCATATTGTGTGGCGACGCCGATGCGCCGGTGTTGGTTAGAGGCAAGAAGTTGACGCCCGATGAGGCATGCTGTATGGTGTGCCTACATTGATCTCGTAGTAGTCCGTCGAGTCACTGCTCAAAACCATAACGGACTTCGCGATCGCATCGCGACCAGGTCCAGTTTGGAGCTGCATCCTTATCGGTGCTCTCTCCCCTCGGTTCTCTGATCCCGTCATAATGCGATCAAACTGAAAGGATAGTGGAGTGGATACGTTTGTTCACGAGAATTTTCACGGCCTCGGCTTGTCTGAGGCGATGTTGCAGGATCTTGGCAAAGCCGGGTTTACGGCCCCGACTCCGATCCAAGCCCAAGCGATTCCGCCGGCGCTTGCCGGGCGGGATGTCATCGGTTGTGCGCAAACGGGCACGGGGAAAACCGCGGCGTTTGCCATTCCCATGATCGAGCGGTTGGCGGCATTGCCGAAAGGCCAGCCGCAAGCGTTGATTTTGGCGCCGACTCGAGAGTTGGCATTGCAGATTCTTGCCACGATTGAAAAGCTTGGACGCGGGCGGCGCATTTCGGCTACCGTCATCATGGGTGGCGCCGATATGCAGGCGCAGGTGCGCGGGCTTCGGCAACAGCCGGACATTTTGGTGGCGACCCCAGGCCGCTTGCTCGACCATATGTGGAACGGCACGATCAACCTGGCGCCGATCAAGATTTTGGTACTGGATGAAGCCGATCGTATGTTGGATATGGGCTTTGCGCCGCAAATCAACCAGATCCTCGATGCCTTGCCGGTTGAACGGCAGACGTTGCTGTTCTCGGCCACGTTGCCGGCCGACCTCACCAGGTTGGTGCAGGTCAGTGTGAAGAATGCGGTGCGCGTGATGGTGAGTCCGTCGGCGACCACGGCCGATGGTGTGACCCAGGCCTTGCACCATACGACGCATGACAGCAAAGCCGGGTTATTGGTGTCGTTGCTTGGGCAAGAGCAGGAGACCGTGTTGGTCTTTACCCGAACCAAGCATCGCGCAGATAAGTTAGGCCGGGTGTTGGGGCAGCAGGGGCATAAGGTTGCCGTGCTGCATGGCGATCGCAGCCTTTCTCAGCGGCGCGCGGCCCTCGAAGGATTTAAGCGCGGCACGTTCCGCATCCTGGTGGCGACCGATATTGCGGCGCGCGGGATCGATGTGGCAAATATCGGGCATGTCATCAACTTTGATTTGCCGAACTGCCCGGAAGATTACGTGCATCGCATCGGCCGCACGGCTCGCATGAAAACGACCGGGCGGGCGACCAGTTTCGTGACCTCGGAAGATAGCCTGCAGTTGCGGGCGATTGAGCAGTTGCTGGGCCATGCCGTGCCGGTGGCGGCGGGGAGCGCGCGTCCATCGGTGGATCCGCGCGGACAGCGGCATGCTGCGCAACGGCAAGCACGGTCGCCTCAAGGGCGTCCCGCAGCGGTTCGGGAGCGCCGGCCGGTGAGCCATGGAACCCATAGACCGGCGCAGCCGATTCAAGGCGCGCCGGGGAACTAGCGCAGAGGGTGTGTATAAATGGATCGCTCATTGATCAATCTACTATTGGAAGGGAATGTCATGTCTGAGACGCAAAGCTCCCCGGTCAAGCCCAGTGCACCGTGGATCAGAATTCCTGATGGAACCAAGGTGCGGTTGCGGACGGACAATCAAGAAGGTGTTGTCGATGGGCTGACCGAGATCGTCACGGGACCAGGCCGGAATCCCGATGGGCGCACGCAGTATCGCGTCAATCTCGGCGATCAAGCGCGCACGCTGGTTGTCGAAGACGATCTGTTGGTGCTTGTGGATGCGGAGGGCTTGGTTCTGATTCTGAAGCAGAAAGTGGAATTTCGCCGGCTTGTGACTCAGCGGCTGCGGGGCGCGCTTGGCGACGACCGTTTTGTCCGTCCTGCCTAAGGAACGGAACAGCGCGGGCCGTGCAAACGGCCCGCGCAAGTGTCCGAACTAATACAGGGGAGGTTGCGGCCCCCACTGCAACCCTTCCAAATCCGGGTCTTCTCCTGCTGGCCGTGGCGCGCGGTCGTCCTTTTCACCCTTCCGTTGCGCGCGTTTTTCTTCCTTCTCTTTCCGCTTCGTTTGAAGAGACTTTTCCCGGTCTCGCTTCGCCATCGTTGTTTTTCCTGCGCGTGCGATAGTGTCCTCCTTGGCTGTGTCGAGAGAAAGCCTATGCTGCCGTTGGACGGGGCGCGGAAGCGCAGCCGGTCCTGGGTTGAGCAGTCACCGCAATCACGCGAACAGACGTTTCGATATGGTACTGCGTGAGGGAGAGAGATACGTCGCGTTTCTGCAGAGACGCCTATCCAACGTACCACGATGCGACGGCTCAGTCAAAGCGGCATCTCGGCAGGCTAGGCGGCAGGTGAGGAGGCGCCGTGCGGCGCGCCGGCTCGGAGGCGCAGTTTGAACACAACACGACGGCTCTTGTCTCGATCGACTCCGGTCGCAGGATGAGCGATGAGGTCTTGGCGGCCCCGGCCGCTCGCCGACGTCAGTCGTTGAAAGCAGGGTGAAACGGTCGGTTCCGCACGATCAATAACCTCAAGACCTTTCGTCATCACACGGAAAGAGCGTTCCTGGCTCAATCGCAGGTTCATGGCGTCGTTGCCGCGATCGTCGGTGTGTCCTTCAATCACGACGGAGTCGATATGAGACTCAAGCGGTCCGCAGACGAGGACAGCATAGCGAGGCATCATGTCGGTGAGAAATCGATCGGCCTGTGGCGTCAAGGTGCTTTTCCCAGAATCGAAGTTGAGCAAGTCTTCAGGGATGACGATGCGCACGAGAAGTGGATCCTGCGGGTCGTTGTCAACGGAGAGCCCGAATTGCGCGAAGTGTTCGTGCAGTAAGGCGTGAACATTGCCCGGGCGTGACGGCGTGGAATCGGCAGCGGCCGTCGGCGACGGCGTTGGATTGTCGGTCGGAACGTCTTCAGCGGCTTGTGGGGCGAGCGAGGCCGCCAGGAGTAGGACGAAAATAATGGCCAGAGAGGTCATCAAGTCCATAAGCCCAGTGGTTGTTGTGTGGGAAATCGTCGAATGGGAGCCAAGGTTCTGTTGGTGCATGGGAAATCTCTTCTCAGTGGTTTAGAAAGGCACGAAACGCATCATCGCGGACGACGCGAGGTGTGAGTCCTGCCAGGCGCGATGGCTGAAAGCGGCGCGAGGAGCTGTGTTGAGACACGGAGTCGTTGCAGCCATCCTTGAGGCCGGTGAAGCGCGGTCCCTATTGTTGGATGGGGCGTATGAGAGATTCTGGCGGTTAAGTTATCCACCAGATGGCTAACTTCTTGAGGCGAAGAGACGCGCTCGACTGCTGGCGGTTCCGATCGATGGGGAAGTTGTGCGACTGCGAGTGTGAGCTGTTGCATGAGTGGAGCGAACGATTTGGCGACAGCATCGATCGGGTAGGCGTCCGAGGGTGCGCGTTTGTCCAGGAGATGCGCGCGAATTTCCTGTGTCAGCGCATCCATTGATTTGGTCATCGCTTTCAGTGGCTGGAGGAGTGTGTCGGCTGCCGGTTTGGCATAGGAAATGGAGGGAGCGTGGCTCGATCCCTGTTCCAGCGACGAGGGCCGGCGAAATGTTCCCGTCATGCCTTCAAGAATTTGTTCAAGGGTTTTTCTTGGAAAGAGGTCGTCGATCAAGTGGATGCATTGTTGGTGGGCTGAGCCTAGGCGAAACATGAGGGGCTTCTCTATCAAGGTAAAGGCCGTGGCACAGACGAGTCCGACGATTGAGGTCAGAAATTTTCCTGCGAGGCCGTTGATGAGTCCCTGAATGCCGGCAATGCCGTGACCGTCGGCGTGGAGCTTGCTGAGGCCTACCAGCAGCGCGATAAAGGTGAGCAGAAGGCCGATCCCTGTCAGGAGAGACGGCACTTGTTGATACCATGCGAGGTTCAGCTTTCCTCGAAAGACGGTCTCAAGGGAGAAGAGTTCCTGGGCAGAGCGAGAGCTGAATATGCGCGGTTCGATGTACCAGGCGACCTGTTCCGTCACCAGAGTCTTGCGGTATTGCGTCCAGGCAGAGGAGAGCCAGGGCTCTCGCTGAAACGTTGTATCGATGAGTTGCAAATCCTTCCCGTCCCGCCGGTCCAAGTGTGGCGGGGCGGCTTGCGGCCTGCGGTTCAAGGCTTCCGGAGAACGGAGTGCCCCGCTGTCGTGATCGAGTTGCCGGCGTTCTTGGGCCAAGGTGTCTAGGCAGCGCGTCACTCGAGCGAACGGTTGCGCGGTCTGTGTCGACAGTCGATAGAGTCGCGTCACTTGCCAGAGAAAAAATGCCGTCAACCCCGCGGAGCCGAGCCAGCTGACAAGAGGCGCGGACAGAGCGCCCAGGGGGGCCACGTCTTGAGTCAATAGTTGAATGGCCTGTTGGATGTTCATGGGCGGCATCATGTCCAACTTTTATGCCACTACGGTGCGTCGTGAATGCCCGCCGATTCGTGTAATTGTCCGATGGATTGGTGAAGGGGCGAGCAAATTATTCCCTCCGGGGGAACTTTCTGCCTGGTTTGCGGCCATTCGGTTCGGCTGTTCTCGTGCGAGCCCTGAGGGAGGGGATGCCAAAAACGTGCGCGCGGGTAACTTTCAAAAAAGTATTTGTGAGGAGAAGAGGCTGCGATACAGTCAGGTGAGAGGGTTCGACCATGCCGGCGAGCGCCCTGCACACATCGAGGCTCAACAAGTTTCGCCGACATCCGCCTGGGAAAAAGATCAGATATACGGACTGGCCTTTCAGCGGTTGTCGAGCCTCTCCCATGGACGACTTCGACGGTACCTGACGGTGTTTTAAAAGCGGTCAGATAAGTGAGGGCGGTGGTGTCGAATTCCCCTGTCGCGACAAACGAGTTCTCCACGAGACGGCGCAATCCTCGTATTCGTGTCGCCGCGCCATTTCCGTGCTCCTATGCCGTGGTCGGGCTGAAGAAATGGGCGACGGTCAATCGGGACGGTTTGGGTGTGGTGTGCGATCTCTCGGTTGGCGGTGTCAGAATGTTGAGTGAAGCCGCGCTGGATCCGGGCGATGAAATTGCGATCAGTCTGCGATTGCCGCATCAGCGGGGGGCGACGTTTATCGAGCGAGCGATGGTTCGCTGGGTAAAGGATTCCATCTTCGGAATCGAGTTTGCGCTCTTGTCGCCGGTTGCCGTCACGCGGTTGGATAAGTGTATCAGTCGTGAAATGCACGCGCCGACTCTGCCTTCAGGTATCGCCGCGGCTGACTTGCGGCCCCGCTAGGATTTTCCTTTTTTACATTGCCGGTCAGTAGAGAGAATGAGCTGTCCTCTCTGAGTTACGGGGAGGGGCGAGAGCGGACTACTTGGAGCCTTCTCCAGACGGAGCAATGAACTGCTTGCGAAAGCCGACGACTTTGGCGAGGTAGTCGCGCGTTTCTTGATAGGGCAGGCGGGCCCGCAGTTGATCGTAGACGGCGGGCGGTTGCAGTGAATTGATGTGGTTGATCGCGGCGGTTTGGTTTGGGGCAAACGCTTTGAATACGTTACCAGGACCGGTGTTATAGGCGGAGATGACGCAGTACTCTCTGGCGGTCTGATTTTCGATGCGTTCGAGCAAGGTATAGGACAGGACGTGGAGATAGGCGCTGCCGAGTTCGATATTATTCTCGGGGTCAAAGAGATAGTCTCGCGAAGGAATGGCGTCCTTGCCTTTGGCTTTTCGATAGGCGTCACGCCCCCCGCTGCTGGGTACGAGCTGCATGAGCCCAAAGGCGGGCGCGGAGCTGACCGCGAAGGGATTGAAATTACTTTCTGTGCGAATGACCGCAAAGATTAAGCTAGGACTGACCTTGAACTGTTCTGCATACCGGGCGACGGTGCTGCGGTATTTTTCAGCCTGCTTGTTCGAGAAATTGGAGACCATCTTAATCTCAGCGAGCAGGGCTTGTTTGGCGATGCCGTTCTGATCGATCGATCTCGCTGTGGCCTGGTGTTCGACCGTATACGCCGCAAAGGCTTCAGCTTGCGCCGGGGTCTTGATCGCTCGCCCTTCCTGATCTACAACCAAGCCTAGGAGATAAGGTGGCTTGTCGCTGGTGAGCGTGACCGCTTTGTCGGAAAAGAGATCGACGGATCGAGGATCGTCAGGGGTCAGCAGTGTAGTGACAAGAGCATTTTTCAAACTCTCTTTGGGCGCTTTGTCGTCCAGTGTTTCGATTACGATCGTTCCGCTATCGAAGTCGACGACCGCCCGGCTCATATAGTTCTGAGTGTACTTGACGTATTTCTTCTGCTCTGGAACCTGGACTTCTTTCTCTCCCCAGGTTTGGCGGACCCGGCCGGTCAAGGCCGTCATGATGGTCTCGAAGTCGCGTTGCAAGGTTCGTATATCGCGCAGAACTGATTCAGGGTCGCGCTGATACGCGTCGGTGCGTTCTTTGAGGACTTGTTTGGGGTCTTTGCCTCCGGCAATGCTGGCGACGGTCCTTCCTGTTTGGCTGCCGAGTATGCGTTCGGCGCTTGTCAGGACGTGTTCGGTGGTCTCACAACCTGAAACGGACAAAAGCGCAGGGAGAATGAGAAGCCTCAAGAGCGTTGCAGAGGGATTCATGGCGCGAGTGTACCTGATTTTGTCGACGGCTGAAAGTAGGCGACGAGCCTGCGGAGCCGCTTACGGACGTAAGCGGCTCCGCAGGAGAAGGATGCCGGTTTACTTGATGGCAACGGCTTTAACTTCTTTGTAAGACGTTTGTCCCAGCAAGACTTTTTGGATGCCGTCCTGGACGAGAGTCGTCATGCCTTCATCCATGGCGGCGTGCAGCATGTCCTCGGTGCGGGCTTTCTGTTGGATCATCCGCTTAATGTTGTCCGATCCCAGCAGGAGCTCATGGAGGGCGACGCGGCCTTTATAACCAGTGCGATTGCAGGTTTCGCAGCCTTTCCCGCGCGGAAGCCGGAACGTGGCATCTTGTTTAATCCCAAGTTTCTCCCAACGTTCGGCGCCATAGCCCTGCCGAAGCTCTTCATATTCTTCAGCGGTGCCGACATACTGTTCCTTGCAATCTTTGCAGATGCGGCGAGCCAACCGTTGCGCGAGCACACCCAGCATGGCGTCGGCAAAGCTGAAGGGGTCGCAACCCATGTCCAGGAGGCGGGTGAGGGTTTCCACGGCGCTGTTGGTGTGCAAGGTGCTGAGCACTAAGTGGCCGGTGAGTGAGGCCTCGATACCGGTATCGGCCGTTTCCTTATCGCGCATTTCTCCGACCATAATGACATCCGGGTCGGCGCGGAGGAAGGCGCGCATGGCATTGGCAAAGGTGAAGCCGATCTTCGGCTGGACTTGGACTTGGCGCAGGCCATATTGCGTGATTTCGACGGGGTCTTCCGCGGTCCAGATCTTAATATCCGGCGTATTGATGTTGCCCAGCACGGAGTGGAGGGTGGTGGTTTTCCCTGATCCCGTCGGCCCGACGCAGAGGATGATGCCGTAGGGCTTTTCAGAAATATCTTTAATGCCTTTGAGATTGCGGTCGGAGAATCCCATTTTGTCGAGCGGCAAGGGCTCGCTGGCGGCCAAGATACGCATGACGACATCTTCGTTATATCCAGATGTCGGAATGGTGGCGACGCGGAGCTCAATCTCTTTGGTCTCTGTCAGCTTGAACTTGATTTTGCCGTCCTGCGGTTTGCGGCGTTCGGCGATGTCCAAGCTGGCCATGATTTTTAAGCGGGACACAATGGCGCGCCGATAGCTTTGGGGAATTTTCATGTACTCGAAGCAATCGCCGTCGACACGGAATCGGACGAGGGTTTCGCGCTTTTCCCCGTAGGGTTCGATGTGAATATCCGAGGCATTCTGCCGAAAGGCGTCGGCGATAATTTGGTTGGCCAGACGAACGATGGCGCTGTCGTTTTCGTCGAGGCCGGCTCCTGCCGAGGCGTCTTCCATGGCTTCGGCTTGAGCTTCTGTAACGAGTTCCCCAAGAATATCCGAGACGTTTTCGTCGAGTTTTCGGCCGCCACTGCTTCCTCCGGCATCGCTGTGGCCGGTGGCGGACGCCAGGAATTGCGCGATGTCTCGCCGTAAGCTGACCGCGAAGCGGATGTTTAAGCCGGGGAAGGTTCGTTTAATGTCTTGAACGCGGTCGAGGTCGCCGGGATCATCGGTCAGAATTTCAATGGCGGTGCGATCGCGCTTCAGCGGCATCCAGTGGTTTTTTCTAAGGTAGTCGACGTTCAGATTCTTGAGAAGCTCGATGTCGACCAGGGTGCGCTCGCTGAATTCGATATAGGGGCATTTGTAGAATTGGGCGAAGGATTTGCCGATGTCGAGTTTCGGCACTTTATGCTTTTCGATCAAGAGGCTTTCGAGATCGCTGGCGCCTTTGCGGGTTTCAGCGAGGATGTTCTCAAGGTCGTTCTGCGTAATCTTCCCGCTGCTGACAAGATGGTCGAATTTCGTGGGGTTTTTCTTCGTGGTCTTCCGCAAGTTGAAAAATGCAATGCCGAGGGCTTTGGCGATCTCGGCGACCGACTCCTCGTCCTTTCGGGTGAAGCGGCTGCCGCTTTTCTTGTTCAGCAGCTGGAGGACGCCCATGAGGTATTTATTGTCGGCGACAATGGGGTAGGTCAACACCTGTTTGGTCTTGAAGCCAGTGCGCTTGTCGTATGTGGTGTTGTGCAGCAATGAGGGATGGATGCTCTGGAGTTCAGCCGCGCTATAGGCATCAGCGATATTCACGGGCCGGAGATATTTCGCGCAGAATCCGGCGAGACTTTGCTCGGTGATGGGGATTCGCACTTCTTCGACGCTGTCGACCTGAGGTACTTTGAAAAAGATTTCTTTCTTGTCCGGATCGAATGCGAAGAGGGTGAGTTCTTCGGCGTCGAACAGGCTGAGGATGTCTTTGTGCAGGTCGAGCTGAATTTGATCCAGGTCGCTGGCCGCGTTAATTTGAGCGGTAATCTTTTTGACGTGTTCCGCGAACTCGCCTTTTGGCGGCAGCTCCTGGAGATTGTTGGGCATCGGCTTGGCCTGCATTCCCGATTCCTTCTTCGCTCAGCTCGTGTCCCGATATCGGTGAGGTGTGGCGCGACCTGATTGCTGTGAGTGCCGGGTGTGGCGCGGCGGTCTCCCTAGATGGTGAGTGTAGCCCAATCGAATGGGAAGGCAAGGAAAAGGCAAGTTTGCTAGGCGTGAATCGGGATGCTGCAGAAGGCGTCTGTGTCAGTGGGAAGCTGGGGTTGCATCGACATGAGGAACGGCACTGCGAAGATGCTGAATGAGTTCAGTGGGAGCGACGCGTGTCTTGATGCCGGTGCGTCGGACTTTGACCTCGACGACACCGTCCGCGAGGCCTTTGTCTCCAACGACGACTTGGAATGGGGCGCCGATGAGGTCGGCATCGTTGAACTTGACTCCGGCCCGATCGTCGCGGTCGTCCCAGAGGACTTCGAAGCCTGCCGCCTGTAGCTCGGTGTATAAACGAGCCGTCATCTCATTGGATTTGTCGGATTGGCTGACAGGAATGAGGTGGACGTGAAAGGGGGCAATCGGGTACGGCCAAATAATTCCGCGTTCATCATGGTTCTGCTCGATTGCGGCGGCGGCGGAGCGTCCGACTCCGATTCCATAGCAGCCCATGACGGCGAGGCATTCTTTGCCTTCCTGATCGAGATAGGTCGCCTGCATGGCGCTACTGTATTTGGTTCCCAGCATGAAGACATGACCGACTTCCAGCCCTTTGGTCGTTTTCAAGATGCCGTCTTTTTGGGGTGAGGGATCGCCGGCCTGGGCATTCCGAAGGTCGAGGACCTGGTCGGCCGTAAAGTCTCGGCCCCAGTTCGCATCGGTGTAGTGGGTGTCGAGCTTGTTGCCTCCGACCACCACGTTTTTGAGAGCAGGGATGGCCTGGTCCGCAAATATTCTGACTCCCTTGAGGCCGACAGGCCCGGCAAATCCGACCGGTGCGCCGGTGGCTTTCTCGACCGTTGCGGGTCCTGCCAGTTCGATCTCAGGAACTCCCAAGGCCTTCTTGAGCTTGATCTCGTTGACGGCATGATCGCCGCGCACCAACACGGCCACCGTTTCTTTTCCAGTCGAGTAGAGGAGCGTCTTCACAAGGTGGTGCGAGGGAACCTTTAAAAAAGTCGTCACTTCTTCGATGCTGCGACAATTCGGCGTGGACACGGTGCGGATGGGCAGGGCAGCGTCGTCCTCGATGCGTTCAGGCGGCAAGACGTCGGCGCGTTCGACATTGGCGGCGAATGTGCCGCCGTCGCTATAGACCACCGTCTCTTCGCCGGTCTCCGCGAGGACCATGAACTCATGCGAGGAGTTTCCTCCGATAAGCCCGGTGTCCGCTTCGACCGCCCTAAAGGTGAGGCCGCATCGGGTAAAAATCCGATGGTAGGCGTCGTACATCTTGCGATAGCTTTCGCGCGCGCCGGCCTCGTCGCGGTCGAAGCTGTAGGCATCTTTCATCAAGAACTCGCGGCCTCGCATCAGGCCGAAGCGCGGACGGATCTCGTCGCGAAACTTCGTTTGAATCTGATAGAAGTTCAGCGGGAGCTGCCGGTAGGACTTCACTTCCCGCCGAAACAGGTCCGTGATGATTTCTTCATGTGTGGGGCCCAGGCAGAAATCCCGCTCGTGCCGGTCTTTAAATCTCAACAGCTCTTTGCCATAGAAGTCCCACCGCCCGGTTTCTTTCCACAGCTCCGCAGGCGAGGCCATGGGCATCAGGAGTTCTTGTGCTCCGGCGCGATTCATTTCTTCCCGAACGATCTGTTCGACCTTGCGGATGACGCGGAGGCCGAGCGGAAGATAGGTATAGATGCCGGACGCGACCTTTCGAATCAATCCGGCGCGCAGCATGAGCCGGTGGCTGACGATTTCAGCCTCACCGGGGGCTTCCCGTAATGTAGGGATCAGAAGTTGCGATGTTTTCATAAGGGGTTAGCGAAGGAAGATACGTTCGAGGTCATTCCAAAAGGCGAAGATCATCACGCCCACCAATAGGACCAATCCGGCTTGTTGTGCAATTTCCCGCTGCCGGTCGCCGAGCGGTTTTCGCAGAATGCCTTCAATGAGGAAAAAGAGCAAGTGCCCTCCGTCTAGAATCGGAATCGGCAGCAAATTTAGCACGCCGAGATTGATGCTCAGAATGGCGATCAAGAAAATGACGCTGGATGCGCCCTGTGAGGCGGCTTCTCCAGAAATATTTGCGATCGTCAACGGACCGCCGATATTTTTACTCGAAATGTCGCCTACAATCATCTTATAGAGTCCGACGGCGGTGAGCTCCGTCCATCCCCAGGTGGCACCAAGTCCTTGGTAGACGGCTTGAAGGGGATTGTCCGCATGCATGAGCGACCGGCCAGGCCCTGAGATGCCGATTTTGCCGACCTCCGCGGTTTGGCCGTTGACGGTCGCCTTTTCTGCGTTCGGGGTGATGACCAACGGGATGCGCTGGCCATTACGCAGCACATCGATGTGCAGCGATTTGTTCGGACTGTCCCGTACAATCGTCGTCATCTGCATCCAGGTGTAAATCGTTTGGCCCTCAATGCCAATGACACGATCTCCTGCCTGAAGGCCCGCCGCGGAAGCCGGCAGGCCCTGCATCACGGAGGTGACCAGCGGCGGTGTCTCCTCGACCCCGATCGTATACAGCGGCTCATCGGGTGAGGCTGGTTGGCCTTGCAGAGGAACCGGGATGATGGAGAGGGGCTTTACTTGCGACCCACGCTTGATCTCAAGCGCAATGGCTTCTCCTTTGCTGTGAGCCACGGCGTCCAGCAATTCTGTTTTCGTGGAAATTTCTTTCCCATTGACCCTGGTAATGTGGTCGCCGACTTCCATGCCGGCTGCGGATGCCGGCGAGCCAGGCACAAGCGCTTCAATGTCTGGGCTGAGGTCGCGGAAGGTCGGGACGAACAGGGGGGATCCCGTCGAGAGCCATCCGGCGAAAATAAGGTAGGCCAGAATGAAGTTGAATCCCGGTCCCGCTGCCACGATTAACACTTTCCCCCATAGTCCCTGATGGGCGAACGAGCGCCGCCGGTCTTCCGGGGTCGTAGCTTCCGTTTCGTCTTCGCCGAACAGTTTGACGTATCCGCCTAGAGGAATGGCCGAGAGCAGGTATTCGGTTTCGCCGACCTGACGCCCAAAAATCTTCGGGCCGAATCCGAGGGAGAATTTCAGGACTTTCACGCCGACCCAGCGGGCCGCCAAGAAGTGTCCCAGCTCGTGGAACGCGACAAGGATGCCGAGGACGACGAGGAACCACCAGGCTTTTTGCATCAAAATCCACAGGGTATCGGGGGACCAGGTGAACGCGAATATCATGGTGTACTCAATATCTAAAGGTGAAGGTGTAGCGCCAGAATCAACTTAACACTCATTGCCCAATTTTCAAAACAATGTTTCATCGGGGGAGAGCATGGACCAGGGACTCCGCTTTTTCTCTGGCCCATCGGTCGGCCTCCAGCGCATCCTCCAGTGAAGACACGGGTTTGGGTGCATGGGCATCCATGGTCTGGCGGATAACTTCGGCGATCTCGGTAAAGCGGATGCCGCCATTGAGAAAGGCATCGACGGCAATTTCGTTCGCGGCGTTCATCGTGGCCGGCATCGTGCCTCCGATCCGGAGCGACTCATACCCCAAGTTGAGGCAGGGAAACCGGTCATGGTCCGGTTTGCAGAAACTCAGCGTGCCGATCTCCGTCAAATCCAGCGAAGGCAGGTCGAGCGGCAGCCGTTCCGGATACCGCATCGCATAGGAGATTGGCGTGCGCATATCCGGCAATCCCAGCTGCGCGATCATCGAGCGATCTTCATATTCAACCAGCGAATGGATAATGCTCTCTCGATGCACCATGACCTCAATCCGAGACTCAGGGATATCGAACAGCCAGCGCGCTTCGACGACTTCGAGCCCCTTGTTCATCAGCGTGGCGGAGTCGATCGTAATCTTGGAGCCCATTTTCCAATTGGGGTGCTTGAGCGCGCGCTCGGGCGTGACGTGCTGTAAGTCATCTTTGGCCATGGTCCAGAGGGCTCCGCCGGATGCGGTGAGAATCAATCGGCGTACGTCTTCAAGGCGATGGCCCTCCAGTGACTGAAAAATGGCGCTGTGTTCACTATCCACCGGGAAGATCCGGACGCCGTGTTGGTGCGCTTCTTCCTGCATCAGTTTGCCGGCCATGACCATCGGCTCTTTATTGGCGAGGGCGATATGTTTTCCTGCGCGAATCGCAGTGAGCGTGGGCACGAGTCCGGCGGCCCCGACGATGGCGGAGATTACGAGTTCGGCCTCCGGCAATGATGCGACCTGGGCGATGCCTGCTTCGCCGGACAGAATTTCAACCGGCAGACCCGCGCAGCGCTGCCGCAAGGCGACCGCGGCTGCTTCTTGAGACAGCGCCACCACTCGCGGGGAGAATGCGCGAATTTGTTCTTCCAGCTTGTCGATATTATTGCCGGCGGTGAGTCCGGCCACACGAAACTCACCGGGGAATCGCTGAACGATATCGAGGGTGTTGGTGCCGATTGAGCCGGTGGATCCGAGGATGATGATGGTTTTCATAGCGTCTCCTGCTAAGGAAGCGGCGAGAAGCCGCAGACTAATGTCACATAGTAGTAGAAGGTGGGGGCGGTGAACAAGAGACTATCTAAACGGTCGAGCATACCCCCGTGACCGGGAAGAATGCCGCCGGAGTCCTTCACGCCGACCGCGCGTTTGATGACCGATTCGCACAAATCCCCCACGAGGCCGGTGCCGGTCATCAGCACGCCCAGCATCAGTGCGTGAAACATTGTCAATTGCGGAACCAGCCAGAATTGCGTCAGGAGGGCGACAGCCATGGCCAAGGCCAATCCTCCCGCCAGGCCTTCCATGGATTTTTTCGGACTGATGGTTGGGGCGAGTGGATGCCGCCCCCAGAGAGTGCCTGCGTAGTAGGCGCCGATGTCGCTGGCCCAGGTGACGAGGGCGATAAAAACGATCAACCATTCGCCGGAGGGAAGCGCGCGTGTGGATATCAGCGTGCCAAGGGTCAGTCCGATATAGAGCGGGCCGAAGATGGCGACGGCGGCATCGTGAAAACGGGACGCAATGACATTCGAGGACCAGAGCATCGCCAAGAGCACCGCGGCGAGACCCGACAGCAATAATGGCTCTATCGGAAGCGCCCAGTGGGGACGGACGATCAAGAGGGTCGTGAGTCCGAGTGAGAGCCCAGTGAGCGCCGGGTTGCGCCGATCGCCGAAGCCCATGCGGGTGAGCTCAAGGAGCGCGATGCCTCCGCCTATGGCTACTAATAGGGTCAAACCCCATGGAGGGAGATAGCGAATGATGGCATAGACGATGGGGATGCCGATTAGTGCGGTGTAGACGCGGCGGACATCGAAGCGGCGAGCCGGAGCAGCCGTCTGGACGTTCTGTCTCTCTACTGGGCTGGGGTTGTCCACGTGCGGTTAGGAGGACACGGTGCTCAAGATTCGGCCGAAGCGGCGGTCGCGCCGCTGGTATTCGATCAGCGCAAGCAGGAACTCGCGCCGTCGAAAGTCCGGCCAAGGCGTTGAGGTGAAGTAGAGCTCGGTATAGGCCAACTGCCAGAGGAGAAAGTTGCTGATACGGGTTTCTCCGCTGGTTCGGATCAAAAGATCGGGGTCGGGAAGCGGGTGCGTGTAGAGATACTGGGACACCAGCGTTTCATCGATCTGATCGGGCCGGATCGTGCCTGCCTGGGCGTCTTTCAGGACTCCGCGAACCGCATCGACAATCTCGGTTCGTCCTCCGTAACTGAGCGCCACAGTCAGGTGCAATTTATTCAGATGCGCCGTTTCCTGTTCGGTCGTTCGGACCCAGCGCTGGGCGTTCTCAGGCAAGGGATCGAGCCGGCCGATCGCGCGGAAGCGAACGCCTTGCTCGATCAAGCTGGCCCGTTCAGTCGAGAGATAATATTCCAAGAGCCCCATCAGCGCGGAAATCTCTTGAGTCGGACGATTCCAATTCTCTTGTGAAAAGGCATAAATGGTCAGGTGCTGGATGCCGAGTTCGAGCGAGAGGGTGATCATTTCGCGGACGGAATTGATGCCTTCCCGATGGCCGGCAATGCGGGGTAGATTGCGAAACTCAGCCCAGCGCCCGTTTCCATCCATGATGACGGCGACGTGCTTGGGGAGGAGTTCCTGCTCCAGTTTGCCCGTCAATTCCTGCTCGGAAAGGTGTTCGAGGTTGGATGAAGACGGTGTGTGTGGCATAGGACGCGAGGCCGGTATCCTTTCCGTGAAGACTCAATGGCAGGTGTCCAAAGTCTACTGACGAGGGTAGGCAATGTCAAACGCTATTTAGTAAAAGCCCTTGGTCTGTCAATGGCATAAGATACGCTGCATTGCGGCTGCGGAAATGAATGGGCTATACTCCGCGCTCGTTGCACCACAGAAACAAAGGGGCATGATCGATGGCTGATTCCGGGCAGCTGGCACAATTTGGCATGACGGATCTTGAAGTGTTCCACGCCCTTGACCGGCTCAATGTCCGGGACGTGGATTATGCCGATCTCTATTTTGAGTCGCGGGTATCGGAATCCGTCTCCATGGAAGAGGGGATCGTCAAGCGGGCATCGAAAAGTATCTCCCAGGGAGTAGGGGTGCGGGCGACCGCCGGAGAAAAAACCGGATTTGCCTACTCGGACGAGCTGACGAAAAAGGATTTGGAAATCGCCGCGGATACGGCCAGGTATATTGCGAATTCACCCAAAGGCGAGCGCGGTTTGCCCGTGCCGACGCAACGGCGGCCGACGCGCGACCTGTATCCCATCGAACGGGCGAAGGTCGAGGTCGCAACGGCCGACCGTGTGGCGCTGTTGAATGCCATCGATGCCGAGGCGCGGCGCTACGATCCGCGTATTAAGAATGTGCTGGCGTCCTTTAATACCGAATATAAAGTCGTGGCCGTGGCAACATCGGACGGTACGTTGATCGGCGACGTACAGCCTTTATCCAGGCTTCAAGTCACCTGTATTGCCGAAGAAAACGGCAATCGGCAGGTGGGGTCATTCGGTGGGGGCGGGCGGGTCGGCTTTGCCTTCTATCAAGAAGAGAACCGGCATTTGGATTATGCGCGGGAAGCGGCCCGCGAGGCGATCTTAAATCTGTCTGCGGTCGATGCGCCGGCAGGGGTGATGCCCGTGGTGCTTGGCGGCGGCTGGCCCGGCATTTTGCTGCATGAAGCGATCGGCCACGGACTCGAATCCGATTTCAATCGGAAGAAGACCTCGGCGTTTTCCAATTTGATCGGCAAGCGCGTGGCCTCCGATGTCTGCACCATCGTCGATGACGGGACACTGCCGTTTCGTCGCGGCTCGCTCAATATGGATGACGAAGGGACGCCCACGGGGCGCACGGTGTTGATCGAGAAGGGGATTCTTCGCGGCTACATCACCGATAAGCTCAACGCGCGGCTGATGGGCATTCCGCTGACCGGCAATGGACGGCGGGAAAGCTATCAAAGCATTGTCCTTCCACGCATGACGAATACGTTCATGCTGGCCGGCGAGTCGGATCCTGACGACATTGTGAAGTCGGTCAAGCGTGGGCTCTATGCCGTCTCTTTCGGCGGCGGGCAGGTGGATATCACTAGCGGGAAGTTTGTGTTCTCGGCCAGTGAGGCCTATTTGATCGAGGATGGGAAAATTACCAAGCCGGTCAAAGGGGCAACGTTGATCGGCAACGGTCCGGAGATTCTAACGAAGGTCTCCATGGTCGGGCACGATCTCAAGTTGGATAATGGGATCGGCACCTGCGGCAAGGACGGCCAGTCCGTGCCGGTCGGAGTAGGGTTGCCGACCTTGAAAATCGATGAAATCACCGTCGGCGGGACACAGCGATCATGAGCAATGTGCCTCAACAGACCAATGGGTATGGGCAGATGGCGTCCGATGTTCTCGCTCGCGCGAAACAGTGCGGCGCGACTGAAGCGGACATTGTGGTGGCCGACGGAGAAACCTTCTCGGTGCAAGTGCGGGTCGGCGTGGTCGATCGCTTGAGCAAGGCTCGTGAAAAGCGGTTGGGCTTGCGGGTGTTTGTCGGGAAGCGGTCCGCGACGACCTCGACCTCGGATTTTTCAATCGACTCATTGCATCGATTGGTGGATGAGACCTGTACGCTGGCGAAGGCGGTGGTGCCCGATGACGTGTCGGGGCTGCCTGAGGCGTCGCAGATGGCGGCCAACTGGCCCGATCTGGATCTCCATGACAGCACCAAGCTCGGCACCGATCAGCAAATCGATCTGGCGAAGCGGGCGGAGTCGGCGGCCTTGTCGGCCGATCCTCGCTTGACGAACTCGGAGGGAGGCGATTTCGATTCGTCGTCCGGCCGGATCGTGCTGGCAAACAGCCATGGATTTATCGGCGAATACCGCAGTACGAGTTTTTCTATGTCTGTTTCTCCGATTGCCACGGACGCCGCCACCGGCGGGATGCAGCGGGATGCGTGGTATGAAGTGCAACGCAAGTTCAGCCGCATGTCGTCCCCCGAATCGATCGGCCAGGAGGCCGCACGACGCACCTTGCGCCGTCTCGGCGCGCGCAAGGTCTCTACGAAGCGCGTGCCGGTGATTTTCGATCAGGACATGGCGGCGAGCCTCCTCGGGAATTTGTGCAGCGCGATTTCAGGCTACGCGCTCTACAAACGGGCGTCATTTTTGCTCGATCAACTCGGCAACCGCATCGCATCGGAGCATCTGACCGTCTATGACGATGGACGCATGGAGGGCGGGCTCGGGTCGCGGCCATTCGATGGCGAGGGGCTGGCGACGAGAAAAAACACGATTGTCGAACGCGGAGTGTTGAAGAGCTATCTGCTGGACTCCTATTCGGGCAAGAAGCTGGGCCTGCCCTCGACCGGCAATGCCTCGCGGAGCGTAGGGGAGAGTCCATCGGTCGGCCCCACGAATTTCTATCTGGCTCCTGGCACGAAGACCGTGCAAGAGATGGTCGGATCGGTCAAGGAAGGGCTGTACGTGACTGAGCTGATCGGATTCGGAATCAATATGGTGACCGGGGATTATTCCCGCGGTGCCAGTGGATTTTGGATCGAGAATGGGGAGCTCGCCTATCCTGTCGAGGAAATCACGATTGCCGGCAATCTGAAACAGATGTTTACCGACATTGAAATGGTCGGGAGCGATCTGGTGTTCCGCAGCCGGATCGCGAGCCCAAGTCTGAAGTTAGGCGAGTTGATGGTGGCGGGAAACTAGCGGATGCTGACGGTAGGTGGGTCGATGAGGAGGGTGCAGGCCATGCGATTTCTCGTGCGGGGCATGCTGCTGTTGACGGTACTGGCACTTCCTGCGGTGGGCGTTGCCGCGGAGTTTTCGTTGACGAGTCCGACGATCAAGGATCACAGCACGATCGGCAATGACCATGTGTTCAACGGGTTTGGCTGCGCCGGCCAGAATGTCTCGCCGCAGTTGCAGTGGGAGCATGCGCCCAAGGATACGAAGAGTTTTGCCCTCACGGTCTACGATCCCGATGCGCCGACCGGCAGTGGGTGGTGGCATTGGGTGATCTTCAACATGCCTCCCAGCGTGAATGCGCTGGGAGCCGGGGCCGGCAAGCCGGACAGTCCCTCTGCGCCGCAGGGGAGCATTCAAAGCATGACGGATTTCGGCCAGCCGGGGTACGGCGGCCCCTGTCCTCCATCTGGCGACAAGCCGCATCGCTATATCTTTACCCTGTATGCGTTGAAAGTGGATCAGCTTCCATTGAAGCAGGAAGCGTCAGGGGCGATGGTGGGCTACTATCTCAAGCAGAATGCCCTGGCGAAGGCGTCATTCACGGCTCTGTACGGCCGGTGAATTGGGAATAATTACGGACACGATCTCGACGATTTGTGTGAAGGGATAACCGATGGCGCTCGATGTTGAATTGGGTAAGAGAATGCTGCAGTTGATTACGTCGCGGTATGACGACCGGCATTGGCGGAAGAAGATTGAGAAGACGCTGAGTTTGCCGCAGTCAGGCGTCGCCGATCCGGTGCAGCAGCAACTATTCATGTATTTGAAAATCGGTTTGAAGGCCTACAAATCGCGCCGCGCCGACCCCGATGCATGGATCATCGGCGGTTATGCGACGAAAGAAGTGATTGATCGCGCCAAGTTTCAGCCGCATCTCGTCGGTCCTGACGTGAAGAAAGAAGACGTTGCATTTCTCGGCACCGATCCAGGCGACGACGTGACCGAGGGATGGTGGGACGAGATGCTGGTGCAGTGGTTCGATGTGCCCGAAGAAGAGAAACCTGCCGAAGGCGAAGAAGAAGGCCCGTCCGGCGAAGCAGAGGCTGCCGCCACGGCCGACGAGCAGCCCTCAAAAGCGAAATAGGTTTTCGGTGTGGTTGTGCGCGTTGGACCGATCAGGCGACTCTAAAACAGATCCATCTGAGTCGGATGTGGCGGATCGATGTGCAGCGTTGGCGCTGCCGATGGACTGGCCGGTGTAGGTTCGGCCGGTTTTGTGTTCCGGTCGAGAAACTCCTTCAATTTCTTAAAATCCGCCTTCAACGTGTCGAGCAGGCCTCCCTGGTGCAACGCTGCCGCCGGGTGGAGTAATGGGAAGAGCACAAAGTCTTTCATGTAGAAGGCTTGCGCTTTGACTTTCGTAATGCCGACTTTTCTCTCCAGCAGCGTTTGTGTCGCCCAGTTTCCCAGCGTGCAGACCAGCTTCGGACGAATCAGCCGAATCTGCTGCAGGAGGAACGGCTTGCAGGTTTCGACTTCGTCAGGTTCCGGGTCGCGGTTTTCAGGCGGCCGGCATTTAATGACGTTGGCGATGTAGATATCCTCGCGAGAGAGATTGGCCGATTGCAGTAAATCGTTCAAAATCTTGCCTGCCGCGCCGACAAACGGCTCACCCTTTAGATCTTCATTGGCTCCCGGCGCTTCGCCGACGAACATGATACTGGCATGCGGGTTTCCCACGCCAAAGACGACTTGGCTGCGCCCCAGCTTGGCGAGTTTGCAGCGCTGGCAGTTATGCAGAGATTTGGCCAGATCTTGAAGTGGAGTGGTAGTCATGCTCGTCGCCCAAGTGGTCGCGGTATCTTAGGAAGGCGCGCGGTGGGTTGTCAATGTGCCAGGCACAGAAGGCCAGCGGTGCGGGCGTGGGATGGGTATCGGTCGGCGGCCGGCTATTCTACTCGATAGCCCTTGGCCGCTAAGCAGGTATCGCGCATGGCATTGATGGTCGAGAGTCCATGCAGGGCGCGGGCATGGTCGGCCGGACTCTGAGCCCCGGCACTAAAAGGGAAGGGCGAACTCTGGCTATAGAAGTATTGGTTGCTGGCCGATCGGGCTTTGTATTCGCACTCCATGTAATCACGGTCCACGTCCGCCCGGTTATATCCGGAGGGATGGCCGCCACGGTCGTATGGATGTGCTGCGCAGCCGGAGAGGCCGATCAGCGTGATTCCTAAGGCCAGCCGGGCGAGTGCGCGAGAGACCATGCGTTCATACGTATCAGGTGAAGGGAGTAGGGTCAAGACGGCGTCCCGGTGATGGTCGTGACGCATTGGCGCGCACTGACGACGGCGCTTTCGCTATTGGCCGGCCAGCCGGTGTCGGTCCACGAGCCGGCGACCAGCAGGTTTTGCACAGGGCTTTGCTGGATCGGGCGGAGTATCGTCGAGCCGGATGCGAGGGACAGCGCGGCCCTGGCACGGCGATGGAGCGCGGCCGGGTGCAGCGGTATTGTCCCGAGGGCAGGAAACAGACGGCGGAGTTCCTGCTGGGCGAGAGCGAGGAGATCGGTCTCGGTTCGTTCGAGAAAGGGGAGTTCGCCAACGGCCGATAATTCATACGAGGCGGATGAAGAGCCGGCCGCCGGTATGACGGAAACGGATTGGAATCCCTCTCCAGGCAAGAGCACAAGGCGGGGCATGGCCGCCGGCGCCGATCCGGTGAGTTGAACGGATAGGCCGGGGAGATCGGTCAGGTCGCTTAATTGTGAAAAGTATCCGTACCGGGTAAGCAGTCGGTCTGGAAGGAGTTTGAGAAGCGCGTGATGCGGGATTCCGGACAGGTACCAGGTCGCTTGCATCATAGATCCATCGCACAGGCGAATATGTTCAATGCGATGCTGGCCAAATTGAATGTGAGGAAGATCTGTTTGCGTCAGGATTTGTGTGCCTAGTGTGGACAGGGCGGTTTTCAACTGGCGATGCAGGCATTGAAGTTGCGCGTCGCTGAGCCTGGTGCAAGAAGATGCGCGGGCATCGGTGAGGAACGGGGGGGCCAGCGCGCGGGCACAGGTCGCGGCTGAGAGTGTGGTCAGCGTGTTGCCTGTGAGAAAGCGGATCAGGGGAGCCCAGATATTGTCGCGCGCGGATTGGCTTTGGCCGACTGACGCCATCCAGGCATCGGCGGTGCGTTGGTCGAGGGCGGTTGGGACAGAGATCTCCTGCTCCCAGATTCGTTCGAGATAAGAGAGGAGCTGCCAGCGATCATTCCAAGACAGGCCGCGAAATCGAACGAGCCCGGCGATCCAGTGGAGTGATCCGGGAAGGGTAGTCGGTCTGTAGGAGACAATGCGCCCATCGGGCAGGGCGAATTCAATCGGGGCGGCTGAGCCTAGTGTGGAAGGTTCCAACTCCGGAATGGTCCCAAGCAAGGCATGCAGTTCTCGATGGCAGCCGAGGATATGTTCAGCGGTTGAGAGATCGTCTGTCCAACTTGGATGGTCGATGAGTGTCAGCCGATATCCCTGCCGGGCAAGCTCATGGGCCGCGACCAGGCTGGCAAGCGAGGTGCCGAGGACGACGACAGACTCTGTGGATGAAGCGGTCACGAAAATTTTGAGCGCAGCCAGATTCCTGCGGCAATCGCCAGGCGATGGTTGGTGGTCAATCGGATGCGCGGACCAAATACCTGGTACCCGGAATCTTCGAGCTTCGTCAAAATTCTCGAATATACCCCGCGCATGATTTCAGCCACGGTCAAGGCGCGGCGCTCGTGGGGCGGGAGCGCCATGAGCGCCGCTCGGGCTTTGTCGTAGTACTCTCGAGCCCGCGCAGCCTCATATTGCATCAACTTCTTGAACTCTGGGGAATAGGTCCGCTGTCGCAGCGTCTTTTCAGAATATTTGAAGGCTTTCAGATCTTCAAGCGGGAGGTAGATGCGGTTGAGTGTGGCATCAGCTCCCACGTCCCGCAGAATGTTGGTGAGCTGGAACGCCATGCCGAGATTGACGGCATAGTCCTGCGCTCTCGGAGACGTTGCGCCGAACACATGTAAGCAGATCAGCCCCACGACGGAGGCGACACGGTAACAATAGGAGGACAGCTCATTGAAGGTGACATAGCGATTGTTGTGCAGGTCCATTTCCACGCCCCTGATCAATTCCTCAAAGTAGACTTTGGGAATCGAGAGCGTTTTCACATGATGGGCCAGGCTGATGGTGATTGGCCACGTCGGAGTGCCGTGGTAGACGGCCTCCAATTCCGCGCGCCACCGAATCAGTTCTTCTTGCGGCTGGCTGCCGGCCGGCGGCTCGTCCACTGCGCTATCGACGGCTTTGCAAAACGCATAGACCGTATACATGGCGTCGCGGCGCGCTTTGGGGAGGAACAGGAACGAGTAGTAGAAATTGCTGCCGCTGGACTTGGTCAGCGCGGTGCAGTGGGCTTGAGCTTCGTCGACAGTCATGCGCGGGGCTCCACGGAGGGCACAGTGGCCATCAAGCGGACGGCTTGTGCGGGGTTCAGGTGATGCGATGGCCTCGGGTGAAAAATGGCAGCGAGTAATTCCACGCCATCGACAAGTCGTGGCCCAGGGCGGCTGAAGTAGGCATTGGCATCGAGGACATAGGTTTCGGGCCAGCGGGCAAGAGGCCATTGCGTGCGGGCACGTTCAAGACGGCTCAGTTCATCCAAGGTGCGTTGAACGGAATACCCGCAGGGCATGAGAAGCAGCATATCAGGGTCGGCGGCCATCACCTCTTCCCACGTGGTCTCCCGCGACGGCTGACCGGATTGTCCTAAAACATCGGTTGCCCCTGCGAGGGCCACCATGTCAGGTACCCAATGGCCGGCGAGATAGAGCGGATCAAGCCATTCTAGGCAGACGACGCGCGGACAGGCGCTTCGTTTGTCCGCGGATACTTGGTCGAGCCTGGTGCGCAAGGACTGGAGCAACGTTCGACCGCGGTCGGCGACGCCGACGGCCTGTGCGATGCGTTCGATGTCGCGCAGCATATCTTCCAGTGATGTCGGATTCAGTGTCACGAGCTGTGGGGTGGCGTGGAGTGCGGTAATGGCTTGTGCCAATTGATCGGGTGTCACGGCGCACACATGACACAGATCTTGAGTCAAGATGACGTTCGGACGAGCTTCGATAAGGCGTTGCTCATTGAGACGATAGAGTCGTTGTCCGGTCTGTACGAGCTGTTTGACGGCGCGATCGATGGTGTTGCTGGCGAGGGTGTGTTGATCGATCGCCGGCTCGACGACTGACGGGATCTGGCGGACGGATTCCGGATAGTCGCACTCATGGCTGACGGCTACCAGTTGGTCTGTGAGGCCGAGGGCGGCGACGATTTCTGTGGCGCCGGGGACCAGCGAGCAGATACGCATTAGAATCCGATCCTCATTGTGCGCGGGGCCATAGGCGGGTGCGCAGGTCGTCTAGGCCGGTGTCGGCCAGGCTGTGCGTGATGGCATGGGCTTCATGCAGGTCTTGCGTGGTGTGGGTATTGGCGACTGCCAGCACTTTCATGCCGGCGGATTTTCCCGCTCGAATGCCAGGCAGTGAATCTTCGATGACCAGGCACGACGCGGCATCCAATTCGAGATTCGGGCGCAGGTGCATCAACCCGGCGAGCGCATAGTGAAAGGGTTGCGGGTCCGGCTTGCCGCGGCTGACATCTTCCGCGCTGGTGATATGGAGGAATGCTTTTCTGAGGCCGGCTTGTTCGAGGATGAGTTCAATTTCAGGACGGAGGGCGCCGGAAGCGATAGCCAAGGGATAGCGGGCGGCGGCCTGTTCGACGAACTTCTGCACGCCGGGGAAGATCACGAGATGATCGCGGACCGACGCAAGATAGGCGACGGCTTTTTTTGTCATCAGGTCATGAAGGATTGCGGGAGTAACGGGCCGTCGATTGGCTTGCAGCGCCGCCAGAAAACAGCCACGGTCGTCGAAGCCCAAATAGTTGGCGTAATAATCCGATTCCGTCAGGGCGATGTCGATGTCGGCCAGCGTGCGCTGGAGTCCGGCAAAGTGAAGCGGTTCGGTATTCGCGATGACACCGTCGAAATCGAAGAGGATGGCGCGCAGCGTCTGCATGTTGGCGGTCGATCCCGGTTGATAGATGGAGAAGAAACGGCGGCGCGCTGGCTGGCGTCGTACTGGCGCCAGCCGACGGAGGCCGCCACCGCGACC
>CP092079.1:3221545-3374689 GCA_022226955.1 Nitrospira sp.
CCGCCACCGCGGCCACCGTTCCCGCAGAGACTTTCAAAAACTGTCTGCGTGACAAAAACATTGTGCACACCTCCTAAGTTGAGGGCTCACCGAGCCCACGGACCGCCTTCCTCTCTACAACCGACCCCACCACCCCCCTTCCTCCTTCGATCTGTCAGAAAACCTCCAAAGATCACAGCAAGACGAAGCTCGTGATTCTTGATCTTGCTAGTTATTTGGCAAATGCTTTTTGACATAGCAGGTCTCCACTATCGCAATATCCAAACCATTTGGACCGTCTATGTCAGCGTCTGACTAACATTCATAAGGCACTGATATGTTTATTTAAATTTACTCACTTTCGTGCTTCTGACGAATTCAGCACGTTTCAGCTTATGAGTAGTTTCTGTACCAATGGCTCTAGCGTGTGAGTGCTTACATCAATATTTTTCTCACAAAAACAATTTGTTACAAAAATTAATCCGAGAAGATGAATGGTGATACCAATTAGTAACGTTACCCCTCGTATGACATGATGAATAAACTCAGGACCTGCATAGAATTCGTAGATTGAGCTTCTTGACAGTGTCAGTCTGTCTCAGTAGAATCCCACCTCTTCGTGAGTCTTCTTGAGAGCGGGAATAGCTCAGTGGTAGAGCATCGCCTTGCCAAGGCGAGGGTCGAGGGTTCAAATCCCTTTTCCCGCTCCATATAGTTCTGATAGTTTAGTTCTGAAGGTTCGTTGCCCTCCCTATCGAATTCGACTCTTTTCCCCAAATACGTATTTCGTTGATAAGACCGATGGATATTGAGGTCTTTTTCGAAGATATCCTCCGAGCAAGAGAAACGCTCCGCAATATTTCCCTTATCACCCCGGTCAAGACCAATGTAGAACTTGATACTCTAGCGGCCGCCACTGTCTTTCTGAAATGCGAGACCGCTCAACGGACAGGATCTTTCAAGTTTCGCGGAGCCTACGTTGCAGCCGCGCAAGTGAAAACGAGGGCCGTTAGCCAAACCATCGCTACCATTTCATCTGGAAATCATGGCCAAGGACTCGCCTTGGCCGCAAAATTACTCGGCCTTTCAGCACACGTAGTCGTGCCGAAACCGTATGTGCCGCAGAAGCAGCATGCGATTGTTCAGCATGACGCCCAGGTGACCATCGCGGATGATCGCGCGATGGCCGACCACGCCCTTCAGGAAATCCTCAAACGCGAGAATGCCTGGCCTATCCATGCATTCAATGATCCTCAAGTGATCGCCGGCCAGGGAACCATCATGCTGGAGCTGCTCCAACAGGTCAGCAATCTAGATGCGGTCTTGGCGCCGGTCGGGGGAGGGGGCTTATTATCGGGCCTGTGCGTAGCAGCTCACCGTCTCAATCCACGCTTATTGCTCTATGCCTGTGAGCCTCTTGGAGCCGCGGATGCTCTTGAATCGATTCGTCATAACAAAATCGCGCCGATGACAAATCCTCAGACTGTAGCGGATGGACTTCGAACCAGTCTCGGCAGCAGAACACTTCCTATTTTGCGGCGTCATCTCACGAATGTATTTCTGGTTTCGGAGGAAGAGATTCTAACCGCGATGCGATTCTCACAGGAAACACTCACGCTGAAGATAGAACCCTCTAGCGCTGTAGCTCTAGCTCCGCTGCTTCGACGGGAGACCGCACTCATCGGCCGACGAGTTGGGGTAGTCCTGACCGGAGGGAATGTAGACATGGATTCGTTCTGGCACTCGATCGCTCGTGCGTGACACGACGCGAAAGGCCTGTTGAATTGCCACGCCTATGAATGTACCGGAGGATCGAGCAACGCGAGCTGCTTCAAGCTGCGATAGGCTAACTCGATTTCCTGCTGAGTGAGAATGACTTTCCCGAAGCGGCCCCGGCAGTAGAGCTCCGTGATTGTCCCCACCGATTCACCTGCAACCGCCCACTGCTGCCGCACGAGTCGCAGAAACTCTTGCGGAGTGGCGTTCTGAGGCTTTGAAATTCCATGGCGCGCGATCTGTTTGAGGACGCCACGGTAAATCTGTCCGATGACGACATGCTCACGAGCAATAGGGTCTGCATGCCTCCAACGGTTCCATGGTTTTCGTTGCACGAGCCATATCGCCAAACCAAGCCCGAGCACGATGCAGCTCAGAAAACCAATCGTGAGACGCACGTTTCCCTCGGCAACACGACTGAGAAGCTTGCCTGCAAAATCACCCGCAGGTGCCACTAGGGAAGACAAAGAACTCCAGGCCCGATCGCGAACCACCGTCGTCCCTTCTTTGAGCCCACGCATAACCGCTAACTGATCGGCCGCGTTGTACTGGACAAAGAAGCGGTTCCAGCGCAGGCGAAGGGTATCGATCACCCGGCTCGCGGCAAACCACTGTGAATCTCCGACTGCTTCGCTGACGGCCGGAGTGGGATCCATCGTCACCCAGCCGGAACTGGGCAGATGCACTTCCACCCACGCATGGGCGTCCCGTTGCCGCACAAGATAGTAGTTGCCATATTCATTCCACTCCGTCGCAAGAAAACCCGTAACCAACCGGGCAGGAACTCCCACGTTGCGGAGCAACACAACCATGGCCGTCGCATAATGTTCGCAATATCCCGTTTTCCGCTCAAACAGAAACTCTTCGAGCGGGCGCGCTTGCAGGCCGGGGGAAATATCGAGACTGTATCGATAATGTCTGGAGAGGTACGTTTCAATCGCCTGGGCTTTCTCATAGGCACTCGTTTTCGTTCCCACGATCTCACGCGCGAGCGCCCCAACACGCTCGGACGACTCCGGGAGCTGTAAGAAATGCTGCCCAAAAACCTCGGTGTATACCGCCGGCTGAAATTGAAGATCAGCCGCAGCCACCGGGGTGGTTCGAGAATGCACGGTGTATTCGAGACGCGTTGCGGATGGGAATGGGAGATAGATGGCGCCGGTCGGATCGGACTGAATCGCCAAAAATTGTCCACTGATCGACTCAGGATGAGGAGCCGCAAAGAGTACGGCCGTATCGAGCGCTTCAAGCAAAATCGTTTGGCGAATGACCTGGCCTAGCGGGCGAGGCGAACGCGAAGAAGCATGCCGAACCGTAAACGTCCCAACCGGCGATTCGGCCAACGCCCGACGATGCGACAGTCGAGTCGTCCAGGACTTGCCGTCATATCGGTCATACGCCATCCCTCGCAAATAAAACCGGTCCATCTGCAGCCCGGTCCGGTCCGGAAGTTCCACGCGCATCACAATACCCGGATCGCGCTTAATGGGACCAATCATGCCAAGATTGACAGTTTCGGAAAACCCCGAGGTGCGAATCCCTTCTCCGGACCCTTTTTGCCCAAACCCTGCACTGACACGAGGAATGGTAAAGAAGATCAAAACCGTGAGACATAACGCACCGCCGGCAAGGCTGTTCGCCAACCAGAATAACTCCGGCGTGATCTGCTCCCGTCCTCGAAATATAAGCGCCGGCTCATTGGGAAGACTCGGAGTGCCATCCTTCCCATCGGATTCTTTGGTGAGCTGGTACAGCAAAAGCGTCCATACTCCCATCAGCAGATAGGCAAGAAACACTGGCACGTACCAGAGATCCGTAGTCGACGCGGCGGATCCGAGAATCGCCATCAAACTGATTGCGTAGAGGTGAAGATAATCCCGTCGCTGATCCAGGTTGAACAGCTTGATGACCATTAGGATCAGGAGAAAATGCACACCGGCCTGCAGAAGATCTGCGGAAACCCATAATAAGTCGGCCCAGAACCCGGCGAATGCGATCACGGTCAGAATATTCCAAGCCGTGGTCGATAACCGGATTCTATCCAGCACGCGACGAAGTCGATCTGCGCCAAGAATTCGCAGAAGACTCACGATCAAGGCGCTCCCGGTAAACAGCACCAGCCATTCCGGCAAATTCGTTCCAAGCGAAAGCCCGATAAACGAAGCAGCAGCCAGCAGCACGGAGGACAGCCGTAATGCTTGATTAAACGGCATGGAGCCTGCCTTGAAGCATCGATTCTGTCACAAGACCATCGGGGCGCACGCCACGGAAAAGCTTCCTTGGCTCTCCCCAGGGCACGATTAGAATGGTGGATCCTTCTTCAGAATCATACGAAACATCGTCGAGGAATAACTGAGGCTCGGGTCCATCGGGATTCCGTCGTTCGCAGAGCGCCAAGGATTCCATGAGCTGTAAGAAATGAGCCTCGTTCTGGCCAAACGGAGAGGACATTCCTCCGACAACCAGCCGAACCTGATAGCCCCTTGCTCCGAGGTCCTGCGCTAGCGACGCAGTGAGAGAGACCGCTTCTTCAAATAGCTGCTCATGGCTGAGGGGGGCGAGAAGTGAGAGCAGAAGCGTAACACGTCGCTGATCCTCCGCCTCCATTTCACGAACCATGAGCTTGGAAGTTCGGGCCGTAGAGAGCCAATGAATCGTGCGGGAATCGTCGCCGGCCTGATATTGACGCAGATTGTAGAGATCGCTTCCGTGCCCTTTGCGCGGCAGACTGAAATCCTGGCCAAACAAGGCCGCCCCCTGAAACAATGCGCTCTCGACCGGCTTGATGACCGGAGCCACCACCACCGATCCATTGAGAAGGTAATAGGCCTTCTTATGGAAGAGGCCGAATGGAAACGACGTCCCGACACGCACTCCGTCGAAAAGCAACCGCCCGCGCCTGGTCGCAATCAGAGGATAGGACAAGATCTGGCTGGCTCCAGACATCAATTGCCACACAGTGAGGCCTCGATCAATATCCTGTTCGCCCGCCACGTCCCAGAGATGCAAAGAAAAACTCGGAAGACGGGATTTGCGATTGGCCACGACGACCGTTGCGGTCACCGGTTCACCAACATACACAAGATCGGGAAGATGACGGTGAAATGCCAACCGACGAAGGCATAGCTCTGCCATGATGCCGGACATCAAGATGATGCTCAGCATCATGGCTAGGAGCAGGTAGAACAGATTATTGCCCGTATTGATCGCGGCGACCGCCACCGCGAGCGTGAAGAAGAGAAACCGCGCGCCTTCCGTCGTCACCCGGGTCGAGCGATGCCGAAGAAAATGCCTGAACAAACGACGCGCGCGGGTGAGCATATCGACAGTATCTCGATGGAAAAGAATGCACGCCCTGCTAGACAGGGACGGGAACGGACTCGACCAGGTCCTGAATAATCTGCTCCGACTGTTCAAAGCTGCGATGACGCGCGCCCTGCGACCGGCTCACCATAATGCGATGTGACAGCACCGCAGGAGCCAGCTCTTTGATGTCGTCCGGCAAGCAGTAGGCCCGTCCCCGCACGAAGGCCAGCGCTTTGGCCGCTCGACAGAGCGCGAGTGCGCCGCGCGTACTGACTCCCAGCGATAACAAGTCCGACTGCCGGGTAGCCAGCACGATAGCCAGCAAATACTCCATCAGGCTCTCTTCCATCAGCACATCGTCGACCTGCTGTTGCAACGTGAGCACATCTTGCGCCGTAGCAACCGGCTGGAGCGCCTCTGCGGGATGAAGGGATTGCGGCCGCTCCAGCACCTTGCGCTCTTCTTCAGGCGACGGATATCCGATTTGCACCCGCATCAAGAACCGGTCAAGCTGGGATTCGGGCAAGGGAAATGTGCCGTGATACTCAGCGGGATTTTGGGTGGCAATGACCATGAACGGTTGATGAAGAGGACAGGTCTGGTTATCGACCGAGATCTGGGCTTCACTCATCGCCTCCAGCAAACTGCTTTGCGTCTTGGGCGTCGTTCGATTGATCTCGTCGGCCAGCACAATATTCGCGAAGATCGGCCCAGGCACAAATTCAAACCCCTGCTTTTGCCGATTGAAGATGGATACCCCGACGATGTCGGACGGCAGAAGATCGCTAGTAAATTGAATGCGCTTGAACGAACAGTCCAACGAACGAGCTAGACTATGCGCCAGGGTCGTCTTCCCGACCCCTGGCACATCCTCGAGCAACAAATGTCCGCGAGCCAAGAGCGCCACGACGGTCAGCTCAATGACTTTGGATTTGCCCTTAATCACACGGGCGATGTTCTCCTGAATGGAGGAAACCAGTTGAGTGGATTTCATGGGGTTGAGTGGCCGTTCCTATTGAAATGAAAATGCTGGCAAGACCAGTCGAAAGTCTAACAAAGGGTCTGCAGACGGTCAATTTTTCATCGGTATCTTGCGGAAGGGCAGCCAGCACGCCCTCGGGAAAGTGGCTATGGCTGCCGATCTTCTGGGACGAGCGTGAGAAACCAAGGAGGGCTCTCTTCGCGCATGTGCATGAATTGACGGGCGGTACTACTGGCAGGAACCCCGGGAAACACGGCCCCTCGCCGAATCCACACATCCCGAAATCCAACAGCAGGCTGCGCCACTCCGGGCGCTTCTTTTTCAGAAAGACGCGAGCGCAGCGTGCCGAGTTGAGCGAGTGAGACGCTTTCTCCCACGGTCAGTTGCATCAAGCGCTGGTAGATGTCACCGAATATGGCCGGAAGGTTCTCCGGATTGAACGGCTGGTTCTGGGGACGGTAGCGGGTATCTTCCAGCAATTGTGCGAGTATCTCCCAGAACACTTGAGAATCCACCGCGCCCAGCACACCAACCAACCCACGGCGGGCCATGAGACTCAGGAGGGCAACTGGCCCGCGAATATCGAATTTCCATGAGGGAAAAATCAGGGATCGCTCCCCATGCTGCACTTCGAGCGCGGGCTCTCCTTCATAGCGCACCCTGCGAAACGCCCCTTTACTCCGTCGAAGATCCTCCTGGATGACTGCATCAGAGAGCCGCGTCGGCTCATAAGCAAACGTCGGCGTCGCAGGAGCCCAGCACGTCACCAGCGTATACCGTGCCGCCAGATGGCCGGCCTCATCCAGCTCATGAAGATCGAACATGTCCTGATTACCGTAGAAACGAAAAGTCAGGCCCGGTCTCGCTTGCAATTGAGCAATCCGGTCTCGTCCAGGATGTAATGGCCCGCCCAGTTTCGAGCGAGGATCCAAACGATCCACTGCGTGCAGGACTAATTCCTGTTGCTGCGCAAGAAGCATGGGAAGATAGCCATCGACGAGCTCACCGGCAAACGAAAGATCGCCAGCCCCCAAATCGAGAACTGTGGCAACGGGCGTTGCACGCAACAGATCGAACGGGTTGGACAGATCTTGAAGCGCGCGCGCCACCTCTTCGCTGGAAAGATCTGCGGCAGGCCATTTCGACGCTCGACCTTGAACGAGACCAGCATAGAGACACAACGAGCGAAATGCTTTGGATGGCGGGCAGCCCGTTAGAGTTTTCAGTGCGGCACCATCAAGGTCTTGGACACGGCGAGCCTGGCCTTGAACCAGCGCTTCCGTCAGTGCGGCCTTCACTTGAAAAGTCAGTGGAGCCGCCTGAAGCCGCTGAACCAATTGTTCCACTATCGACGGGAAGACCGCCGCCTCAAGAAGGCGCCTGGAATCCTCCCACTTCTGCTCGGATTCACCGGCCGCGCGACTCACGGCTCGGCGGAACGCTGCGAGGTCGTTGCTCTCGGACATAATCAAAACCGACAATACATCTGAATAACAGGCTTCTCGAACTGGCTTAGGAAAAAAGAGAATAGTGGCGCCCTTCTTCTCCCGTCAAGACAACAGGCTTGTCGTACCGAATTTGCTATGTTAGGAAATGCGTATGCGCCCAGCGTTTGCCCACCGGTTTTCACTCTGCCGTATCCTCTCTCTTCTATTTTTGATTATCGGACCGATGCTTTTCACCGCCTGCGCCGGCAGTCGATCTACGATTCCTTCAGGACCCTCTGTTGCATCCTGGCAAGCAGGCCGCGTGATTGACGTCAAAACGGGGCGAACCATCGATCTCCCGGCATTCCTGACAACACTCACCCATTTTGACATCGTCTACCTTGGAGAAGAGCACTACAATCAACACCACATCGATGCCGCATTAACCGTTTTACACACGATGCTGACGAACGGCCGCCAGCCAGTGCTCACAATGGAGATGTTTGGATGGGACGGGCAGCCCGCCTTGGATCAATATCTCTCCGCGCCTGGTCAAGACCGACAAACGTTTCTCGATCAAAGCCGCTGGAAGCAGAACTGGGGAGGCGCCTTTGACAACTACGAGCCATTAGTAAATTTTTCCCGGGAGCACAGGATTGCGCTCCGTGCCATGAATCCGCCTAAACCGCTGATTCGCCAGGTCGTGAAAGCCGGCCTCGATGAAGCTCGAACGGGACAGGATTGGGTCGAATGGGGAATGGATCGTGAAGACATTGTCGATGACCCAGCCTATCGTGCCAGAATTCTGGATCAGCTGAAACGCTGCCACGGAGGAGGGAGCGACGAGGATTATGCCAGGATGTACGAAGCCTCGATGGTGCGCGACGAAGGCATGGCCAAAACGGTGACGGCGGCTCTTCTCATCGCCCGCCAAAGGCCGCAGGACCATGCCATCATTCTCAGCTACACGGGCGGCGGACACATTCAATTTAACCTGCCGATCCCAAGGCGCGTCACTCGCCGCATCGATGGGCCTATCTCACAAGCAACGGTGTACCTCACCTCCTTCGATCAATCGCGCATTCAGGATATTCAGGACCTCATACATGACGGCATCGCGGATTATGTATGGCTCACTCCCATCGGCCAGCAGGGTGCGCCACAGCGTTGTCGATAACATCCTCCCCGAAAAGCGTTTGCGAGACCGCGACAAGAACTGCCCCATTTGTTGACAGAGTGGGACCAGAGAGGCAGACTACGCCACAGCTACAAGCAAACTCCATGGCAACCATACGAAACAAAATTCCCTGCAGCGCTGACCGGCTCGGTCTTCTGGACCCCCAGATGATCAAGGCAGTCGTTGAGGTCGCCGCCTTTCAGATCGGCCATCAATATTTATCCGAAAATCGGGTTCGCATTGTAGACGCAGACGACGCGCAAATTTCTTCTGCGGTGATTGGGAATTCGGGGCTCTATGAACAAACCATCCGGTTAAAAGACGGACACCTCATTTCAAAGTGTTCCTGCACCCTTCCCGAAGAACCGATTTGCCGCCACTGCATCGCCGTCTTGCTCGAATACCACCGGTGGTCCCAGCCGAGACAGCCTCGAAAAACCAAAGATACTCCGCGCGATACTAAAGCAGCCGCGCAACCAGAACCTCTGAATAATGGAAACGGAACATCGACTATGGGCTCAAGTTCCTCCGCCGACGTCAAGCTCAGTGAAGTTATGGTGTTTGTGGAGTGGCTGCAACCTGCGATCAAAGCTATCGAGCATGCCCAGTCGGTGCCTCTGCCTCCTCAGATCGCTCCAGGAGAAGTCGCGAACTGGATTCAGACGATCCGTACTCTGGAGGATCGCCGCCGAGATAGCGAAGAAGTTCAGTTGAAACTGGAATCCGACATGCGGGATCGAGAAGCCTATGTCGCCAGATTAAGTCAGCAGCTCCAGGCTTCTACCGCGGAAGCGAAGACGGCTCAGGCAACCGCGCAAGCCCTTCAGCAAGAAGTCGCAATCTACAAGGCCGCTTTAAGCAAAGTCGCTGAAGTTTCAGGAGAAATCAGCCGCTACGATAGTCAGCTCAAATCGATGGCTCAGGACTTTGTCAGTAAAGGAAATCATCTTGATCGAATGGCCGGCTCCTGCAAGCAAGTCGCCGACGCCCTGAACTCCATCATTAAACAATCCGCTCCACGGTAAATCCCTTCCCATACCAAGCGCACATTATTCCCCTTCCCTGTTCATAGACTGGGATCTTGCGCTACTCCAAGCAATTTCTGTAGAATGCGATCCTCATTTTCGAAATACCCTTGAGGGAGGCATGATCATGATGAAGAGATTACTGGAAGCAGGAAGCTTGGCGTTCGCGGTCGTACTCACGGTCGCTCCGCAGGTCCTGGCAAACGAAGCGCATGGCGATGGTCCCCCAGACTACAGCGGCATCACCGGATTGTACTATGTCATGATTGGTGGAATCCTGGCATACGGTGTGTACGACACATTTCTGAAAAAGTCGTAATCTCCCCGTCGCATTGATTTGTATCGACTTCTGCCTGGCCGAGATCTCGGCTCAGGCGGAAGTTTGTCTTTCTGCAATTTGGCGCCGCTGCTCCCTATTTATTCAGAAGCGGCTGCAATCTCCCCAGCATCATTTCCACAATTGCGCGATAGCCTTGGGCCGTCGGATGGATGCCGTCGGCCTGGTTGAGCGTATTGGAAGCCGCCACCCCTTCAAGGAAAAATGGGATGAGCGGCAGGCGATAGCGCGCGGCCAAGTCGGGATAGAGTCGTTCGAACGCGGTAAGATAGTCGTTGCCGTAGTTGGGCGGAAGCTTCATTCCGGCCAACACCACTTGCGTGCCGGCCTGCTGCAGCTGCTGAATGATGCGCTCAAGATTGGCTTTCGTCTCTTCTACTCGCAATCCTCTCAGGCCATCATTGGCCCCCAGCTCAAGAATGACGATGGCCGGCTTGCTCCGCAAGATCCATGGCACACGACGCAGGCCGCCCGCCGTCGTCTCTCCACTGACACCCGCATTGATGACCCGATAGCGCAACCCAAGCGCATCCAATCGCCGCTGCAACTCTGCCGGATACGTCTCATCGACGGCCACGCCAAGTCCAGCGGTCAGACTGTCTCCAAACGCCACGATTCTCGCTCGGTCATCGACCGATGGCGGGCCCGCTGCCCAAGCGAGAGTACCTGCGCTTACAAGCCCAATTAGAATAAGCCAACCGACATACGCGCGCATTCCACGCCTGTGAAATTTTGCCCGAGGTTCCATAGACGTTCCATATTCGTACAGTATAATACCATCTTGCGGACTGCCCCGAGATGAGAAAGGAACGCACCATCCTATGATTCGCATCGCCCAACTTTCCATGAGCCTCGCCGCCGGAGGGCGAGCGGTTCCCATTCTGGACAACATCTCGTTGGAGATCCCCGACAAACAAACAATCGCGATTATCGGACCATCGGGAAGCGGAAAGTCGACGCTCCTCGGATTGATGGCCGGCTTGGATCGTCCGACCGCAGGCTCAATCGAGTTAGATGGGGCAGAGTTAACAACGATGTCCGAAAACGCCCTCGCCAAATTCAGGCGCGCGAAGATCGGCTACATCTTTCAATCGTTCCACCTCATTCCCACACTCACTGCCTTGGAGAATGTCGCTGTTCCCCTTGAACTGAGCGGCGAGCGGGAAGGCCATGTGCGCGCGGCGGAATTATTGGCTTCAGTCGGACTGGCCGGCCGCCTCGATCATTATCCCGTGCAACTTTCCGGCGGAGAGCAGCAGCGCGTCGCCGTTGCGCGGGCGTTTGCCTGCCGACCGCCATTTCTCTTTGCCGATGAACCGACCGGCAATTTAGACAGCGCGGCAGGGATGCAGGTGATCGACCTCCTTCTGGCCATGCATCGAGATGTTGGCACCACCCTGATCCTCGTCACGCACGACCACGACTTGGCCGGCCGAATGCAGCGAGTCGTCACACTGCGCGATGGCCGTATCGAGTCCGACCAGCTGACGGATTCTCTTTTGGCGGCTTCCCTTTCGTGAACACATTTATCCTAAAAATGGCGTGGCGCGAAACGCGCGCGGCCTGGCGGCATTTTTTCTATTTCCTCACCAGCATCGCGGTAGGAGTGGGAGCCCTCGTGGGGGTCTCCCTATTTTCCGCTCACCTTGAGCAGGCGGTCACAAAAGAAGCGCGCGGCCTGCTCGGAGGCGATCTTGAAGTGCGCCTCTCCCGCCAGATGAGTCAGCAAAGCCTCGCATGGCTGACCTCGCTAGCTGGTCGAGAAATCACGACGACGCATGTGAGCGAGTTGATCGGCATGGCCGCGCACGCTTCCGGAACGAAGTCCGACGGCCAATCGTCGCAAATCGTCGAACTCAAGGCCGTGGACGCGCTCTATCCGTTTTATGGAACCCTTCGCGTGGAACCGGATCGTCCATTGTGGGATCTCCTGCAACTCCAGCCGGCCGGTTGCCCTGGGCAACCCTGCTGGGGCGCGGTCGTTCAAGAGTCGCTACTCATTCGAATGGGCCTGGCGCTCGGCCAATCGCTCACCATCGGCCAAGCCACCTTCCGCATCACCGGAATTGTGCGCACCGAGCCGGACCGCATGGCAAACGCCTTTAGCTTAGGCCCGCGCGTGTTGATTGCCCAGGACGGGCTCCGCGCCACAGAACTGGTGAAACTCGGCAGTCGCGTACGCGAGCGCTATCTTCTCAAGACTCCGGCCGCTCTCGCGGTTGAACCGCTCCTGTACGAGTTGCGGAGCCGCTTGGCGGAGGAATCCGCGCGTGTGTCGACCTATAAGGACGCGCAGCCTCAACTCAAACAATTTCTGGAGCAATTAACGCGGTATCTCGGGCTCATCGGACTGACCGCGCTGTTTGTCGGCGGGATCGGCGTCGCCACATCCGTGCGGGCCTTCTTGCGCGAAAAGCTGGTCACCATCGCCATTCTGAAAGCCGTCGGCGCCGATTCTCCGACCATCATTCAAACCTATGCGGCCCAGGCCCTCTTCTTGGGACTGGCCGGAAGCGGCGCAGGACTGGCTCTCGGCATCGGCTTGGAGCAAGCCGTGCCCTGGATGCTGTCTTCATGGTTCGCCTCGGACATGCTGGGGCAAATCGGGTTTACATCGGGCCCATCCCTATATTCACTCCTGCCGCTAGGCAAAGGCCTCGCCCTCGGCCTGCTGACCACGCTGCTCTTCACCTTGTGGCCGTTGCTGGCCATTCGATCCGTCAAACCGGTCGCGCTCTTGCGGCGCAACGCGCTCACGTCGGAACCGTCTCCGGGCGCTACTGGCCGAACATGGCGCCAGCGCCTCGATCGGACGCAGCTGCTCACCGCGGGAACCATCGTCGTCGGACTCGCCCTGCTGTCGATGTGGCAGGCTGGAACATGGAAAATTGGGCTGCTTTTCATGGGAGCCTTCTCGCTCGCCCTCGCATTGCTCGGCGGCATCGCCTGGATCGTAATCCGAATCCTTGCGGCCGTCGCGCGGCCTCAACAACTGGCCGTTCGTCATGCCATCGGCAACATCGTTCGCCCTGGAAGCCAGGCGGTCAGCATGACTATCGCCATCGGCATTGGAGTCATGGTGATTATTACCGTCGCGCTGGTTGAGCGAGCCTTGCTCCGGCAGATCGGCGAGAGCCGCCCCGTCGATGCGCCAACGTTTTTCTTTATCGATATTCAGCCCGACCAAGTCGACGGCATCTCCCGCCTGCTCCGCGACCGGATCGCGGCCCATGCGCCGACGTTGACGCCGCTGGTCCGCTCACGTCTCATGGCGGTGAACGACCAACCCATCAAGACCGAAGCCGTCTCCGAGGAGGATGAACGAACCGCGCAAGCGGCCGACAAGGAGCAGCGCCGAAAAGCCTGGTACCTCACCAGAGAATATGTGCTGACCTTCTTAGATGAATTGCCGAAAGACAACGTCATCGTGAAAGGCCAGTGGTGGACCGCTGGCCAGACTTTTTCCGTCCCCATCGTCTCAGTCGAGGAAGAGGCGGCGAAGGCGATGGGACTGGACATCGGGGACAAGATCGAGCTGGATATCCAGGGCACCCCGCTGATCGCGGAGGTCGGCAGCATTCGCAAGGTGGAGTGGGGCAACCTCTCCACAAACTTCTACATGGTCCTGTCACCCGGCTCGCTGGATGGCGCGCCCCTCACATATGTGGCGACCGTGCAGGTCCCACCGGCCGACGAAGTGCCGCTACAGCAAGCGATCGTCGCCGGATTTCCTAACGTGACGGCAATCAATATCGGCGATGTCCTCGACAGCTTCGCCCGCATCCTCGACCGCCTCTCGCTAGCCATTCGCACCATCGCGCTCTTTTGCGTCCTCACTGGAGGGCTCGTCATGGGAGCGGCGCTCGCGGCCACCCGGTATCGCCGGCTCTATGAATCCGCCGTGCTGAAAGCCTTGGGCGCCACAAGAGGGCTGCTCATCGGATCGTTTGCGCTGGAGTATCTGTTGCTGGGCATCGTGGGAGGCGCAATTGGCGTCGGATTGGCCAGCGCCTTGTCCTGGGCGCTGCTTCGATGGGTATTCGAACTCGACTGGGCGCTGCATCCCTCCGTATTGCTGATCGGACTAGGGCTGACGATAGGCCTCACGCTTCTCGTGGGATTTCTCAGCACCTACCGCCTGCTGGGACAACGGCCGTTGCCCGTCCTCCGATACGAATAAGCCGCGCGCGTCTTATACGTTTTGATGGATAGGACGAGTGCTTAGCGGGGAAGAGCCGGTTCCGGCAGCCAGAGATCCAGAATGCCGCGGATACGGCGTTGATCCTGGCGATGCAACTGCGTAAATCTCAAACCGATTTCCCCTTGAGACGAGGACCGGACAATCGCCTCCTCCACCGTGATGGGAAACGATGCATTGGAATGCTGAAACTCTAATTCCACTCTGGTCCCTGGAACCACGGGATGCTCGCAGCGAATCCGGCAGCCGCGAATCGATAAATCCTGGATGATCCCCTCCTCCCCCAACTCATGCGGCGAGGCATGCAGCGGCTTCAGCCATACGGGGAAATCGACCGTCACGCGATCGAAATTGCGGCGGGGATTCGCGGCCACTCGGCCAAGGAATGCGCGGAACCGCCGCGCGCAGAGCTGGCAGCGGAACGGATAGACCGTCACAGAACCCAAGAGCCTATCCGTGAGCGATTGGCGAACCGCGAGCCGAGTTTTTGTGGTACCGCAGAACGGGCACGCCGCCGACCTCATAACACCACCCTTTTATCCCATCACGAGTGGTCGCCATCGTACGTGCGCGCGCGCCGCTTCAGCTACCCCCTAAAAGTACAAGACGAAAGGCGCGAGCGCCATATCGAAGGGCCGCCTCGGCATCCAATGCGGCATCAGGGGCGCAACAACTCACGGAGATTTTGGCTCTCTCGACTTCGGAAGGTCACCGCGATGCGCAACTGCTCGAGATATTGGTCCAATGTTTTTCCGCCGAGATCGATCTTGCGGGACAGAAAGAACGCGCGCACGTCCTGCTCAAGCTCAGCCGTCGCCAGGGCGACAACGCCGCCGCACATGCGGCGCAAGCCTTGCTTTGGAAACAGCCGGTCCATCTGCTCCCAATTCGCCTTCACAAACTCCCAGGCCTGTTCACGCCCATACACATTGCCCATCACGGCACTGACGACAAAGGGCGCGTCCTGCGTACGGATCTCGCCAGTAATCGTGCGGGCGAGAGTCCGCGCCAGCAATGCCGGAGAGTGAAAGGCCGCCAATGCAAATAAATATCGTCGCTCCTCTTGCGGCGTCGTAGCGGCTTGGGAACGATTGGAGAACTCGTTATAGCGCGCCTCGTCGCCAGTACGAGCCAGGATGGCAACCAGCGCGGGGACAAGATTGGGATCTATGCGTGAAGGATCTGCGCGGTACTGCCGATACTGCTCCGCCGCTTGCGCCTGAGTCGCCGTGTCATTGCCGAGTCTCCCCAATGCGCCGATCAACTCTCCCCGCAACTGTTTAATCAACTCATCTTCACCGGACTTCGGCTGCCACGTAAGCGCTGTCACAGCGGGCATGAGACGCGCGCGGACGAGGGCTTCCAGGGCCGGCCGGTCTTCGTCCGCGATAATGCGATTCAAAAATGAAAAGGAATCGAGAAGGACCGCCCACACATTCTTATCCCGTTCGCCGGTGAAGTGGCTGGTCAGCTGCAAATAATCGGACAGTGGCGTAAGCCCCGAGACCGTCGTTGCCCAGACATCGCTGACTAGATTGAAGCGCTCGCTCGGAGCGAGGCGATCGACTCCAGCCATCACGATCCGTTGCAGCAGCGAAGAGTCATACCGCACCCGATAGAATCCGTGGCCAGCTTCATTGGCGAACAGATCCTGCACACCTTGCGGAAGACTCACGCGCATCTCCCGATCCGTCAAGAGAAGACGGCGATGTTCAGTGGCGCCGGCGGCGGTGATCCGGAGCGGAACGGGAATCTGCCACCGCTGTTCGGTCGATTCGGACGACGCGAGATAGGTAAACCGCTGCTGCGAGAGCACCAGTTCCGTCTCGCTCTCCTGGCGCACCGTCACAAGCGGATAACCTGGCTGAAAAATCCAGCCGTCCATGAGCTCGGGAACCGCTTGCTTCGCCGCCTGCCCCAACGCCACCCACAAATCGTTCGTGTCCGCATTCCCATACGCATGGGCGCGAAGATAGCGCCGCACGCCTTCGCGAAAGACCGCCGGCCCGATATGTTGTTCGAGCATCCGCAGCACGGACGCCCCTTTTTCGTAGGTCAGCACATCGAACATGGCATCGGCGTCTTTCGGGGCGCGCACGGGATACTCGATCGGACGGGTGCTCAGCAGGCCATCCACGGAAAAGGCGGCGGCGCGCGAGACACCGAATGCGTCCCAGCGTTTCCATTCCGGCTTCCACGCATCGACCGCAAGCATTTCCATGAAGGTGGCGAAGGCTTCGTTCAGCCAGAGCCCGTTCCACCAGGACATGGTGACCAGATCGCCGAACCACATATGGGCATTCTCATGGGCAACAACATCGGCCACCCGTTCCCGCTCCGCATGCGTCCCGGTGCGCTCATCGACCAGCAAGGCAGTCTCCCGAAAGGTAATGGCGCCGAGGTTTTCCATGGCGCCGGAGGCAAAGTCTGGAATGGCAAGAAGATCGAGCTTATCCCCTGGATAGGGAATCCCGTAGTAATCTTCAAAGAACGCCAGCGACGCTGCCGCGATTTCGAGACCGAACGGCGTGAGCGGCTGCTTCCCCGGCACCGTCCAGAGACGCAGAGGAGTCTTGCCGACAAGCACCGCTTTCGTCGCTTCAAGCTGCCCAACAATGAAGGCCACGAGATAGGTGGACATCTTCATACTATCGGCAAACCGCATCACCCGTTTGCCGGACTCGATGGAATCGGACAACACGGCCGTATTCGAAACCGCCGTGAGGCTCGGATCGATCACGAGGGTTGTGGCAAAGACCGCTTTAAAATCCGGCTCATCCCAGCAGGGAAAGGCGCGCCGGGCATCGGTCGCTTCAAACTGTGTGGCCGCCATGGTGTGGGTCGCGCCGGACTGATCTTTATAGGTACTGCGATAGAAGCCGCGCAGATGGTCGTTCAATATTCCTTGAAACACCAGCGTGAGCCGCGCCTCGCCGACGGAAAGAGGGCGTGGAAAGGTCAACCGGCAGCGCTGCGTCGCCGGATCGAGTTCGACCACCGCATCGAGCCGCCCACCGGCCGAGCCTTCGACCGTCGCCGATGCAATCGTGAGATCGACCGCATTCAGGATGATGGTACTAGTCGCCTGCGCTACTGTGACGGTAACGACAGCGCGGCCTGAAAAGGTCGCGCTGCGCAGATCCGGCTCTAACCGTAAGTCATAGCGATGCGGCACCACATGCCTAGGTAACCGGTATGGATCCAGACTGCCGGAAACATCGTCGAGATTCATATCTTTGCCTTTCGGTTGTGTCGGAGTGGTTGCGGCAATGGCCGGACGGATAACCGAGAGAAGAAGAGGCGCTAGTGGCAGAACCGCCAACCCACAGGCTCGTCCAGCCAGGGCCGCGAACAAATGACGCCTGCCGACGGATTCACTCATTGCTCCGGCGCATGGTGGAGGGCCACTCCGTGAGGAGCTCCGACGATCAGGATCGTGGTCCGGCCGACAAAGAGTCCGGTTTCGACGATGCCGGGGATGCGGTTCAACGCGATCTCAAGTGCTCCCGGCTGATCGATTCGTGCCACATGAACATCCACGATCATGTTGCCGGCTTCGGTCTTGAACGGAACGCCGTTTCGCTCTCGCAACACAACCCGGCTGTTGGTCAAGCGCTCGATTTCACGCGCCGTACTGCCCCATCCAAACGGAACGATTTCGATGGGAAGAGGGAAGGATCCTCCCAGCACAGGAACTTGCTTCGTATAATCCACCATCACGATGAATTGCTTCGCGGAGGCCGCCACGATCTTTTCTTTCAAGAGGGCGCCACCGCCGCCTTTGACCAGGTTGAACCCGGGATCGACTTGATCGGCGCCGTCGATCGCCACATCGATTTCCCACCGATTGTCGGTATCGATCAAGACGATCCCGGCTGCTTTGGCAAGCGCCGCCGTTTCATGCGAGGTGGGTACCCCGCGCAGCCGCATTCCGGCACGCACTTTTTCGCCGAGCGCGGCGATCATATGTTTGGCTGTCGAACCAGTGCCCAGTCCGACGATCATCCCGTCGCGAACGAACTCGACGGCTTCCACGGCCGCGGCCTTCTTCAGATTATCGAGATCGACGTGCGTGGTCATGGCGCAGGGGCAGGAGCATGGGAAAGGGCCGCGGCAACGGATGCCGCGCCGAGCAAGGCCGTCTTCTGATTCATCACGACTTTCACCGGCATGCTGCTCAGCAAACGCTTGTACCGCCCTTTGTTGACGAAGGCTTTCATAAATGTGCCGTCCTGAAGTTTCTTAATCAGTTTCGGCGCGATCCCGCCGGCCACATATACTCCATCGAGCGACAGCGCCTTGAGCGCCAGATTGCCGGCTTCGGCGCCATAGATAGACGCAAACAGATCCAGCGCCTGCTTGGCAATATCGGCCTGGCCCTTCAGACCGGCTTCGGCAATCTCGGCAGCCGGATCGCCGGCCTTGATTTTCTCCGCGAGCCAGGTCGGTTCATTTTTCTTCGTGTCGCGGACATACTCGTAGATCGCATTCAGCCCGGGCCCTGAAAGAACTCGCTCATAGCTGACGTGAAGGAACTGGCTGCGCAGATAGCGCAAGAGCTCGATCTCGTAGTCGTTATTCGGAGCAAAGTCGGCATGGCCGCCTTCCGACGGCATCGGGCGATAGGACTTGCCGTCCCAAAAAAGAATGGCCTCGCCAAGCCCGGTCCCGGCCGCGATGAGCGCCAGTGCCTGACGTTTTTGTGGAGGATTGCCGGGATTGAGCACCTCCACTTCGTCAGGCCGCAGCAGCAAAATTCCATACGCGGTTGACTCAAGATCGTTGAGCAGTTGGACGCGAGGTATCTCGAATTGTTTGGCGATCGCCGCCCCATTGACGACCCAAGGCAAGTTGGTGGTCTGGGAATGATTCTCGATTACTGGCCCGGCAACCCCAAAACATGCCGCCGCGATCTTAAGCGGCTCTTCAGGAATGGATTCAACCTCTTCCTCGCCTGACGCTTCACCTTCGAGATCGTCCAACGATTTCGGCGGCGGTGGAGGCGTGAGGAACTCTTCCAGAATCTCTTCCAGCGATTTGTAATCCGCGCTATGAAAAGTCTCGAGCCTTATTGGCTCCACCCGCTCGACAGACCAATCGTAGAGCGCGAGATTCGTCTTGGTTCCACCGATATCGCCTGCCAATATCATCGTCTGTCCTTCTGCCGCCTTATCGCGCGAGCGCGGCGGCCGCGGCATCGTCGAGCAACCACACCAGCCGTCCGCCGTCCGGTTTTACCTGAGCCGCCGGCAATGCCCGCTCGGCCTGGGTTTCCGGCTGGATGATAGCACGAACGGTCTGCGCCTTCCCGGCGCCTGGCACGAGGAACAGTACCATAGTCGCCCGGTTGATCACACCTAGGGTCAGGGTTAAACGAGCAGGAATCCCCTTCGGCGACAGGCCGACCGCGACCAGACGCTCCCGCTCTGACAATGCCGCCGTTCCAGGAAAGAGCGACGCCGTATGACCGTCCTCTCCCAGGCCAAGAAGAATCAGATCCAAGCGGGGAATTTTCGGTGCGGGACTATGCGTGAGGGCCCTGACCGTCCGTTCATACTCCGCCGCGGCCAGGCCGAGGTCTGCGGATTCGCCTTGCATTCGATGGACCTGCGACGATCCAATCCCCAGTGGGCGGAACAATGCTTCCAGTGCAAGTCCATAGTTGCTATCGGGATGATCCGGTGGAACGCCCCGTTCGTCGCCAAACAGAAAGATCATGCGCTCCCACTGGCATTGAGTCCTCCATTCGCTGGAGGTCAGCGCTCTGTAGAGCGCTTTGGGAGTCGATCCTCCAGACAAAGCGACGATGCAGGAGCCCCGAGACCGAATGGCCTGGTCGGTGCTATCCCGAAAAAGGCGGCATGCGTTATCGAGCCAGTCCTGGCCGGGCTGGCACACCAAGATTTCAGGAGAGGCTGGCATGTTACCTGGCACGACGGCTCGATCGTCGCTTCGCCCGTACTACCGGCCGGCTTGTCGGGCGCGACGGAGGACAGAGCCGGTTTACGATGGCGTCAACCGTGGCGACCGGGTCGGTTCCAAGCATGACTCGAATCCCGGGGCGGCCATGAGCCTGCAACGATTCAAGGTCGCCGGTTGCCTGGGCCTTCGCCAATGTGCCGAATGAAAATGGTTGCCCAGGAATCGGAAGATCCGGCGTCATGCGATCAACGAGTTCCAGAAAGACGCCGCTTGCCGGGCCGCCCTTGTGCAATTGTCCAGTTGAATGCAGGTAGCGCGGGCCATAGCCGAACGTCGTGGTGACACGATGTTGCTGCACCAATGCTTTTCTCAGACGCCGGATCGCGGCTTCGAGCGGTTTTGAGGGAGTCGTATAGGCCAGAATAGCGACATACGAACCGGCCTGGAGGTGGCCGGCCAGCCCATCGGCCGCTTGGCGCGGGCGGCTCACCGCTGTCGCGGGCAGCCGGCCGCTGGCTTCATAACCATCGAGTACGCGCCTGGTGTTGTCTTTGCTCTCCTGTACATTAGGCTGATCGAACGGTTGGATCCCCAGCACATGGCCCGCTACGGCGGTTGCATATTCCCAGCGGAAAAACTCCGCGCCGAGATCGTACATATCGCGAAGCGCAAAGGTGAGCACAGGATGGCCCGCGCGCATGAGGGCATCGACCTGACGATCCAAGGCCCCGTTGTTTGCGTTCTTCAGCCTGAGATAGATAAAAAATCGATCGGCGCCATACCTCTCTGGCGCAAGCACTGGCTCCTGCGCGACGGGCACAATGCCCTTGGTTTCTTTGCCGGTGCTCTCCGCGAGCAATTGCTCCGCCCACAGGCCAAAGGTGTCGATGGGTGAGGACGCCAAAACAGTCACCTTGTCCCTCCCGGCTTTGGCGAGCGCCCCCATCGCGACTCCAAGAGAGGCGCCCGGGTTGTCTTCTATTGAACGCGCCTCGCGGCAGCGGCTGGCCATTTTCCCAGCGCGCTCTAATAACCGGGCAATATCCAGCCCCAGTAAAGCCGCAGGGACCAATCCAAACAAGGAGAGCACGGAATACCGCCCGCCGATATCGGGCGGGTTGCTGAAAATCTGCCGAAAGCCGTGCTCCCGCGCCATGGTCTCGAGGCCGGTGCCCGGATCGGTGATCGCGATGAATTGCTGGCCGCCACGATTGTTCTTCGCCGCTGCCACCAGCTTCCAGAAGTGCGCGAAGAGGGACATGACTTCGATAGTCCCACCCGACTTGCTGGCTACGAGAAAGAGCGTGCGGGCAGGGCGAATCGACTCGGTCACCAGGCGAATCCATCCCGGCACGGTCGAGTCGAGCACCCAGAGGCGCGGAGCTCCCTTCTTCGACCCGAACGACGCGCGAAACACCTCGGGGCCGAGGCTGCTGCCACCCATGCCGAGCAACACGACATCTCTGATACCTTCTTGCTTCGCCGCGACCGTCAACGTCTTCAACGCCTGCACATGCGCAAGCATATCCTCCGGCAGCACCAGCCATCCCAGCCGATTGGTGATTTCAGTGGGCTCAGGCTTCCAGAGACGATGATCTTTGGCCCACAGCCTCGGGATCACTTGATTACGCACGACCGACTCACTTACCTCTCGGACCAATGCGTCGTACGGCTTGGCAAGATGCGTTCTAGAAGGGATGGCCATGTGAGATTCTCCTTGGTTGACCTACCGAAGGATGATGTATCGACAGACTGGCGTATCTTAGGAATCCATGTCCTAAAACGCAATGGGGGCTGACAGAAGCGATTCGCTATGGCTCGGAGGGACGGCGGATGATCGCCGGCATCCCATCTACAGTGGACCAGGCTAAGGACTGGGCCTGTTCGCTCGACAGGGCGATAGTGAGCGTCGGAACGTCATTCGACGATTGATCTCCGCCAAGATGTTGCTTCCAGGTACGGAGGCGCGTCCAGACCTTCCGGCTCGTCGCACGAATCCATTCCATCGCCCCTTGGTCAGCGGCAGGCTCGATGTCCATCGTCATCTCTGGAGTAAACGACAGTCGATACTCGGCCGGCATATCGGACAGGGAAATTGGTTCCTGCTCGGTCGTCGCGGACGGATCGATCTTGCGGCGAACCACCGGGGGGCGAGCCATTAAGCGAAAGGTGCCCGTCAACCGCGGAAGCTCGGCCACCGTCCATGCAGCGATGGAAAGCCGGTGAAGATCCACTCCGCGAGCCTTAATATGGATACCTCCTGACACAAGATCGATCACCAGATAGGTTTGAGGCCGCGCCGCCAGCTTGAGCTCCTCTTCGAGGACCCGCGAGCCTTCTTGCAATGCCACAGGATCGTTTGCATCAAGATCGGGAAATACCTCGCCTTCGGCGGCCCAGCCGGGAGCCGAGAACAGAAGTAGCATGGAAAAAGCAATGGAGAGGAGCATGGTTAGCATCTGCACGAGAAGCACGAATGAGCGGGATGCTGAAACAGTCTGGACGGCAACGCCGCGGCGCGCGAGGAGCCACGTCGTGCGCGGCAGTCCGTTGAGCCTCTGAATGACGCGAGAACGCCGCTGGAAGATTGCTTCAGCATCCTGCTAGAAGATCATGATCGGAGTCCCCACTCGAGCTAGCTGGTAGACACTTTTCAGATCATCGTCATTGAGCCTGATGCACCCATGCGTCACGTTCTTCCCGAGCAGCCGGGTATAGAGCGTGCCATGAATAAAGTAGCCTTTGCCGAACCCGAGCGCATAGTCGCCCAGCACGCCTTGCTCGACCCTGTCGGCGGGATTCTTAGGCACCACGAGTCCTTCTTCAATAAAGGCCCAATCCGGTTTCACCCACGCAGGATGCGTTAATTTTGACTGCACCGTAAATTCTCCGCGCGGCGTATCGAACACCCACTGGCTATTGCCTTCGCCGGGTTTATCGAGCACCACTCCGCTCCCCGTGGACGCGATCGCATCCAGCACGATTTCCTGGCTGCGTTTGACATAGAGGTGGTTTCGCGCAGTATCCACAAGAATATAATGTTGACGGGGCGCAAATTGCGCAAGCTGTTTCTTGAGGCTCTTGTATTGATTTTGCAGCCCCCGAAGCGCGGCGGGATCCGCGGGAGTCGGCTGAGGAACCGAGGCGATGGAGGACTGAAGCGGACTGCTGCTGTAGGGAATCAGGGCCACAAGCAGGCCAAAGGAAATGGCTGAACCTATAAGAAGAACGAGTCGCTTCATAAGAGCCCGCCTCAGATTTCTTCTCCATGCGCTCCCAGCTGAGCTAAGGCCATGGCAACGGCGTTGCGCCCGGTCAACGCGCCGACGATACTCACCACACTTCCCTGTTCCACCCGTTCGAATAGCGCGTTCATCTGCGCATTGTCGAGCATGACACATCCCAGTGTTTGTGCCATCAATTCATTTTCGACGCCGTGAATTTCGATCTGGCCTCCGATCTGCTTCGCCAGAGGAATTCTCCCCGCCTTTTTGCCTTGCACGAATCGACGGCGATCGTCCTGGTTCGGATAGTCCAACACCAATGCTCGATAGAACTGCGTCCGGCCCGCGCCGCGCTTGTCTGTAATACGGTATTGCCCTTCCGGAGTCGCGCCATCACCCTGGAATTGTTTTTCGCGGATGCCATTGAACCCTAGCCGGACGGGATATGATACCACCTTGTGCCCGTTCTTATAGAGAGTCAACATTCTCTCTGCCTTGCTGATGACGATGGCGGTCGATCGGTGTGTGCGGGACCAATCGATCGTCTGCTGTGCCATGGCCTGCCAGCTGCGGATATGCTGCTCATCCGCATAGCGTCCGAGCTCGCGGGCAAGAAGGGCCGACTGCACGCGCAGGGCTTTGCCCGCTAAATCGGCGGCGTCCATTGCGCGCCGATAGTCATGCTGGTCATAGAACGACCGGGCCTGCTTCACCAGCAAATCGCTTTGGACGGGTTTTCCACCTAAGACAATGCGGCCATCGATGGCATCGATGTGCGACGAGAGCGCGCGCAGCCGTTCTTCTACGCGAAGCACATTCTGCTGCGCGCGCTGCTGCTGCGTTTGTCGTTCACTATGCAGCTTTGCGAGGGTGCTCCCGCCTTCTTCGTAGAGCCGGCGAAGTTCTGTTTCAAGCTCATTCGCTTCCCACGGCCATCGCACCAGATCGTCATCCGACTGCACGCGGGCACGGAGCGGCACCCATTGCCGCACAAAACGGGCATATTCTTCAGGAGCGACTTCGGGCGCTTTGAGCGCGACCAGCTGCTGATCGATCCGATCGATCGCACTGACCAATTCAGGCGGAATGGCTTGGACACAGGCGGACAGCGCTCCCGCCAAGACAAGTCCTTTGACGAGAGCCATCCAACCGCTTCTCACTGACACGACGGCCATAAACCAATACTACCTCATTTTTTCTTCTGCGCAGAAGGTTTTCCCCTCCCCACTTTTGCCAGCGCGTTCTTCAACTCCGCAGAAACGGATTGCCCCTTGTCATGGATGGCTTTGGCCTGGGCCTGCGCAGCCGGATAGTCTTCTTTATCGATCGCCAATTGAATCTGATTCAGCGACGCCTTCAGCGCCTCGACATCGTTCTTAATGGCCTCAAGCGCTGCGCGGTCTTTGCCTACGGGAGCGCCGGCCACAAGCTCAACGGCCGATTTCACCGCTTCCTGAGCGACTTGCTGCGCCTGAAGAGCGCCGGCCTTGGCCTCTTCCTTCTTTTTCACGGCGTCGGCCTTCACCAATTCACTGTCGGTCTTGGCAGAAACCGCCAGCTGTTCGGCTTTCCCATAGTCGCGAAAGAGGGCGAACTTTCCGTCCTGATCCGTTACTTCTTTTTTCATCGCCGTCACGGACGCTTCGAGCTTGGCGTATTCTTGCGCGCTATAGGTCGCCGCTCCGCTCATCTGTGCGTCTTTCAAGGCCTTTTCGGCCGCGTCGATTTGTTCGGCCGGAGGTTTTGCACAGCCGGCGAGCAACATGGCACCGAGCATCAGTGACGCGAGCCGATTGATCGTAATGTTCATCGTAGACTCCTTATGGTTCGAACGGAGGGACTGCTGAGCTCGCTGCGTATTTCTGGCCGCTCACCGAAGATGAGCGACCTTCTCGGCCCGGAACGCAAGGAAGGAGAAAACTTAGCCGTTTTTCTTTTCCTTACCCTTCTTTTTACCTTTGCCGCCCTTCTTTCCCTTTTTGGTCTTCTTTTCCTTTTCTCCATCCACTTTCTTTTCGGTTTCAGCCGGAGCGCCCGCCGTAGGCGCAGCAGGAGCTGGGGCAGCTGGCTCTGCAACTGGAGCGGTTTCTTGCGCATGCAGATAGGGGCCGGTTGAGAACATAGCAGTGACCATAAGCGCCAGCAGGCTTGCTAAAATTCTACCCATGAAAGAAACCCTCCTGTAGTGTAATTGGTTGGGCATGGATGATTCGCCGAAGCATCGAATCTACCACCAAGCAGTCAAAGCAATAGCGTGTTCATTTACAAGCATATGGCAAGCTTAGTGCCATACTCATTTCTCACATGTAAGACCAATATCCACAGGGAAACCGCTATTTGTCAAATAATTAGGATTGTCAGAGGAGTGCGGCGCTGTGGCACTCTGGCCGCTGAAGACACAAAACCGCCTCAGAAGTGAATGTTTACAGGGCGATGCCTGCCCCCAGCAATGTGGATGCATTCGTCCTATGAATTAATCTCTGGATTAATATTTTTTGACGCCTGGGAGAAATTGACACCTGGGTGCATGGCCAATATAATGCCGAGCTCGATTACTTCAACGAACTGCGATGTCCAGGGGGATTGTTATGTCTTTTACGTCTCAGCAGCCTTCCAATCTGAAAAAAAAGCGTGAGCATGGTTTTCGTAAGCGAATGAGCACAAAGAACGGACGGAAGGTCCTGGCTCGCCGCCGCGCAAAAGGCCGCGCTCGTCTGGCCGTCTAACGTTTTGTATTTCAGATACCGTTGAGGGGGCTGGATTCGTGGGCTTGCCTATGGCTTGCCTGCTGAGGTGCTTGAGCGCAAAGCAAAGAGAAGGTCGATGCTTTTTCTTTCGCTCTGCGTGATGTGGCTGTCTATCCGACTCCTGCCGATTACTGCCTCCAACGAAATTATACGCACATCCTGGTGGGCATCGCGATATGAGCTCACGAGCCAGAACCGGCCCCATGTTCTTACGAGTCAGTCGGGATATTGAACAAGTGAAACGCCATGGGCGTCGCAGCTCAACGCAATATTTCAATTTGCTGGCGAGCCGGGCGGAGCATTCTGTGAGCCAGGTGGGAATCGTGGTCGGCAGGCGATTTGGTAATGCCGTCACGCGCAATCGGTCCAAGCGGCGATTCCGAGAACTCGTCAGAGCCATTTATCCAGACTTGATTCCAGGCTACCATCTGCTCGTATTCCCCAAGCGAGACGTCCTGACTCTTTCCTTCGGCGAGCTGAAGGAATTATGGACCGCCACGCTGTCCAAGCATCGCCTTCTGACCACGAGGCCGATTTAGTATGCGCCGGCTTCTCCTAGGACTGATTCAAGGCTACCGATATGTGATCTCACCATGGTTAGGTCCGGCATGCCGGTTCGATCCGACCTGTTCTCAATATGCCATGGATGCCATCAGCCAACGAGGCTGCCTGGAGGGCTTGGGACTGACTGTGATCCGCTTGCTCAAATGCCATCCCTTTCATGCCGGTGGGTTCGACCCGGTTAAAAAATAACGCAACGCTAATGCAGAAAGCACGTATCTAGATGATGGAGAAACGGGTCATCGTTTTCTTGGTGTTATCGCTGGCGATTATTTTCGGATACGACTATGCGCTGAAAGAGATGGGCTGGCTCCCTCAGCCTTCGGTCACACAAGAAGCGTCTGTGGCATCCGAGACAGACCAGACACCCCCATCGACCGAATCGACCCCAGCTTCGTCCGCGCCCAATCCGAGCGCGGCGCAGACACCTGGGCAGAGCCAGCCTTCTTCTCCGAGGCTTGACGGATCAGCTTCTCCGCTCACTCCAACGGAAGAGACGGTGAGCATTGAGACCGATCTGTATCGAGCAAAAATCTCGACTCGCGGCGCGGTTCTGACTAGTTGGGAGCTGAAGCGATACCAACAGACCGCGACCGATTCAGCCCCGGTTCAATTGGTCAGGCAGGGATCGAAATTTGCCGGACCATTCGCCATCGTGACGGCCGATGCGGAATTGACCAAAGCCTTGAATCACGGCCTCTACGCTGTCTCACAAGATTTCTCCACCCTCGATAGCGCTCATCCGACCGGCCACGTTACACTTCAGTTTCGCGATGAATCGAAAAACCTGCTGCTCGAGAAAGTCCTAACCTTTCATGCCGACAGCTACTTGGTCGACATTGCAATCCGAACGACGGGCCTGGACGGCGACCTCACGGTCGGCTTAGGAACGAATTTCGGCATTGTGGAATGGGGCGATGGTTTGATTGGCCAAATTGGCTCGGCCTCCTTCGTTGATGAAAAGGTCGACAAGGACGAGCCCGACTCTGAAGTTGAGCGCAAAGGCGCCGTGCATTGGCTCGCGCTGCAAGACAAATATTTCCTTTCCGTATTGATCCCAAAGCAGGCCTCATCCACCGTGGTTAAAAAAGAAGGCGACAAACTGCTTTCCGCGGGGGTGCGTTTTTCGGCCCAGCCGGCTGGCTCTCCGTTCAACCTTCAGCTCTACGCCGGCCCTAAAGAATACGATTCTCTCGCGGCCATGCATCTTGGCATCGAAGACACGATCGATTTCGGCTGGTTTGTTTTTGGCAGCTGGAGCGTTGTGAAGGCCGTGGCCAAGCCGATTTTCTATGTCCTTCGCTTCATCAATGACTATACCCATAACTACGGCGTCACTATTATTTTGCTCACGATGATGCTGAAGGTCCTCTTTGTGCCGCTCCAGTACAAGAGCTACAAATCCATGAAGCAAATGCAGGTCATTCAGCCGAAGGTCTTGGCGGTTCAAGAAAAATTTAAAGAGGATCGGGATCGGTTGAACAAGGAGTTAATCAAGCTCTATCGCGACCATAAGGTGAACCCCGTCGGAGGATGCCTCCCGATGGTCTTGCAGATGCCGGTCTTTGTGGCGCTGTTCAACATTCTCTATATGACCATCGACCTGCGTCAGGCGCCTTTCATGGCCTGGATTACCGACCTGTCCGTACAAGATCCTTACTATGTGCTGCCGATCATTATGGGAGTCACCATGGTAATTCAGCAGAAAATTACCCCGACCACCATGGACCCAACCCAAGCGAAGATCATGTTGATGCTCCCAGCATTTATGACCTTTCTGTTCATCAATTTTCCGGCGGGGCTCGTATTGTACTGGCTCACCAATAACGTGCTCACCATTTCCCAGCAGATTATTACCGACCGCGTGATTTTTGCGAACAAGCCGGTTATTTGAACCCTCGGAACTTTTACGAATGGCCATTCGTTCTGCAATCAGCCTAGGATGATATCGACAATAGAGCGCCACCATGCGAAGTGCCGGAGGGTCAGGAGATACGATCTGCGCGGTCGCTACCCCGGTGGGCGACGGCGGGATTGGCATTATACGTATTAGCGGGCCTGACACGCTCTCGATCGCCAGCCGATTTATTCGCCTTCGTTCCGGAATCCCCCTGCGCACACTCGAATCGCATCGTCTTTACCTTGCCGATATTTTGCGAGTGAATGCCGCCTCGACCGACATCGCACTAGCCTTTCAGCCTCCCATCGATCAGGCGCTGGTGGTTTATATGAAAGCTCCACGCTCGTATACGGTGGAAGATGTCCTCGAAATTCATGCGCATGGAAGCCAGACGGTATTGGCCATGATTTTAGAATCTTGCCTTCAGGCAGGATGCCGCCTCGCAACGCCTGGAGAGTTTACCAAGCGGGCGTTTTTGAATGGGCGCTTGGATTTATCCCAGGCTGAAGGTGTCCTGGCAACAATCCAAGCCACGTCCGAGCAGAGCTTAGCTATCGCGCAGCGCCATCTTCGTGGCGATCTCAAGCGTGAAGTCGATCAATTGAGATCCCGTCTCTTGGCCATGCTGGCACACCTTGAAGCGGGAATCGATTTCGTCGAAGAAGATATCGAATTCGTTGGCCGAAACGAATTGACAGCGGTCTTACGGGAGACAGCGGACGCAGTCAATGCCGCGCTACATTCATCGAGAACCGGCCGCGTACTAAGAGAAGGGGCGCGGGTCGTCATCGTGGGCCGTCCCAATGTAGGCAAGTCGAGTTTGTTGAATAGATTACTGGGCGATAATCGCGCCATCGTCACGAATATCCCCGGGACCACACGCGACCTGATCGAGGAGACCGTTCACTTTGACGGATGCACGCTCTCCCTCGTCGACACCGCCGGATTACGAGAAACCTCCGACGCCGTTGAGCAAGAAGGCATTCGCCGAACGGAAGAAGCTGTGCGCGATGCCGACCTTCTTATCGCTGTGGTCGATGTCGCAGACTTGGTCCAATCAACCTTACTCTCAGACGCCATGTTTGATAGGGACAATGTGATCGTTGCGCTGAACAAGATAGACCTGCTCACTCCCGATCAGGTAGCGGACTTGTCCCATCGCTTCGTTTTGCCAGGTGGCAGCGCGCCACTGCCGCTATCGACTGTGACGGGTGAGGGACTCGCGACATTACGAGAAGTTATCAAGGATAGGATTGGGCTCCGCGGTTTCGAGCCATCTCAAAGTGTTACGATTACAAATATTCGACATCAGGAAATTTTTCTTCGATGCCGCGATTATCTGGCACAGGCCCTTGCTTCAATCGAATCGGGCACGCATCCGGAATGCGTGGCGGTGGATCTTCGAGGCGCCGCAGATACGCTTGGCGAAATTACCGGCGCCATTACCTCGGATGAAATCCTTCATCGAATCTTTTCCCAGTTTTGTATCGGGAAGTAGGAAGTAATAGGTGATTTATGAGCCAACCGTTCGATGTGATCGTAGTGGGTGGAGGACATGCGGGGTGCGAAGCCGCTCTCGCCGCAGCTCGCATGGGTGCACGAACCCTGCTACTGACTATGGAAAAGGACCGAATCGCCCAGATGTCCTGCAATCCCGCAGTCGGGGGAATTGCCAAAGGTCATCTGGTAAAGGAGATCGACGCTCTTGGCGGGGAAATGGGCAGAAACACCGATCGAGCCGGCATTCAATTTCGATTTATCAATACGAGCAAAGGACCGGCCGTCAGAGCCTTACGGGCGCAATGCGATAAGAAGCTGTATCGCATGGCCATGCAACAGACGTTAGCCGCCGAGCCCTGCCTTACGATTCGAGAAGGTACCGTTGATCGCCTTCTCACTTTGGGGCCACGGATAGCCGGTGTAGTGACAGGAGATGGGACCACGATCAATGCTCTTGCAGTCGTCCTTACATCGGGCACTTTCCTTAAGGGTCTTATTCACATAGGCCTGAACCACTTTCCAGCCGGGCGTGCCGGCGAAGCCTCCGCAGAACATCTTTCCGATTGCATGCGCGACCTAGGATTTGAATTAGGCCGCCTGAAAACCGGCACTCCACCGCGACTCGACCGAGATTCGATCGATTTCTCCGTCATGGTTCCGCAACCAGGCGACAACCCTCCCACGCCATTCTCCCATCGTACAGAGCGCATTACTACGCCTCAACTTCCTTGCCATTTAACATATACAAATAAGCAAACCCACGACATCATCAGTAAGAATCTCGATCGCTCCCCTCTCTATAGCGGCGTCATCGACTCGATTGGTCCGCGATACTGCCCTTCAATCGAGGACAAGGTCGTACGGTTTGCAGATCGAGAGCGGCACCAGATATTCATCGAACCAGAAGGCATTGATACAAAAGAGTTTTATCCGAACGGAATATCAACAAGCCTTCCAGTTGATGTTCAGAGCGAAATACTTCGCACCATCCCAGGCCTTGAACAGGCCAAAATGCTCAAACCTGGCTATGCGATTGAATATGACTATTTCCCACCACGTCAGCTCCACCAAACACTTGAAACAAAATACGTTTCAGGGCTCTATCATGCTGGGCAGATCAACGGGACATCTGGGTATGAAGAAGCGGCGGCTCAAGGGGTCATGGCTGGTATTAACGCGGTATTGAAAATTAGAGAATTAGATCCACTCATCCTCGATCGATCGCAAGCCTATATCGGTGTACTCATCGACGATTTGATTACGAAGGATGCGCGCGAGCCATATCGTATGTTTACATCGCGCGCTGAATATCGGCTCCTTTTAAGACATGGGAATGCCGATCTACGGTTAATGGATATCGGCCATCAGATCGGATTAGTTTCACCACATAATTACGATCGGCTTCTTAGGAAACGTGATGGCATTGCAAGGGAAATTGGTCGACTGAGTACAACCAGGCCAAAAATTACTGATGAAATTTGCACGCAGCTTAATTGGGCAACCATAGATGGGCGCCTTTCCTCCCAAACATTTGCGCAGCTGCTCAAGAGACAGGAGTATTCATATAGAGATCTTTTGGTGAAGTTTAATGGATTGCCCATTGAAAATGCCGAAATTATTGAAGAAGTTGAACTGGAAATAAAATACGAAGGCTACATCAGAAGGCAACTACAGCAAATTGGACAATTCAAAAGACTCGAACTAAAAACGATACCAACAACTTTTGATTATGGATCAACTCAAGGATTTTCTCGTGAAGTTATTGAAAAGCTATCGCGAGTGAGGCCTGCAACAATAGGACAAGCATCACGAATTGCCGGAGTTACTCCTGCGGCTATCTCACTTCTCATCGTTGCAATAGAAAAATTTAGGCGACAAGGTCAGCAACCAGCTGAAGTTTGACATGACCGCCAAATCATTCAGCCCTTTCTCTTGACCTCACTACTGCAATCACGTATGTGTTCCACGTGGAACATAAAACAGATATCCAATCGCTATTATCCATTTCGTCCTCTTCGATTGGAGTCGACCTGACTGCTGATCAATCCGGCAAGCTCATTATCTATTTAGAGCAGCTTAAAAAATGGAACGAGACCACTAATTTAACCAGTATCGTTAAAGATGAAGAAATTGTTGTAAAACACTTCATCGATTCAATTGCTGCTGTTAGAGCGGAAAGCTTCATAGATGGAAGCCTCGTCTTTGACATTGGGACTGGCGCAGGGTTTCCAGGAATACCAATAAAAATACTACGACCAGATCTGCGGTTTGTTCTCATTGAACCGTCAAAGAAAAAATCATCATTTCTAAGATATATTACTGGTCTATTGAGACTCAAAGACGTTGATATTTTTGAAGGGTCAATGGAGAAATTCATAAGTAACTCCATAAATCAAGAACAAGCTAACTACATTGTTGCGCGAGGGATAAAGTTTGAATTCATCATTGATTTATCAAGAGCCATATTGACTAAAAATGGGAGAATACTCTTATTTCTTTCAACTCTTGTTGACAAGTCGAGAATTAACTCAAAAGCTATTATTGAAAATGAATACTCTTTTGACCTTCCGATGGGATATGGAACAAGAGTTATTACGAGCATCTCTCTTTCATCGTGAGTATTAAATAAATGCTGTTCCACGTGGAACTGAATTTATTTAATGGGAAGGCAAGTAATGGCAAGGATAGTTGCAGTTGCCAATCAAAAGGGAGGAGTCGGAAAAACAACGACTTCCGTAAATCTTTCAGCAGCAATTGCGCTTCAAGGTAAATCAGTTTTACTAGTCGATCTCGATCCACAGGGCAATGCAACCAGTGGAGTTGGGATCGACTCGCGATCATTACAAAAAACAATATACAACTGCCTAATAAAACAGGATATTTTAGAAAACGTTGTTCAAAAAACAAGCACCACTGGTCTATCTATCCTGCCATCAAATGCCGATCTCGCCGGAGCAGAAATCGAGCTAGTTAACGTTGAAGGAAGAGAGCACCATCTTCGCGATGCAATCAAAAATACACACAACACATACGATGTCATCGTACTTGATTGCCCACCAGCTCTCGGCATCCTTACGATTAATGCTCTCGCTGCCGCAAAATCGGTCCTCATTCCAGTGCAATGTGAATACTACGCCATGGAAGGACTCTCTCGGCTTATGGACAGCATCGAGCGAGTAAAACGTTCGATTAACCTCGACCTCTTCATAGAGGGAATCGTACTGACCATGTTTGACGCACGCAATACTTTAGCTCGCCAGGTGTCCGAACAAGTCCGAAACCATTTTGGGGGGAAAGTCTACCAAGCCGTCATTCCTAGAAACGTAACACTCGCTGAAGCCCCGAGTTATGGACGGCCAGGAATTCTCTATAATATGGCTTCATCGGGATCACAAGCCTATCTCTCACTTGCGAAGGAGTTTCTCGACAATGGAGAAAAAAGCACTAGGTAGAGGTCTCGATGCATTGCTATCTGACGGCCGCGCGGCGGCCCCGAGCAATGCGGCAGACGTTCAACGGATCAAAATCGATGCGATTGTGCCCAATCGCTACCAGCCGCGGCAAATCTTCCATCCGACAGAGCTGGCGGAGCTCGCCGCCTCAATAAAAGAAAGCGGTTTGCTTCAGCCAATTTTAGTCCGCCGAAAAGGCGATGGCATTTTTGAGCTCATATCGGGCGAGCGGCGATGGCGCGCCTCCAAAGAGGCCGGCCTCGACACCATTCAAGCCGTCGTACGCAATTGCACCGACCAAGAAGCCATTCTCTTCGCTCTCGTTGAAAATCTTCAACGAGAAGACCTCAATCCCATGGAAACCGCCAGAGCCTATTCAAGAATGATGAACGAATTCGAATTAACTCATGAGGGTATTGCACAAAAGGTCGGCTGCGATCGATCATCCGTGGCTAATTCCGTACGTCTACTCAACCTCCATCCCGATGTGCAAACTCTTGTCGAGTCGGGAGCTCTTTCAGCCGGACACGCCAAAGTCCTTCTTGCGCTGGACAGTCCTGAGGCGCAATGCACCGTGGCAAAGGCTGTTGCGACCCGTACCCTGTCCGTTCGTGAGACCGAACGGCTCGTTGCCACATCACGCACGCCAAAAAAACAGGTAAAATCGGCAATACCTGCGTCGCAGTGGGGCGACGTAGAATCACGCCTGCAGAAACGGTTTGGGACGCGCGTCACCATCGAATCGGCGAGAAAAGGAGGCAAAGTCATCATCCATTATTACTCCGACCCAGAGCTGGAAGGTATCATCGATAACCTCCTTTCCTAACCTGGAGCTCTCTTTCTCATGCCTCACACACATTCTGAAAAAAACATAATAGTTGCTTTTCTCTCAACTAACGTTAAATATCTTCCTCAGACATTCCGATACAGCAACTAACAGGGGCTAACCCTATCATCTTTTATCCCGAAGCAGAGGAGGGGCATCGACCATGTGGAAATCAGACAAGCAGGATGGAAAGCGCACGATGGCAGAAGAAGTCGAAGCGGAAGACACCTCACTTTCTTCTAACCTCGGCCGTCAGGAAGCCTCAGAAGACGTCAGTGCTTTTGTTGGAAAGGGCGTTGAGTTTAAAGGCACTATCTCCTACAGCGGAACCGTTCGAATTGACGGATCTCTCGACGGAGAGATCCATACTGACGGCGTCCTTCTCGTAGGTGAAGAGGCCGTGATCACGGCCAAAGTGACGGCGGGCACCATCGTCTGCAAAGGAAAAATCACGGGCGACGTTGTCGCGAAGGAAAAAATTAAGCTCCGCGCCCCAGCCATCGTCAACGGCGGGATCAAGACGCCCATGCTTTCAATTGAAGAAGGCGTGCTCTTCAACGGAACCCTCGAAATGTCGCAAGGAATTCGAGAAGTCCCACGAGAGACCCCTCTTCACCCGGTTGGCATCTCGGGCCAAGGCGGCATCAAAAGAATAAACGGTTAATTTTTCCGGTCACGCAATAGAATCCGCTCATCGGGGTCCTGCACCCGTGACACCCGGTGAGCCTGCTGTATCTGGAAGGACCTTTGATCGCATGTGGGCAATTGGCGACAAGAAACCATCCCCTTCGGACGACGACAATTTCACTTTTCTCGGGAAAGGGGTTGAGTTCAAAGGGGTCGTGAATTTCGACGGCACCGTGCGCATCGACGGGAAACTGGAGGGCGAGATACATACCACGGGCACCTTAATCGTGGGAGAATTCGCCGTCATTAAAGGCATCATTTCCGCAGGCACGCTGCTCACCAGTGGCAAGATTAACGGAACCGTCACCGCCACGGAAAGAATCCAAATTCTCAAACAAGGCGTCCTTATCGGAGATATCCGAACTCCTGCCATTGCCATAGAAGACGGCGCGCATTTTCATGGCATGTGCGATATGGGCGCCCATCGCTGGGCCGAAGAACATCCCCAATCGGCCAAGAATGTCCACGACCTCACTCTCCACCGAAATAAACTGCGCGCGCCCGACCTCTAGCCCTTTCTTCGGCCAGACAGTACAATAGCCGTACTATGTCACGCCCAACCGTCCTCCTCGGCATGAGTGGAGGAGTCGATAGCTCCGTTGCGGCACTCCTACTGACTCGGCAAGGATTCGACGTCCACGGCGTCACCCTGCAAGTCTGGGAGCACGAGAACGAAGAAGTCGCAGCCTCGAAACGCTGGGAAGAGCGCGGCTGTTGCAAAGTTGGCATCGCGAGATACGTCGCGAAACAACTCAACATCCCACACGAGCTCATCGATTCACGCGCACAGTTTCGTACCGCGGTTATCGATGATTTTGTTGCCGCCTACACAAATGGAACAACCCCCAACCCCTGCGTCCGCTGCAACGAACGAGTGAAACTCCGGCAGCTTATCGAGCTCGCAGAGTCCAAAAACCTCTCGTACGTCGCAACCGGCCACTATGCTCATGTCGGCAGAAGCGAGGATCGGCTCTCTCTTATGAAAGGAGCCGATGCCCGCAAAGACCAAAGCTATTTCCTCTACCGCATCCAGGCATCCTGGCTCAATCGACTGCTCTTTCCCGTAGGGCACATGCAGAAGGCCGATGTTTGGAAAGAGGCTGCCGCCCTGGGACTTCCTGAAGAAGAGATGAAGGAGAGTCAGGAAATCTGCTTTGTGAGTCACGGCGACTATCGCACCTTCCTTCAGGAACAGCCAAATCTTCAAGCTACGCCTGGTCATTTCATAGACGAAACCGGGGCCCCACTAGGCACTCATGAAGGCATTCCCTTCTATACACCGGGACAACGGCGAGGGCTGGGAGTTGCAACAGGACAACGCCTCTATGTTCAGCGCGTCCAACCAACGACCAATACCGTGGTCCTTGGCCCGGAAGAACATCTCCTCAGCTCTTCCTGCACCGTAAAAGATCTCAATATCCTCGACCAAAGACTCCTGACCGCCTCTTCTCTCGTTCACTGTAAAGTGCGGTATGCCACCCCCCCCTCACCCGCAACAACGATTCCTCTCGCTGCCGGACAGATGGCGGTCAAATTCAGCCAGCCGCAACGGGCACTCAGTCCTGGGCAATCCGCCGTATTTTATGACGGCGATCGCGTGCTCGGGGGTGGGATCATCGATACAATTGAGTCGCATCCGGCCTAGCCCTACTCCCCGCTAGCCTCCTTCCAAACCACGAAATCACTGGTCTGCACCTTGTTGCCGCAAATCGCCAGTGTTAACATACCGCGCAGAAACCTTATACCGTTAGAGATGCCAGCACGGTCGCCATCTTCTAGCGGACGGCGCGATATATCACCCTCTTTCCTGGACCATGACCCCATCATGCTCCAGAGTACGGATCTAAGGAGCCGCCTATGTCAACCGAAACCGCGGACACGCAAGCCCCTCCGCTCGCCGCCGAGCCATCCACATCGCCATCCCATTTTCCGCCGGCCGGCGACAATACCCAGAACGGCAATCTTGAAAAGATTCGCGACATTCTTTTCGGCGCACAAGTCCGCGATCACGACCGGCGCTTCTCCGCGCTGGAACAAAACCTTGCCAAGGAGGCCGCCGCGCTCAAAGCCGAACTCACGAAACGATTCGACTCGCTTGAAGCCTTTATGCAGCAGGAAGTGGCCATCCTGTCCAGTCGTCTGCAACAGGAACAGCAGGCCCGCGGCGAAGCCATGCAACACCTCGTCAGAGACCTCACCAGCCTCGGAGCCGTGGTCGAACGCAACGCCACCAGCCTGGTTGAACAAGCCGGACATTCGGAACGCACCCTACGCCAGGAAATCCTAGGCCACGTAAGCGCGCTCAACGACATAATCCGTTCCACCCAAGATCAACTCTCAGACTCTCTCAATCGCTCCGTAGCGGATCTGCGGCATGCCAAGACGGACCGAACCGCACTCGCGGAACTATTGGCTGAGCTGTCGCACAAACTCCAGCAGGGCTCGCCCACATCCTAACGACCTGGAGGCAAGGAGCCGGCACTGATGAATCAACCCAGGTCCAGCAACCAGCCTCCCTCGGCTGATACAACCGCGAGCCCTCAGCTAAAACAAGAATGGGCTGAGCTTCGCACACTGTTGCTCGCTCCCGAACAAACCCAGCTGACAGAACTCCGCGATCGTATTGACCGCACCGAGATCGATGCCCGCTCCATCGGCAACGTGCTCGCCGAGGCCATCGCCTTGCGAGGCAAGCAGGACGAGCGACTGACCGCCGCACTCACCCCTCATGTCCAGACCGCCTTGACGAGCTCCGTACGCCGAACCCCCCATGTGATCGCCGAAGCCATCACTCCCATCATGGGTCCGGCTATCCGCCAAGCGATCGTCCGCGCGTTGCAAGGGATGATGCAGTCGTTCAATCAGACCATCGACCACAGCCTATCCTTCAAAGGCCTTGCCTGGAGAATCGAGGCCTGGCGAACCGGACGCCCCTTCGCCGAGGTCGTCCTGCTGCACACATTGCGGTTTCGCGTCGAACAGCTCTTTCTCATCCATCGAGACACCGGCCTCCTTCTCCATCACGTCGCATCGGACACCGCCATTATTCACGATCAACAGCTGGTATCCGGCATGCTGACGGCCATTCAAACCTTTGTGCAAGACACCTTCAGCACGCAGCGAGGGCAGACGCTCAATACCTTGGAAGTCGGAGAATGCCGGCTCTTGATCGAACAAGGCCCCCAGGCCATCCTGGCCTGCGTTGTCAGAGGCACCGCACCAGGATACCTTCGAGCTCAGGTGCAGCAAACACTCGAATCCATTCAGCTCGACTACGCCGACGCCTTCGCCGCCTTCGATGGCAATCCTTCAGGCTTCGACGCGACGCACGACCGTCTCATGGGCTGCATGCAGACTCAGTACGACCAGCCCCGCACAAAAATCTCTCCCATGACCTGGGCCATCCTTGCCCTCATCTTCATTGCCATCGTCTTTTGGGGCTGGACGTCCTATCAAAGCAACCAGCGCTGGCAGCGCCTGGCGCAGCACATTCGCACCATGCCGGGAATCGTCGTGACGGCGCTCGACCGCGACGGTCAGACAATCACCCTTGAGGGGCTGCGCGATCCACTCGCAGCGAACCCGGAAGAACTCTTGGTTGAGGCAGGAATCCCCCGTGAGCGGATCAACGCTCGCTGGACTCCGTTCTATTCCCTCGACCCTCAATTCGCCGGCGAGCGCGCAACCTTGCTCCTCCATCCGCCAGAGACCGCGACACTCCACTTCAATGAGGGCCGCCTCACCGCCAGCGGGGCCGCACAAGAAAACTGGGCGACCCACGCCAGACAGGTGGCCGCCTTGCTCCCAGGCGTTCGTGAATATCGCGATGAAGACCTTCGCATCGTCTCGCGCGCGGATCTCATTGCCCAATTGAACCGAACTAGCTTCTCCTTCGAGAGCGGCTCCTCCACGCTCTCCGAACAAGAATTAAACAAGGTCGCGCCGGTCAAACAGCTGCTCGAAGACTTGCGCCAGTCCGCGCGCGCTTCTTCTGGCGAGACAAGTATCGTCGTCGAAGCAATCGGCGATGCCGATCCTGCCGGACCAGAAATCATGAACTTTCTGCTGGCCACCGCGCGCGCGCATGCCGTCCTCGCCGCCCTTGGAGGAACCACCGCATACCCCCCGCTCACCCTCAGCGCGAGCGTGGAACCAACCTCGCTCACCGGGCAGAAGCGCGGCAGTACGATGAATACTTCGAACGCGCAACGACGCACCACCCTCCTCGTCACACTCAGGCACGCTCCCAGCCACGCGGACTCCGCGCCATGATTCAGAAAAAAATCTGTCTGCTCGGTGGATTCGCCGTCGGAAAGACCAGCCTCATCCGCCGTTTCGTCACCGATGCGTTTTCGGAGCAATATCACACGACCATCGGCGTCACGATTGAAAAGAAAACCCTCCTCGTCGACGACCGAGACGTGACACTCATGATCTGGGATCTCTATGGAGAAGACGATTTTCAAAAAATGCGAGAGTCGTATTTGCGAGGCTCATCCGGCTACATTCTCGTCGCTGACGGCATGAGGCGATCGACATTGGATACGGCGGAAGCCCTCCACCAGCTGGCTCAATCGACGCTCGGTCCGGTGCCCTTCGTGCTCATCGTGAACAAAGCCGACCAGCGCAAGGAATGGGAAATCGATGAGCCCACCCTCGCGCGGCTGCGAGACAAGGGATGGCTGGTCTTCACCGGAAGCGCCAAGACCGGCGACGGAGTACCCGAACTCTTTCTGCGGCTTACGCACATCATGTTAGAAGCCGCCTAGCGGCGCAACTGAACTGCCATGGCGCCATCCAGCTCACCCAACGCTCTGCCTCAGAATATGATGGCGGCCCTCTTTCAACGACTTGGCGCCGCTCTGCTCGAACGGGTCGGGACGGGACATACATTTCGCCTGATTGGAACGCCGCCATCCTGGTGGGTCGCCACCTTCACAGCGCCGCTGGAATCGCTCATTGACGTCGGAAGCCTCTCTCCTTTTCTGCAACACTTCCTGGAAGAAAGCGAATCGACGTGGAGGGACAACTCCGACCAAGTACTTCGATCGGGTCCCTGGAGTCATCGCGACCGTGCATCCGTCCTGCACCAATTCGAAGCCACCGCACTAACCGTGGCGCGCCGTCCACTGCTCCTTATCGAATGCATCGATGAACAGTGCGCCCAATTGCAGACCCTCTTACAGCAAGCCCGTGATCAGCGTTTGCAGCATATCGACCAAGTCAAAACCCACGAACGAACCCAGGCATCTCTGACAGGATCTCTGGCCATCACCATGCAAGAACGCGACGATGTCCTGGCGCTTCTCCAACAGCTGGATCTAGCCGCCATCGTCACCGATCGACAAGGCCTGGTCACCTTCATCAGCCCGCGCTGCCTTGCCTGGATCGAACGCGCGGCCACAGCGGTCATCGGCCAGCCATGGGAACAGGGTCTCCCCCTGGAGCCCGCAGACCGCACGCATCTTCGCCGAACATGGAACGCGCGCCAGCCGCAACGAGGACGGCAGACCTTGCGCTTGGCAAGCGCCACCCCACGATGGGTCGACTACGAAATCCATGCGGACCCACAATCCCCTGAACGGCGCATCATCCTGCTGCAGGATCGCACGGAGGTGCAGCAGTTACGGCAGCAGCTCGATCACCACTCACAATTTCACGACCTGGTTGGACGCAGCCCGGCCATGTTGCAGATCTATCAACTTGTCCGCGATGTGGCGCGGGTCAACTCCACGGTCCTCATTGAGGGCGAGACAGGAACCGGAAAAGAACTTATCGCCAGAGCCATCCATTATTCCAGTTCACGGAAAGACCGGCCCTTTATCGCCGCGAACTGCGCAGGCTTGACGGATTCACTGCTGGGCAGCCAGCTGTTCGGCCATAAGCGAGGCGCCTTCACCGGCGCCATCGAGGATCATCATGGACTCTTCGAATCGGCTGACGGCGGCACCCTGTTTTTGGATGAAATCGGAGACATCCCATCCGCCGTCCAAACCAGCTTGCTCCGAGTCCTCCAAGAAAAAGAAATCACGCGCCTGGGAGAAACTCGCCCACGGAAGGTGAATGTGCGCATCCTTGCCGCTACTCATCACAATCTCAATGAAGACGTTATTCGCGGCACTTTTCGCGCCGATTTGCTCTATCGCATTCGCGTGGCGCGCATCCACTTGCCGCCGCTGCGGGATCGGCGAGACGACATTCCCTTGCTCGCCCAGACCATGCTCGCTCAAGTCTGTGCCGCCACGGGAAAAACGATCACGGATCTGCATCCTGACAGTCTCCAGCTGCTCATCGCCTACCTTTGGCCCGGCAATGTCCGAGAGCTAAAAAGCGCCGTCGAATTTGCCGTGATCAGCGCCCGCACGACCTGCCTGATGCCGGCCGACTTTCCCGAGGAACTGCGCCACTCCCAATATAGCCATCTGCCTCCATCTTTCCAGGAATCGCACAGCACTGAACCGAAAGCGCACCTGCTTCGAGCGCTCCAGCAAGCACAAGGAAACCGGACGGAAGCCGCGAAGATTCTCGGGGTCAGTCGCGCCACACTCTATCGCCGGCTCCTCGCACATGGCATCGACGTCGCCGAATAGCCTCGTTCCAAACCCCTCATGTCTGCGCCTATGATGAGACAGGCGCCGTGAGACAGCCCTGTCTCCTGCGACAGCGGCACTGAGACAGAGTGACCGCAGCGCGCAGAAAGCTCACGCCATTCAAACTGAATATCTCCGCAAGCCGTGGCACAAACCTTGATCTACCTCTCGGACCTAGAGACAGACCTCGTTTGAACAAACCGTCTGCGTGCAACAGGACTCCCATTGCTTAGGCCACGATCCACCACATCGCCACCGATTCGAGTCGTTCCTGTCGATGATTCGGTATTCGCGCGAGAAGGAATCAGGGCCATCCTCACGTCGGATCGCGGCATTCAGGTGGTTGGCGAAGCCGACAGCAGGGCGCGCGCCATTGAAGAAGTCCATCGCACCAAACCCGATGTCGTGATTATGGATATGCGCTTACCCGATGGCACCGGGTACGACTCCTGTCGAGACATCTTGTCGGCTTTTCCGCGTACGCGAATTCTGTTCTTCTCGGCCTACAGCGACTACAATGCTCTCTATGAGGCCGTCATGGCAGGGGGGCATGGGTATCTGACCAAAGATACCGAGGCCAAAGACCTCCTCCGCGCAATCAAGACGATTGCCGCAGGGCAATCACTTTTTGAGCCGAACGAGGCGAACCACAATCTTTCCCGGAAAGAGGACCACACCACGAATGCCCCGGCGGCTCTCCCGCCGATCCTCTCGCGAATCGATCTAACACTCCTCTCGTTACTGGCTAAGGGAGCCACCAACAAGGCCATCGCCGTCGTTCTCAAGAAAGAGCCGCACACCATCGTCACACTGCAGGCGGCCCTCTATAAAAAACTGCGCGTCACGCGGCGGGCCCAAGCGGTTCACCATTTCATCACGCAACTCAGCCAGCATTACCCCCCTCTCGACATCACCCCCATCTCCGCACGTGGGAAAGGATAGTCCTATGCTTCCCAAGGGCCTCCTCGTTGTCGATCCACACAATCAGACTTTTCTACTGGTCCCAGAAAAAGATCTAGAGACCACTGGCTACACCCTCTCCGTGCTCCAGCTCCAGCAAGATCAGTGGGTCCGCCTGCAACCCGCCTCTTCACGAAAACTTCGCGAAAGCATGTTGGGAGCCTTGCTCGAATTTTTCGGCAATCTCTGCCGGACTCTGAATGACAGTGACGATCGTGCGCACCAGATCAAACGTCTCGCCCCGAAGAGCGCGCCACCTGCAATCAACCAACACCCTCGCATCCCCGCCGCTCAGGGAAGGCGGCTCGGCCGGCAACCCGGCAAGACCGTTTCAAAACAATCGCGCCCCCTTGGGGCAACATGAATAGAAGGCCTGAGCCAACGAAATCGTTCGCGCAGACCTGCGGCACATCGGTCTTGCTCGATGTCGCGAATCGCACAATTGTGCCTCGTCCACCGCGGTCCGACGTAATTCGATTCCGTCTTGCACAACCATAGGTAGTCGGGTATACAAGACAAAATGCACGATTTGGCCAGTCAGTCTTAGTGAAATTCAAACACCGCAGCGCCGCAATACGCGGTGTTTTCCATATACCCAGAAATACGAGAGGGGAAAAGATGAAGAACCTGTTTGCCATGCTGACGCTCTGTACCGCCATACTCTATGGCGGCATGGCGGCTTTTGCAGCCGATGCGCCCGCGCTTCCGCTCGACGTTGTGACCCTCAAGAACGGCAGCATGATCTACGGAGAAGTCCTCGAGATGGCAGACGGCATCCTCGTCATGAAGACGCCATCCAGCCCAGACAATGTCATTAAGGTGAAGTGGAGCGACGTCGCCAAACTCGACGTCAATCATCCGATCCCGTTTCACCTCAAAGAAGGCAGCACCATTGTCGGAACCGCGACAGCCGGACCCGACGGCAACCTGAACATTCAATCTGAACCGCTGAAAGGCTCACTCACCGTTCCGCTGGATACCATCGGATCCGTGAACCCCCTGGTGCAACCTCCCGTGATTTACACGGGCAGCATCACCGGCGCCTACTCCCAGACTACCGGAAACAGCCATCTCAAAAACGCCAGCTTACTGGGAGACTTCGTCGCCCGCAGCGAGCAGCTCCGGCTCTCGATCAATGGCCGGTACGTCTACGGAGACAATGCCAACACCCTCAGCGCCCGGAATGCTCGTGGGACGATCAAGCTGGACTTCTTCGTCACGAAACGCTTTTACTGGTTTGCCTCCGCCTACTTCGAAAACGATCGTTTCCAAGATCTCAAGATGCGGACAGCCCTCGCGTCCGGCCCCGGCTATCAATTCATCGATCGAGGAGACTTCAGCGGCATTTTCAAAGACATGACGTTCTATACGGAAACCGGTGTGGCCTTTTTCAATGAAGACTTCCGCGTCGCGAACGACCAGTCGAGTCTGCGTGCCCGCGTTTCGATGAAATGGAACTGGCCGCTCTTCGACGATCGCATCACGTTCTACCATTTCAACGAATTTTACCCCTCGATGGAAAACGCCTCGAACTACTTCCTCACCATGGACAACGGGGTCCGATTCAAAATCTGGGAAGGATTCGTCAGCGGGTTTCAAGTGACGACACGGTACAATAGCCGGCCGGCGCCGGGCACCGGCGACACCGACAACCTGTATCTCTTCACCCTCGGATACAGTTTCGATACAACCAGAAAACGATAGTGTGCACCGGTAACAGGCAACTCACCCTCTCATCCTCCAAGGAGGACAGACGATGTTAAAAGAATTTAAAGACTTTGCCATGAAGGGCAATGTCATGGATATGGCTATCGGTGTCATCATCGGTGGCGCATTTGGGAAAATCGTCTCATCGCTCGTCAGCGATGTGCTGATGCCCCCCCTGGGCTTATTGATGGGCAAGGTGGACTTCTCCAGCCTGTTCATCAATTTATCCGGAACGCCCCAGCCCTCGCTGACCGCAGCCAAAGCGGCTGGAGCCCCGACGATCAACTACGGGGTGTTTCTACAAGCCACCTTCGACTTCATCATCCTCGCCTTCGTCATCTTCCTGCTGGTGAAGCAAATGAACCGTTTCAAAAAAGAAGCTCCACCGGCTCCGCCGGCCGGGCCGACAAACGAGGAGAAGCTCTTGATGGAAATCAGGGATGCGCTCAAAGGGCGGCAGTAACTCAGTAACAATGCGGCAACAACTCGCAGACACGCATTCACTATCATCCTACTAACTAAGGAGACCCGATGACACGATACAAATCCCCCCTTCTGGTCCTAAGCCTCCTGGCCATCACCGGATGTTCATCTTGGGAACCGATGTGCCCGGACAACGGATTCAAATACCGCATCTGCCCTCAAGGCACCGTCCGGAATGCATCGACAGACTATGCCGCCCGCCTCGCCGCCGCCGAACAAGAACGGCAGCGTCTTGCTGACGAACTCGCCGCGGCAAAGAAAGAAAACGGCGCCCTCAGCGACCGTGTGAAGGCGCTTGAAAGCCAGCTCGCCGACCGCGACCGGGAGTTGGCTGCCCTTCGCTCAAGCGCTGGAGACTCCTCAAGGCTCGCCAGCCAGCTCTCCTCCGCACAAGGCGACCTCAATCAATCGAATGCCCGCACGGCCGAGCTTGAACGTCAGCTCGCCGCCGCCCAGTCGGCCGCAAGTGGCGATAAGGACAAACTGGCTGCACTACAAGCCGGAGCCAGCGATAAAGACCTGCTGGCCTCGGACCTGGCCGCAGCCAAACAACGCAACACAGACCTCGCCACGCAACTCGCCGGCCTTCAAGCCGGAGCCGGCGATAAAGACCAGCTGGCCTCGGACCTGGCCGCAGCCAAACAACGCAACGCAGACCTCGCCGCGCAGCTCGCCACCATGGGCGGGGCCGCAGGCGACAAAGAAAAAATCGCCTCTGAACTGGCCGCCAGCAAACAACGCGTCGCAGAACTCGAAAAAATGTTGGCGGATCGCGACAAAGAACTCGCAGGCCTCCGCGGCGACCTGTCCGCTGAAATGGCCAAATTGAAAGAAGCGCAGCGCGGCTTGCTCCGTGCGCTGAGGCCGCAGATCGACAAGCAGGCCATTGCCGTCGATCTGAATAACGAGCGCTTGCTCATCAACCTGGCATCAGGCTATCTGTTCGGCTCGGGAGAAGATGAGCTGAAACCGGCCGGCGCCGATGCGCTGAAGCAGGTCGGAGCGATCTTGAAGGATTATCCTGAGTACAAAGTTGCCGTCGATGGCCATACCGACAACCGGCCAATCCGCAGCGCATTGAAAAAGAAATTCCCGACCAACCAAGAACTCTCTGAAGCGCGCGCGGCCAACGCGGCCAAAGCCCTGACGGAAGGCGGCCTGGGCGCGGCCACGACACACGGCTACGCCGACACCAGGCCAGCAGCTCCAAACACGACCGACGCAGGCCGGGCGAAAAATCGCCGGGTCGAAATCCGCGTTACCAAGTAAGTCCCGCCTCTTCACCGAACAGAAGCAGGGTGCCGCAAGAAGCGGCATCCTGCTTCCCCTCAGCACATTCCATTATCAACCGATCAGAAATAGCCGCGTCGCGATCACAATCTTATCTGTCTACAACCGATAGACTCCGGATAAGCTCCTGATAAGGAAAATCCTCTGGCGATAGCAGGCCATTACAATTTGCAGAGCGGTTGCTCCGCCGCTCCAATATTGGCGAGACCCGGCACCGTCGCAAGAAGCTTGTAGTGACCCAGCCCGAGTTCTTTTCCAAAGGCTTCTCCCACCAGCACATCCTGCACATGCTGGTGATCCGACGCTCGAAAACGAGACCGCCCTTCCTTCAATCCGTCGAATTCATGCCCTTCCAAGGCCTTGATTAGAGCCGACGTTTCGGTCGTACCGGCTCGCTGGATCGCCTCGAGGATCTGCGTCATCGCGGCATACCCCAAATAACAGCGCGACGTTGGCGTATGACTGTACTTATCGATCACGCCTTGGATGAATCGCCGCGAACTCTCAGTGTTGATCTTGGGGTCCCAGATAAGACCCCAGATTCCTGCGTTACTGGCGTATCCCAGCGGGCGCCCAATCTGCTCGCCGCTGATCATCCCGCCGACACCGATTTTCTCTTTTGCCAATTCCAGCTTGCCATATCCCTTCAAGGCATGCACAAGATCCCATCCATAGAGATTGAGAATGATCGCCGTCGGCTCCTTGTCCTTCGCCGCGCTGAGCGCCGAGACAAAGTCCGTGGACCCGAACGGCATCAAGGCCTCGCCGACCAACTCCACCTTATGCGCCTCGGCCGCCTCGGCCATGGCCTGCGCGGCGGCTTTACCGTCAAGTGTACTCGTCGTGATCATGTACCAACGGGTTCCATAGTTCTTCACCAGATGCGGCACCACGGCCTGCGCCAGCATCCGCGCATTGGGCATAAACACGAATGTGTGGGAACTGCACGCCGCGCCGGTTAGCTCCGGAAGATACGAGCCGGTCACCATGAATAATTTATTTTCCTTTTGAGCCAATTCGCTGACGGTCAAGGCACAATCCCCGTTAAACGTTCCCATCAGCACATCGACGCGATCCTCCTTGATAAACTTCGTTGCAACCTTCACCGCCTGTTCCGGATTCGAGGCATCGTCGGCTTCCAAAATCATCACGGGACGCCCCAGCACACCGCCGCGTTTATTGAACAGGTCCACCGCAACATTCGCCCCATGCACATCATGGATGGAGGACGTCTTATAGGGACTCGACAGCGGATCGAGCATCCCAACTTTGATTGGCTCTCCTGTTGCAGCATACGCACGGCCGCTGAAGTCCAGCGCCCGGTCGATCAGATCGCCAAACGCCAAGGCGCCACCGGTTGCGGCGGTCAACTGAAGAAATCGTCTGCGTGAACAGGCCGTCATATGATCCTCCTTCTATCGCTCAAGGCATCTGTCTGATTTGAATCGTGACAGTATTCGCAAGGGTACAATGTCATGGGAGCCATACTCAGCGTCATCTGGAACGTCACGCGCCTACGAATCACCCATAGTTTCGCAAATTGGAGGTAGGAGTATAGACAGGATGAGGCTCCGTGCAAGCTCAACTCGCACGGAGCCCGATAGCCAACCAATCGCAGCAGGGGCAGTGCCTCTTCCAACGCTCCTTCAGCTATACTGATCCCACGTATCGCATTGCTTGATGGCCCAGAAAACAGCCTCTTTTAACTTCTTTAACACCTGATTGTCCGGATCGCGCAAAGCCTGCAGCTTCCTATCCGCTGCATAGAGGGGTTCTATCGACCGCTTATCGGGAATCTTTCCCAAAGCCCAGGCGACTTCCGTCAATACAACCCAATCGGTTTTCGGATCTTGCAGTTTGGCCAGCAAAGGGAGAACAACCGACGCGTCGCCATGCAGACCGCCCAGCTGCCCCAATCCCTTCGCGGCTGCGGCCTGAACATCGATCTGCGGAGCGGTGTTCATGATATCCACCAGCAACGGAATGCCTTCTCTGCCAAGATTCCCCATCGCGACCAGCGCTTGCTTGGCCAGATTACGATCCTGGAGCACCTGTTTAAGCTTCGGCAGCGCTTCGTCCGCCTGCATCTCACCCAGCAACGAAATGATTTTAATCTTCCGAGGGAGACTCGCCTCAGTGGAATCCAACACCTTTAACAATCGTTCGGCATGTCCCCACTCAGCGGCGAGAATTAATGGAAACTCATACTTTTCAAGTTGGTCCTTCAGACGAGCCATGGCAAACTCGCCGGGCTCAGCCGCCTGGGCCGAAGAAACGGCATCCTCGAAATCCGTGCGGACTTCCTTCTGCCATTTGATCTTCATCCCGCCCAATGCATAGGTCAGCTGGCAGGCCGGCCCCTTCCAGAGGCGAGAGGGCGCATCGGGCAGATCGTTGTCTCCCCCCGATGAGGCCGTGCCCTCCCAGGTCTTGCGCTGCTCGCACTTCACTCGAAAGACCGCATCATGGGCCTTCGAGGCATCCTGCACCACCGTGTAGCCAACCTCCCCAAGACGGCGCGACACCACCGACACCAATGGACCGACATCGGCCGCACCTTTGTCGGTCAACGCCAATACCTCGATAAGCACCACTTGAATCTTATCGAGCTGCGCTTTCTGTTCAGCCGTGAAATACTCCCGATAAGCTCCAGCCGGAGCGCTCCAAAGCACCATGCCTAAACTGACGATGAAGGAGATAAAGAAAGAGAAATGATGCATCACACCACCTCCTTGCCCATATGGGAATTCCGGCAAATGACATCTACAACGCTCAACCTGCCAGTCCCCTCGCCGAATAACCTGAAAATCAGTATACGCTCACCTTCCAGTGCGAACCAGGCCTCACCTCCTGCTCCCGATCTCCCACTCGGAACAGCAATCCCTACAGTCTACGCTCATCGCCATCACTGCTCTCTCCTGCTCATTATCGAGAGGACCGGAATCGATAAACCCCGCGAGAGTATGGGTTGACAGTAGGTCGCCTTCGACGGTACAAAAGGCTTACACAATCGCGTGTTTTGCTGTCTCAGCATCCACGTCGACAGCCCCGCGATGCGCTCCACCGTGCGAGCGTGGCGAAACTGGCAGACGCGCGAGACTTAGGATCTCGTGGGTAACCGTGGGGGTTCAAGTCCCTCCGCTCGCACCAAATTTGACGACAGATCCGCTTGGGCCCGCCCCTCACAGAATGTGGAAGGATAGATACGATCATGAAGATGGAAATGACTGAGCTGGGGCCTATGAAACGGGCATTGAAAATCGAAGTCCCTGCTCAGGAAGTCACGCAACGTTTCTCGCAAGCCTATACCCAATTGAATCGCCAAGTACGCATTCCAGGCTTCCGCCCCGGGAAGGCTCCGCTGGGCCTCCTTGAAAAGCGCTACGCCAAAGACGTTGAAGAAGATGTCATTCGCAACATCGTGCCGGATTTCTACGGCCGCGCCATCCGCGAAGCCGGGATCAGTCCGGTGCTGGTGGAAATCCCGCCGTTGGAACGGGTCAAGATCAAAAAAGATGAACCGTTCACGTTCACGGCCACTGTCGAAATCAAACCGACCATTGAGCTGCGCGACTATAAAGCGCCCAATCCGATTTCGCTCAAGCCGGACAAACGCACCGTCACCGACGAACAGCTGGATCGGGCGCTGGATGTCCTGCGGGAACAACAGGCGAGACTCGAAGCCGCTCCGCCAGGCACGGCGCTCGGCGAGGGAGATTTTGCGGTCGTTGACCTCGAAGGCTTTCTCGATGGCGCCCCGCTTGAAGGGACCAAGAAAGAAGGCCAGCTTCACAAAGTCGGGTCCAAAGCCGCGCTCCTCGGCATCGAGATCGACAGTTATTTAACCGGCAAGAAAGAGGGAGACATCGTCGACATCCCTCAGATCTACCCCGGCAGTCACCCCGATACCCGGGTCGCCGGGAAAACCGTGAAATTCAGTCTAGCCATTAAAGGCGTGAAACAGAAAACGCTGCCAGCGCTCGACGACGAGTTCGCCAAGGACTGCGGACCTTTTTCGTCGCTTCAAGAGATTAAGGACAAGCTGCGCGGGGAGATGGAAAAAGCCCTCAAGCGCGACATCGATGAATCCTACAAAGACACCATTCTCAAACGGCTGGCCGAAACACACCACTTTGACCTGCCGGAAACTCTTGTCACGCGTGAACTAGACGCCATCGTCCGGCAGAGGCTCCAAGAGCAGCAACGCGGCAAAGCCACCGATCCATCGCCCGCCGCCACGGCCGAAGAGCTCAAGACCATCCGTGAAGAGAACCGCGACGAAGCCAACCGGCGCGTCAAAGTCGGCCTGATCCTCGAAGCCATTGCCACGAAGGAATCCATCTCCGTCAGCCAAGAAGATATGAATAACGAAGTCACCAGGCTGGCGACCGAACTCCGCGTTCCAGTCGCTGAGCTCGTGAAGATGATTCAGGCTGGCGGCCAAGACTCCATCGAAGAATTGCGCTCGCGCATCCTGGCGGATAAAGCGTTAGACTTTGTCTACCGCAACTCTGTCATTCAAGGCTAGACAAGGCGCCTGCACGCGTCTTGAACGAGAGGCGCGCGCCTAACATTGCGGAAAGGAACTGAATCCATGCTGGTCCCGATCGTAGTCGAACAAACCAATCGCGGCGAACGCTCATACGATATCTACTCCAGGCTCCTAAAAGACCGCATTATTTTTCTGGGTGCGCCGATCGACGACATGTTCGCGAATCTCATCATTGCCCAGCTCTTGTTCCTTGAAGCCGAAGATCCTGAAAAAGACATCAATCTCTATGTGAACTCCCCGGGAGGAAGCGTCACAGCAGGACTCGGCATCTACGACACCATGCAATATGTGAAGCCTCCCATCAACACCATCTGTCTTGGCCAGGCGGCCAGCATGGGCGCGTTGCTCCTTACTGCCGGCGCGAAGGGCAAGCGCTACGCGCTGCCAAACGCCCGCGTGATGATTCATCAGCCCCTCGGTGGATTCCAAGGGCAAGCGACTGAAATCGACATCCATGCGAAGGAGATCCTGAAAATCCGCGAACGGTTGAACGACATCATGGCCAAACACACCGGCCAGCCGATTGAAAAAATCTCGCACGACACCGAGCGCGACTATTTCATGTCCGCGGAGGAAGCCAAGAAATACGGTTTGATCGACGAGGTCATTACGCGGCAGTCCAAGCCGCTCAAGTCCGTGGACTCAGGAGACGCAGCCAAAGACGGGGCCAAGGGTAAGTAACACAGGAGGGCGCATGGCCAAGCAGGACAAGGTGGATCGACATTTGCGGTGTTCCTTTTGCGGAAAGAGCCGCGATGAAGTGCGCAAGCTGATCGCGGGGCCGACCGTCTATATCTGCGACGAATGCGTCAACCTCTGCAACGACATCATTGCGGAAGACTGGGAAGAAGCCAAGGAAGAAATATCTTCCAAGCTTAAAAAGCCTGCCGACATCAAGCATCACCTCGATCAATATGTCGTCGGGCAAGACCGCGCCAAACGCATTCTCTCCGTCGCCGTCCATAATCACTACAAGCGCATTTCCTCGAAAGAAAAAGACGTCGACGACGTCGAGCTTCAAAAGGGAAATATCCTTGTCGTCGGCCCGACCGGGACGGGAAAGACTCTGCTGGCCCAAACCCTCGCCAAATATCTCGATGTCCCCTTTACCATGGCCGATGCGACCACGCTGACGGAAGCAGGGTACGTGGGAGAAGATGTTGAAAACATCATCTTGAAGCTCCTCCAGGCCGCCGATTACGATGTTGAGCGGGCCGAGCGAGGCATCGTCTATATTGATGAAATCGACAAGATCAGCCGCAAAAGCGATAGTCCATCAATCACGCGCGATGTCTCCGGAGAAGGGGTGCAGCAAGCGCTGCTCAAGCTGATCGAAGGCACCGTCGCGAATGTCCCGCCGCAAGGCGGCAGAAAACATCCCCATCAAGAATTCATTCAAGTGAACACCAGCAACATCCTCTTCATCTGCGGCGGCGCATTCGTCGGACTGGACTCGCTCGTCGAGCAGCGCTTGAATCGTAAATCGATGGGGTTTGGGGCGGAAATTCGCGGACGCAGCGACGTTCGACTGGGAGAACTGCTTGCCCATGTGCAACCGGAAGATTTCCTCAAATACGGCCTCATCCCGGAATTCGTGGGTCGCGTCCCCGTCGTCGCGACGCTGGAAGAATTGGATGAGCGGGCGCTCGTTCGCATCTTGACCGAACCGCGCAACGCCCTGACCAAACAATATGAGAAACTGCTCTCCTTCGAAAAAGTGAAACTCAAGTTTACCGATGGAGCGCTCGGCGCCGTCGCGCGCAAAGCGTATCTGCAAAAAACCGGAGCCCGGGGGCTTCGCGCAATCCTGGAAGAAGTGATGCTCGATGTGATGTATGATGCTCCATCACAAAAGCAAATCAAAGAAGTCCTCATCACTGAAGACGCAATCGCCGGGAAAAATCCTCCGATTCGCATATTCGAGCAAGACAAAGACGCCAAGAGCGCGTAACCGCGACCTTATAGCCGGGCCGCCCCTGTGGCCCGGCGTTCCTACTTTTCTCGCCCTTCGCATCCTCCAATACCGGTTAACTTGGTCGCCTTGCCGCTGTTCGCATATTTGTCACGTATTACTCGACAACCGAAAATAACCGGCTATATTTAGGGAGTATCGGAATCGTCCGAGGAGGATTCGTGAAAATCCCTGTATCCCTCAGCCTTCGTCACAAGGGGAAAATCCTCGAACTGGACGCCTCACGGGAAATCGTGAATCTATTTGGAACCAATGGCGAGGCGATCGGGAGCCTCTCCTGGGATTTCGTCATCGATCAAATCCTCGCCTATCGCAAACCCACTCTTCCAAAAGAAACGCGATCTGAGCCCCGCATCAATCTCGCCTTTCGAGTGCGATACAAAACTCCTGACGGAGACCGCTACGACAGCCGGGCTGGCGGCATCGGCGGCGGAGGTCTCTTTATCGAAAGCACCCTACCCCTCCTGGTCGGCACCAAACTCGCCATGGAGTTCTCCCTCCCGGAACAGCCCGCTGAATGGATTCGGGCTAAAGGCGTTGTTGCCTGGGTCTGTCCCAAGGCCGATCAATACACCTTTAGCCCCGGCATGGGCGTTCGCTTTACGGATATTCAACCGGAAGCCAGAGATAGAATTTTGGCCATTGTAAAAACCCTCGACGGCGCCGAACGGGCTGCGTGACGCACCGATCGCCGACCTTCCATTGCGCCTGACCGACTGAGGCTTTATACAGATGAAATACCCCATCGTCGCCACAGCTGAGCACCAAGGCAAACACCTCGCGGTCGACGCCGACCAAGAAATGATTCTGATCCACGATCCATCGGGCACTCTCCTGGGGGGAATTCCTTGGGGACGCATCGTCGATCAACTCCTGGCCAGCGATGATGACACGCGCTTTGCCCATTGCCGCACGTATCCTCGAGCCCCACTCGCACTAAAAGTCCGCTATTCCACTCCCGAAGGAAAACAGTTCGACAGCCTCACCGGTGGGATCGGTGGAGGTGGACTGTTCATCGAAAGCGGCACACCCTTGGCCACTGGAACAGAAGTGTCCATAGAATTCGCCTTGCCCGATCGGCCATGGGAAAAACTCAAAGCCAAGGGAAAAGTCGCCTGGACAAGAAATCGCCCGGAACGGCATCTGCTCTTTCCTGGAATGGGGGTGCAGTTTACGGATATCGATGAGAAGGCCCAAGCCCAGTTGGTGGAACTCGTCGAGGCGTTGAATCGGAACCGTATCTCCCCATCTCCTTAAGCGTTTGCTCAGCCCAACGCCGAACTTGCGCACTCTCCTCACGCCCCGCAACAACACTCAACTCCTGTCGATCCTCACCCCCAGAAACGAATTGCAGCCGATACGCGACTTCCGCTCGAACAGAAGACGAAGGGTCTGCACTCAACCGACCGCGCAACAACGGCACCACATGCGGATCTCCTGATTCAACCAGCGCCACAACAGCAGCACGTCGAACGTCTGCGTCTGGATCGCGCAGAACTCCTAAAAGCGCCTCTATGACCTCAGGCCGATCGATCCCTTCCAATGCATGAATCACAGCACGACGCACAGCGGGATCGTCATGAGTCAACTGAGATTGCCACAGAGGCCAGAGCTCCTTGCCCTGATCGAGCGACGACAGTGTCTGAGCAGCCGCAGTGCGAACCGATGGGGCAGGATCGGCGAGTAACCGCGCAAGATGTTCGGTAGTGGCTCTCTCGATAGGACCGACCTGGCTCAAACTATAGGCGGCAGCTTCCCGAACCATGACGGCTGGATCGCCTAACGCCAGGGTAAGGCCCTGAATAGCCTGCTGATCGCCAACCTTTCCCAAGGCCTCCGCCGCAGTTCGACGCAGTACGTCATCGCGGTCTCGCAAAAGCTTGATCAGCGTTTCAACCGTGCTTTGAGGAGAGGAGCTAGCTGAAGATTGGTAGCAGCCAGCCAGTGAAACAAAACAGAAACCAAGCGGGACAATAGCAATAAGCACAGACCATCTCATCGATCCTCGGCTCATCTGAGAGTCCGTGATCTTCAAGCCTGCTTCGGAGGATCTTCTTCCACCGCTGGCAATTCTCTGGCCGCTTCCAAAGACTGCTGGAACTCTTTCTGCGCCGCATCCATCTCAAATTGAACGGTCCGGACCTGAGGGTCCACGGTGTTCCGGACATCCGCGACCGTCTGCCGGAATGTCCGTAACGCGTCACCCAATCCTTCACCAAGCCCCTGCATATCGTTCGGAGTCAACCCCGCCGGAGCTTGAGCCGCTTTCACTTTGAGCGCGGCTTGCTGCGCTTGCACCCGCGCGACTGCGTCTTTGTTGACAATCGCCGATGGACGCTTCGCCGCCGGCTTGGCTTGCGCGCCCGGAGGCAACGGAGGATATTGCGCGCGCGACATCGGAGCCGGCGCCGCCGCCCGCTCTTCCATCGACAACGCTTGTTGTCCCCCGCCCGTCTGAGCCGGTGGCGCAGCTGCCGCCCGAGGCGCTTGCGGAGATTGTGGGCCCATGTTGTACATCATCGAGGCCGTCGTTCCCGGCGTCAGCTCAGGACCCGGCACATAAGGAACATTCGTCGCCTTCGGAGCTGCCGGAGCGGATGCGGCCGGCTGAGGGGCCGGTCTGTCCACTTGAGGTGTCTCAACTGCCGCGGTTGCTTCCGGTTGAGGCTGCGCCGCATCTACAGGAGGCGGCGGGATCTCGTTGACTTCTTTTTTAAAGCCCTTCAAGGCCTTGCCGACACCCTCCCCGATGGACGGCAATCGTCCCGCGCCGAAAATAATCAGCACGATCACCAAAATAATGATCAGCTCTGAAATCCCCATCGTCCCGAACATGGTCGTACCCTTCCTGCTCGCGGGCGGTCACCCTTCTCTATCTCAACTCTCGTATCTCGGCTGAATCTAGCTGCCACAATAAGCAGCTGTCAAGGAAGCGAAGGCGGACGAAACGACAAGGGCAGGTCAGAAAATCGGGACAATTCCCGTCTGCAGCGGCTGGCCATACACCACCGCCTCTTGTTCAGACACATACACATCCAACTCACTCCGAATCCCGAATTCGTCAGGAAGGTAAATCCCGGGCTCAATGGAGAAACAGGTCTTGGGCATCAGTCGGCGGCTCTCTTGCGTTTCGAGGTTGTCGATATTCGCTCCGTTTCCATGCACTTCTTCGCCGATCGAATGCCCTGTCCGATGCACAAACCGGTCGCCATACCCGGCCTGGCTGATCACCCGGCGGCAGGCGTCATCGACCTCCCAGCCAAATGGGAATTGACCGGCGGCCACCCGCTGTTGCACAAACGACAGCGCCGCATCGCGTCCCTGCCGGACAGAGTCGAAGATCTCCCGATGGCGCGCGGGAACCTCACTCGCTGTAAACCCCGTCCAGGTGATGTCGCCATACACCGCTCCCGGCTCCTGGCGCTTTGCCCAGAGATCGATCAACACCAGACTATCGCGCAACACCGGCGACGAGGCCGCCGCCGTCGGTCCGTAATGAGGATCGGCGCTATGCGCATTCACGGCGGCAATCGGTGGGCTCGACGTCACCATGCCCGCATCGTGAATCCGGCCAAGAATAAATTGCTGAAGATCATATTCGGTGAGCGCGCGACCGGCCCGGAGAGTCGAACCGACATGGGCAAAGGCCTCGTCGACAATCCGGCGTAACGCCGTCACCGCATATCGATGCGATTCGAGCTGCGCGTCCGTCCAAACCGCCTCGAAACGCTGAACGAGATCGGCGGCACTGACAACCTCTACATCGAAACTGCGAATCAGCTCGATCGTGCCGGCATCCACGCGCGAGAGGTACGGCACTGCGTTCAGCGGCGAATATTGCATCGCGATGCGACGCGAGCCCTTGAGAATCGACGCCAACAGCGTCTGCTGCTGCTCCCACGACACATAGAGCTGGTCCCGCCCGGGCAATTCTTCCAGCACATGCGGTTCAATACGATGCAGCAATTTGACGGGAGCGCCCTGTGCGGGAATCCAATAATACCAGCGGCGGGTCACATGGCGAGACGGATCGAGCAGCAAGACCCGGTAGGCCAGGGGATCGCTTCCGCGAAAATCATAGAATAGCCATCCGTCCGCCGTACCGCTCTCACGGATGGCTGCCTGAATCGCGGCGATACGCTCATGATACTGCGAAGACCTCGTCATGTACGGCATCATATTCGCCAAAGCAGGAAGCCGTCAAATCAGCAGCGGTCTGGGATGAGCGCCATGCTACAATGCACGACCATGGCTCTTGAGACACCGCCGGATGCCACTCCCTATCGCGTAACGCTCTTCTTCGGCCCGGAACCGGTCGACGACGATTCCAGCACACAGACCTGTGTCTTCAATGTGAAAAAACGCAGCTGGAAAGCCGGCATCCAGGTATCTGTCGACATTGCCACCGACCAGCTTGCCGCGCTTCAAGAAACCATTCGAGAGGCTGCTCCAATCGCCAAGGCTCTCGAAGTGTTACCCGAATCCGAACGCGTGGACGCCAATGCCCGCCTCCCGGATCTCGCCGCGCAAGCGATCGCCTGGTGCAAACTCGACCTGCGCCTGACTACTGGACTCCCGCAGGAAAACCAGCGGATCCTTAGCCATGAGCTCATCCCTGAATTGAATCAAAGCCTGCTGACCCGCCGCGAGTATGCCATCACCTACATTCTTACAGAGCTCGACCTGATGCCATGACTGAGTTCCGCGCCATTCACTAAATGCCAACAGGGCAGGGGGTTTGCAAGCTTCTACGAATTTGTTATAACGCCATGATAGTAATATCACCATTTTTCTTCAGACCGTAGATGCGATCCTAGAATCCGGTCTTTGAAAAGGAAGGAGGATCTCCGTGACACAGCTTGGATTTATCCGCACACTCCCCTTGGTCGCATTCGTCGTCGTCATGACATTCACCTCGCTGATCGCCGCACCGGCCTGGAGCCAATCGTCATCTTCCGATAGCCAACAGGGCACGCCGTCCGGCGCGGGCATGCAAGCGGGCGCGGCTGTTTCAACCATTCTGTATTTCCCCTTCAAAGCCGCCTTTGCGATCGGCGGCGGCGTTGTCGGAGGACTCGCCTATTTGTTCTCCGGCTTGAATGAGCAAACCGCGAAGAGCATTTGGATCCCGAGCATGTACGGCACCTATGTCATCACACCGGAGCACTTGTCCGGCGACCGATCTGTCCGGTTCCTGGGGGTTGCAGCCGAAAACGACGCTCCTGCAGGCAGCTCCAGCACGCCCGCCATGGAACCAGTCCGGTGATATGAAGCCCGTCATCGGCGTGACCCCAGACTTCAATGCCGGTGACCGCAAGGAATGGGGTGGGCGAGAGCCCACCTACTTTCTCCGTGCCCGTTACGTCCGCGCTATCGAAGAACTCGGCGGCATCCCTCTCATTCTCCCCTTAGTCGCCGATGCGGCTGGGCGGAGGCGGCTGCTCGAACGCGTCGACGGGCTTCTGCTGACCGGCAGCGGCCCCGACCTTCCGCCCCGCCTCTACGGAGAACGCCAGCGCTACAAATTCCCACTCGTCAGCGAACGCCGCGCGAACTTCGAGCTGGACCTCGTGCATCTCGCTCACACGCGCGACCTTCCTGTTCTCGGCATCTGCGGCGGGATGCAGACCATCAATGTCGCCTGCGGAGGCAGCCTCTTCCAGGATTTATCTTCGCAAATGCCTCACGCGCTTCCTCACCGGCAGAAAACCAAAGCCATCCATCTGGCGCACTCGGTCGATATCGCGGCCGGAAGCCTCCTCAGAAAGATCGTTGCCAAAGCCACCGTGCGAGTGAATAGCTCACACCACCAATCCGTGAAAACCGTTGCCCCTTCGCTGATCGCGAGCGCGATCGCGCCGGATGGCGTCATCGAAGCCGTCGAATCCCCCGGCCATCGATTCTTCCTCGGCGTCCAATGGCATCCTGAATTTCTCTTCGAGCGACACATCGCCCATCGCCGATTATTCCAAGCCCTGCTCCGCGCCGCCGGCCGCACGCACACCACCTAATGCCGGCTAAGCGCCGCCTTTTATAATTCACGCCGCATTGTTCCCACTGCCTGCTATACTACGCGCCATATGGATCCCGCTCCTGCTGAATCGACGACGCATCCAACGCGTGCAGATTCCGTGACACGCTGCCTGTTCCGCGCCAAATCCATCGAGCGCATTCTGGCCGATGCCGACCAGCCCCAATATCGCCTCAAGCGAACCTTGAGTGCCTGGGATCTCACGGCATTGGGCATTGGAGCCATCATTGGAACCGGGATCTTTGTCTTAATCGGAACCGCCATTGTCGGAGATGCAGGCCGGCCAGGAGCGGGGCCCGGGATCGTCCTGTCCTTCATCCTCTCCGGACTGACCTGTCTCCTCGCGGCGCTCTGCTATGCGGAATTTGCCGCGATGATTCCCGTGGCCGGATCGGCCTATACCTATTCGTATGCGACGCTGGGAGAATTCCTGGCTTGGATCACCGGCTGGAATTTGATTTTGGAATATGGCGTAGCCTGCGTGGCCGTCGCCATCGGCTGGTCCGGCTATTTCAACAATCTGCTGAAGCTCGCTGGGCTCGATCTACCAGACTGGGCCACCCACGCACCGGGAGGGCCGGAGGGCGGCCTGGCGAATATTCCCGCCGCCATCATTGTCCTGCTCGTGACGATCGTGCTGGTCATCGGCATCAAGGAAAGCGCCCGAGCCACCGGCATAATCGTCTGCCTCAAACTCGCCGTGATTCTGTTTTTCATCGCCGCGGGGACTCCGTCCGTCAACCCGGATAATTGGTCTCCGTTCATGCCGAACGGCTTCACGGGAGTCACCGCCGCCGCCGCGACCGTCTTCTTTGCCTATATCGGATTCGACGCCGTCACCACAACGGCGGAAGAAGCCCGCAATCCGCAACGCGACCTGCCGATCGGCATCATGGCGTCGCTCGGCATTTGCACAATTCTCTATGTGTCCGTCGCCGCCGTCCTGACCGGGCTCGTTCCCTATCGCCAGATCGACATTCACGCGCCGGTGGCGGAAGCGCTGCGCCTCGTGGGACATAAATGGGGAGCGGCTATCGTCGCCATGGGCGCCGTCGCCGGCATCACCAGCGTGCTGGTCGTCATGATGTTGGGACAGATTCGTGTGTTCTTCGCGATTTCGCGAGACGGGCTGTTAAGCCCCTGGCTGTCGACCGTCCATCCGCGCTTCGGCACCCCGCACCATGCCACAATCCTAACTGGCATCGGCGTGGCGATTATGGCCGCCTTCGTCCCCATCGGCACCGCCGCCGACATGACAAACATCGGAACGTTCTTCGCCTTCACACTCGTCTGTATCGGACTCATCGTCCTGCGCTACGCCCGTCCTCATCAACCACGCCCATTCAAAACTCCGCTCATGCCATGGATACCGCTGCTGGGAGTCCTTTCCTGCCTAGGACTCATGTGGCAACTCCCCACGCTTACCTGGCATCGATTCGTCTGGTGGACGCTCGCCGGAGTAATTATTTATGGGGTATACGGTATGCGGCACAGCAAACTAGCCGCACAGACTCACAATCATTCATCGATCAATCACAAATAGCGGTCGGCAAGAAGACGACTACTTCGTTTCAGCGGATGGCTCAGGAGAAGCAGCCGGGGCGGCTGTCGGAAGAGGAACTGCTGAGGCTGCGGCAGGAGCCACCGGGGCGGCTGACGCTGTAGGTGAAGAAACCGCAGCGGCGCCAGGTGGAGCCGGCGCGACGGCTGGCTTGGGAGGCGCAGCCGGTTTAGGCGGCGCGGGCTTCTCCGGCTTAATCCCGCCTTCCCAGGAAGGGCCTGAATACATCTCTGCCGCCAGCCCCTTGGTTTTCCATTTATCTTCGAAATCGGCGGCGGCTTTGTTGGGAGTCTCGCCCACGCCCGTCACATCGTTCCAGGGATAGGCTTTCGGACCGATCTGGCAGGAGGATCCCGTGCGATTCAAATACAACGCAATCGGGTTGCCTCGATAGGGGCCGAGGTAGATATGCACGCAACCGACGTATTCAAGCAAATTCGCCATGCCGGTCTCCAAGAGGGGGCATGATGCCATAACTCCATGGAAACAGGCAAGTCGAGAACGCTCTATGGATCAGTCCTTGGCGGCGCAACGGCGGATAGAGGCCGCTGCTCGGGCCGTCTCCGAATCATGAATATGGCGCCAATCAACGCGATGATCACAGCCACATTCAGCCCCACATCCATGAGGTACTGATAAAACTGCGTGTCCGTCATGCTTTGCTGATGCGAGAGTTCTGCGCCGGCCGTCAGAATTTTCCTGGTACAGGCAATGACACCCACCGACAGATAGGGCTCCAGCTCCAATACTTCGGTTTGGAGAAAACGCACCACGGTCCGGAACAGCTCCAAGAGAATAATGACCAGCAAAATGTCATTCAACAACCTAAGGCCGGCTGGAAGAATGAGGACATGGCCTTTGGGATCGAACTGACCGGCGAGAAACACATACCAAGCATGGATAAACACCAGCATACCGAGGATCAACAAACTGAATCCCGCCGTGGCATACCCCAGGCGGTCCAGCCATTCCATGTATTGACACCATCGCCGCATCAACGCATTCCGGCGAGTCCTTAATTCGTCCGTCTCCATACCTCACCTCCAGCCAGGCTACGCCGTACCGGACGGTCCGGTCTGCTCCGGCTCGGGAGAGCGCATCTGACCGAACTTTAATTCCCGCATCGAACTGATCGTCAGAGAATGACCGCAGCAACGGATTTCCGCAAACCCTGCCCCACCATCCATAATCATCACCCGCAATCCGCAGGAGTCCGGATACAACTTCTTCTCATCCAAGACGACCGCCGACGGCAATATGCCACGCTTCCGGCCGGCGGGCGACCCCATCTCGGCAACAACATCGTCTTCTGTTAAATCATGGCCGCAACAGACGATCTTCTCAAACCCCTCGCCGCCACCCATGACTTTGACAACCAACCCGCAGGCATGCGGATGGCGGGCCTGCTCATCGATGAAATCGCCTTTTTTGAGTGCCATGTCGTGATCTCACTCCTGCGCTGCCGCCATGCCGCGGCGTTCATCCACTCCAAGAAATATGGCTAGGCCAATCGCAAAAAACAGCGCCATCGACAAGACCGCCCAGCGCTGGCTCCCGGTCCAGACCGTCACTTCTCCGTAGACGATCGGTCCAAGAATCGCAGCGAATTTCCCCGCCACGGAAAAGAACCCGAAGAATTCGCCCTGATGCCCCAGCGGCGTAAACCGGCCAAGTAACGTGCGGCTCACCGATTGATTGGCGCCAAGCGCCGCGCCGGCCACCAAGCCCAGCAGGTAAAACTGCAGCGGCGTCTGCACCGCCGCAGCCCCAATCACAACGGCAATCCATAGGAGCAACGTGATCGTGATCGACCGCACCGCCCCAATCCGATCCGCCACAAACCCGAACCCGACCGAGCCCAGGCCCGCTGTAATCTGCGTCACGAGGAAATAGATAATCAGATCGCCCGGCGTGAAGTCCAGGACTTTGTTCGCAAAAATACCCGACGCCACAATCACTGTATTGATCGCATCGGAATACAGTAAATAGGCGACGAAGTAGCGCCGGAGATCCCGATAGGCCGACAGCTGACGGGCGGTGTCGCGCAGCTGCTTCATGACCGCACGCCACACCACCACACCGGCGGTCAGCGGACGGGGCTGCGCCCGTTCTTGTAAAAAGAAAAAGGTGGGCAGGGCCGCAACAAGAAAAAACGCCGCCGTCATGACGAAACTCAAGCGATAGAGAGCCAGGTTCGACTCGGCGAAGCCGCCGGAGATGAAGGGGTAGGCCAGCACCAGCGAGAGCAACCCGCCGACATAGCCAAACCCCCATCCGTATCCGGACAACCGCCCCATCTGCTGCGGCGCGACGAGTTCCACCAGAAACGCGCTGCAGAACACAAAGCCAATATCGAATCCGATATTGGCAATTCCGAAAATGAGGAGCCCGAGCGTCACATCACCGCGGGTCACGAGCCATAGCAGCGCTGTGCTGGCTACGCAGAGCAACGTGGAAACGATAAGCACCTGCCGTTTGACAGCCCGAATATCGGCCCACACCCCCAGAACAGGCGACACCAGCGCCACGACCAGCATGGAAAGCGCATAGCCCCAAAACCAGAGTCGCTCGGCCATGCCCGGTGGAGCGACATCCGCAGCGGCGACCTGAATAAAATAGACGCTGTAGGCGACCGTCACGATCAGGGTGGAAAAGGAAGAGTTGGCGAAATCGTAGAAACACCAGGCCCAGAGCTCTCGGCGGCCAGCTGGAAAGGAAGGCGGGCTGCTCACACCGCCGCTTTCGATAAACGTTCGCGGGCCTGATGGATGGACCGAAGCAAGACCTGATGGCTCCGGCACCCGACAATCAACTTGGCATCCGAAATGACTACCGGCTTGTTTGGAACAAGGAATCGCTGCTTCAGCCTGGCCACTCGTTCCAACGATTGCTCCAGCCGCTCAATGCTGATCGACCCATCGGCCACCGCGCTGTCTAGGGCGGTCATGGCGGCGACTTCCCGACTGCGATCTTTGCAGATCAACGGCATGTCGCAGCCCGCCTGGATCGAGCGCACCGTCGCCTCTTCAATCCCGTAATGATCGATGATCGCATGCATCTCCAGATCGTCGGTCAGCACCACGCCATCGTACCGGAGCACGCCACGCAAAAAGTCCGTGATGATCGCGGGAGACAGTGTGGCCGGCTTCTGCTCGTCGAGCGCGCGGTACAGCACATGCGCCGTCATCAGCGCCGCCACCCCGTGGGCGGTCGCATGCCGGAACGGCGGAAACTCGATCTGCTCCAGCCGCTCTCTCGATGCCGTCACCACCGGCAACTCTTTGTGCGAGTCCACGCTCGTATCGCCGTGACCGGGAAAATGCTTCCCGCAGGCGACTACACGATTATCTTGCAATCCTCCCACCGTCGCCAAACCCAGCTCACCGACCGGACCGGGCGTCGCTCCAAAAGCGCGATCGCCGATCACGGGGTTGTCAGGATTGCTGTTCACATCCAACACCGGCGACATATTCATATTGATCCCGACTGCCCGAAGCTCCTTGGCAATCGTCGCGGCCGCCGCATAGGCGAGCTCCGACGAATTGCACCGCCCCAACACCTCGCAGGGAGGGAAAATCGTGAAGCCCTTCGGCAGCCGCGACACCCGTCCACCTTCTTGATCGATCGAGATCAAGAGCGGCGAATGGGGACTGCAGGCCTGCAGCGCATTGGTCAATTCGACAATCTGTTCAACCGATTCCAGGTTGCGCGAAAACAAAATGACGCCGCCCGGCTTGTACTCCTTGATGAACGCCGCCAAATCCGGCGTCACCGAAGTGCCCTCGAACCCCACCATGAACAACTGGCCGATCTTCTCGCGCGACATCAACATGGCGCTGCCTCTCACACGATGTAGGAGATTGAGGAACCCCTCGCTCTCTGAACGTCTACAGCCACAACCCCTCGCGACGCCCCAACTCCAACCCAATCATCAGAATGATCAAAAAGGTCATCCAGCAAGGCCGCAGACGAGAAAATACCGGAGGCGTACCCTCGGGGTACGTTGAGGATATTTTCGAGACGAGAACGCCGCTGGTGGCCTTTTTCAGCATCCTGCTAGAGTGTCCGATCGATCAAATACTGAATCAACAATCTTGTGCCGATGCCAGAAGGGCCCTTGGGAACATAGGCTCGTTCCCGCTCACTCCAATCCGTGCTCGCGATATCCAAATGCACCCAGGGACAGCCGCCGGTAAACTTGCTGAGGAACAACGCCGCCGTGATCATCCCGCCGCCGCGCCCCCCGATATTGCGCATGTCAGCCACATCGCTACGCAGCTGTTCGAAGTATTCATCCCACAGCGGCATTTCCCACACCCGTTCACCCGCGCGCATACCCGCTTGACGCACCGATTCCTTCACGCTGGTATCGGTCCCGAACATCCCGATGGCGAATTGTCCGAGCGCCACCACACAGGCGCCCGTGAGCGTCGCAATGTCGATCAACGCCGCTGGCTTATAGCGGGTGGCATAGGCCAGCGCATCGGCCAGAATCAGGCGCCCTTCCGCATCGGTGTTCTGCACTTCGACCGTTTTCCCCGAGAGCGTCGTGACGACATCGCCCGGTTTCATCGCCCGGCCGCCCGGCATGTTCTCAGCCACCGGCAGAATGCTGATCAGATGAAGCGGCAGCTTCAACCGGGCGGCCGCGCGGATTGCGGCCAGCACTTCGGCGCCGCCGGTCATATCCGCCTTCATATGTTCCATGTTCTCCGCCGGCTTGAGGGAAATGCCGCCGGTATCGAACGTGATCGTCTTACCCACCAGCACCACCGGGCGCTCATCCTTCTTCTTCGAGCCCTTGTATTCGAGAATGATGAACTTCGGCGGCTCGTGGCTCCCTCGCGCAACGCCCAGCAAGGCCCCCATACCGAGCTTTTCAATTTCTTTCTGTTCAAGAATTTTCAGCGTGAGCGACTGTTCCTTCGCAATCGTCTTCGCTTCATTGGCAATCTTCGTCGGCGTCATCACGTTCGACGGATGGTTGCAGAGATCCCGCACCAGCACGGCGGCTTCAGCCGTCGCCACCCCGCGCCGCACCCCTTCGGCAAGCGACCGGACCTCGCTTGTCTGCGCCGCCAAAAGCGACATCCCTTTCACATCTTTTCCCGCTGCGCCCTCGCTCCGGTAGGCCGTGAAGTGGTAGCTGCCCAAGATGGCCCCTTCGGCCATGGCCTGTGCCACTTCAATAGACGATGCGCCCGGCGGAACGACAGACGGCATGGCGACGGTGAAGAAACTGGCCTTGACCTGGCGCACCCGCTTCACCGCATGCCCCATGGCCTGCCGCAGCTGGTCCACCGTGACATCCTTCTCTTGCCCCAGCCCCACTAAAAGAATTCGCTTGGCCGGCACCTTGCCGTGGGTATGCACCAACGCCAGCTCATTGGCCTTGCCTTCGAATTCTTTCGATTGCAGCAACTCTCGTAAGGCTCCGCCCATCGATTTATCGATCACCGTCGCCTGTTTCGAAAATACACTGCCTTCATAATGGAGCAACACCAATACTTCCGTCGATTCCGTCTCCACTCGCCCGGCCCGTGCATCTACTCGCATGATCTTCATTCATATCTCCTTCGTCTTATCGCTCGTTATTCGCGAGGCGCGCGCGTCTTGCTTTCGCGCCCACCATTCACACGCCCCGCATATCCGGAGCCCAAATATACTTGTGCATCTGCAATTGAAACCGCACGGATAATCGATCCGCTAGAATCCACTCCGCCAGCTGGCGCAACTCCAGCGCTCCGAATACCGGGCTGAAGAGCACCGTACAGCGCTCCACCAGGCGATACTGCGCCACAATGCCGCGCGCCCATTCATAATCCGCCCGCGAGGCCAGCACAAACTTCGCTTCGTCCTGTGCTGTCAGACGATCGAGATTCGGCCAATGCATCCGGTCCGTCATCCCACTCCCCGGACATTTCACGTCGAGAATGAGTCGCGCCCGCCGATCGACCGGCTGCACATCGATCGCGCCACTGGTTTCGATTAAGACCGTATACCCCGCATCGCACAGACAGGCAATCAGAGGACGCGCCTCCGGCTGCGCGAGCGGCTCCCCGCCGGTGACTTCGACTAACTGACAGCCGTATTCTCGCACCTTGGTGAGAATCTCGTCGATGGCGAGAGATGCCCCACCGTAAAAACTATACTCGGTATCGCACCAGGTACAACGCAATGGGCATCCGGTCAGCCGAATAAATACGCAAGGCTGCCCTGCGTAGGTCGATTCGCCTTGAATGCTGTGGAAAATCTCTGTGACTCGAAGCGCCTGATCTTGAACCGGGGAGTGAGCTGTCATCGCCAAGACACCACCGGCCAGCCGTTGCGGCGAGCCACGCGGCTCATGCCACGAATCGGATTCACCACCGTCGGATGCCCCACCGCGCTCAAGACCGCCCGATCGCCCGGGCTATCGCCGTAGGCAAAGCACGCCGTGAGATCCAATTCCAGCTCTTCCGCAATCCGGCGCACATACGTGAGCTTGCCGGCGCCGTACGGCAGCGGAGGAACGACTTGCCCTGTATAGACACCGTCCATCTGTTCCAACTGACTCGCCACACAGCGATCGACTTGCAGAGAGTCGGCAATAGGTTCCATCAGAAAATCGAGCGACCCTGTCAGGAGAATCACCCAATGCCCCTCGCTCCGATGCCACTCAATCGCCGTCATGGCAGCAGGAGACACTCGCGGGCAGAGCGCTTCACGGCAAAACTCTTCGCCGAGCGACTCAATGACCTGCGCGGGCTTTCCCGCCAGATATAATTTTCGTTCACGCAGCGGTTGCAACGACAGCGATGGGAGATGCCGCACCCACCAGGCCACACTCGCGCGCGCTTCCGGCCAGCCGACCACCCCACGTCGCCGCAACCAGCGAAAAAATCCTACCTCACTGGCTTCGCCGGGCAGCAATGTATTGTCGACATCGAAAAACGCGGCAATCGACGTACCCACACGGCGTTGCGATGCAGAGGGCACAACCGACATATGCGGGCAATCTCCTCTACGAGGGGGAAAGAGACCCATTCAAGCGTAAAAGTGGGGGGATTCTACCGGACGCCTCCTTTATTGACAAGAATTTTGCCCTACTTCTATAATGCGCCTCCCTCGGACCGTCGCATGCCGTTCGTGAAGCGTCCCACGCAGATACGAAACTAGAGTGACGGTCAATTTCGCGACCGACGTGCAGGAGCTTCAAAAATTCCTGCAACAAGGCCGCAGCGAGCGAAAACCCGAAGCGTACGGCTGAGTACGTTGAGGGTTTGAGCGATGCGAGAACGCAGTTGTAGGAGTTTTTCAAGCTCCTGCCGGTAGCCGAAGTGGTGAAATGGCAGACACGCACGTTTGAGGGGCGTGTGGCGCAAGCCGTGCGGGTTCAAGTCCCGCCTTCGGCACCAAATTTCAGATCCCCAGCCGCAAGCCTTGCCGCAGCTGATGCGCGGCGCATGACACCTTGGAACTTGTGTAGGCGCCATTTCTCTCGCGGCCCGGCCTGCCTTTCCATGCGACAGCATCGAGCCAGTCCGCCTCTCTCGAACGCGCCAGAATTCCGCCAGCCATCCCAGGCCAATTGGATCTAGACATTTGGAACGGCCCATAGGACACTGCCGCCCAGGGTATTAGAGTTCAGGATGCGTCCATTATGGGAGCGTACCATGAAGCTCTCACGACCTGACTTACATCTGCCGCCCGGACCTGGCCTCACGTTCCGCACGGCGCGACCGTTTTCACGAATGATCGCGCGTCTGCTTCGTCGTTTCTGTGGCCTCGCCGATCGGCAGAGTGCCATGCGCGTAACACCCCTGTATTTCCGCTCATCGGTCAAACCGAATCTGCCGGCGCCATCCGGCAAGGAGCCCTGTCATGAGTGGGACTGGATACCTGTCTGAACTGGAATCGTTGCGCGCGCAACTCACCGAGGTGGCGCAAGAGCTCGCCGAGCGAGACCGGGCCTTGCAGGAACGCACCGTTCATCGCGACCGCGAGCTGCACGATTTGCGTGAAGAGTCCACGCTGCTTCGCGCCATCGTCGGAGGAACCGCCGCCGAAACCGGCGACGCGTTCTTTGCCTCACTGGCGAAACACCTCACGGCCACCCTCCAGATGCAATATGCCATCATCGGAGCGGTGCGCGCGGAAGCTCCGGCCAAAATTCGAACGCTCGCCGTGGCGTCAGGCAGCGCCTTGCTCGACAATTTCGAGTACGAGCTGGGCCATGCTCCCTGCGGAACGGGGCTCACGGATTCCTTCTGGTGTTATACGGAAGGAGTCCAGCGACTGTTTCCCGATTTCCCTCCGCTCGCCGCCATGAAAGTCGAAAGTCACTCAGGCGTGTCCATTCGCGACAAACACGGCGTGGTCGTCGGCTTGATCGTCGTCATGGACACCAAACCTATCGCGAACCAGGAACGGCTCCAAGCCTTTCTCACGGTCTTGGTCCCACGGGTGGCCGCGGAACTCCATCGGCATCAGGCGGAGGCCGCGCGGCGCGAAGCCGAGCGCCGGCTGCAACTCACCCAATTCGCAGTCGATCATGCCGCAGACGGCGTGCTCTGGGCCGATACCTCGACACAGTTCGTCTATGCCAATCACGAAGCCTGCCGATCGCTCGGCTATACACAAGAAGAATTGCTGACCCTGCGTATCGCCGACATCGCCCCCCGGCACGATCCTGAGCGGTTTCAATACCGCATGGACAGGCTCAAACAGGGCGGCGCGGCGATCTACAAATCCGTCCACCGTCGAAAAGACGGCACGGAGTTCCCGATTGAAGTGTCCGTCACCTATCTTGAACACGACGGTACCGTCTATTCGTGCGCGATGTTCCGAGACATTACGGACAGAACCCGGTATGAGCAGGAACGTGCCCAGGCCCTCACCGATCTCCAAAACATCATGGAGACCGTTCCCGACATTCTGTTTACACTCGATACCGACGGCGATCTGACCAGCTGGAATAGCCGTCTCGCCGCTGTCACCGGGTACGGTCCGGAAGAACTGCTCCACAAGCCCGCAGCGGCATTTGTCCCGCTTCACGAACAAGCCCGCACCGCCGAAGCGATTCAGCAGGCGCTCAGGGAGGGGCGGGCGGAACTCAACGGACATCTCCTGACAAAAGACGGCCGCACCATCCCCTACTATTGGATCGGCGCGGCACTCAGGGACCAAACCGGCGCCATCATCGGGATCACGGGAATTGGGCGGGATGTCTCGGCGCGACAACAAGCGGAGCAGGAACTCACCCGCCAGCGGCGGCATCTGCTCGAGTCTCAAGCCCTCGCTCATTTAGGCAGCTGGGAATGGAACATCGAATCGGGGGCCGTAGACTGGTCGGACGAGCAGTATCGCATTTTCGGCCATGCGCCGCGCGCCATGGCCGTCACCTACGACACATTTCTCGCCGCGCTGCTGCCGGACGATCACGACCGCGTGCTGGCGGCGATCAATGCGGCCTTGCTCGGCCGCGCCCCCTACGACATCGACTGCCGGATCGTCCGCCCCACCGGAGAACTTCGCACAGTCCACTGTCGCGGAGACGTGACCCGCGACGACAGCGGCCACCCCGTCAAGATGTCCGGCACACTCCTCGATGTGACGGAACGGACCATGATCGACGAGGCGCTCCGCGCCAGCGAAGAACGATGGCAGCTGGCCATTCACGGAAGCCATGACGGCATCTGGGACTGGCAGATTTCCTCCGGCGAAATCTTCTACTCCTCGCGATGGAAAACCATGCGCGGGTTCGCGGACCATGAAGTGCCCAACCGCCTTGACAAGTGGCGCAGCCGCATCCATCCAGACGATCTCGACCGTGTGCTCCAGAACGTCGACCGCTACCTGGCCAGACAGACCTCCGCCTTTTTCGAAGAGTACCGGGTCCAGCGCAAAGACGGCTCCTATATGTGGATCCTGGATCGTGGCGTCGCCCTCTGGGCGAAAGACGGCACACCAGTCCGCATGGCTGGATCGGAAACCGATATCACCGACCGAAAACGAACGGAGACGACCCTCCGGCATCGCCTGGAATTCGAACAGCTAATCGCCTCGCTCTCCACTCACTTTATCAATCTCACCTCCGAAGACATCGACAGCGGAATCACCCACGCCCTCCAGGCGCTCGCCGAATTTTCCAGCGTGGACCGCAGCTATGTCTTCATCTTTCGCGACCAGGGCAAGACGATCGACAATACCCACGAGTGGTGCGCGGACGGCATCGAGCCGCAAATCGACCGGCTTCAATCGATTCCCGTCGAGACCTTCCCTTGGATCATGGCCCGCCACCGACGAGGCGACATCGTCCATCTGCCGCGAATACCTGATTTGCCGCCTGAAGCTCACGCGGAACGGGAGGAGTTCGCCCAGCAGGCGATTCAATCGCTGCTCACACTCCCCCTTCTAGGGGCGCACGGCGTCATTGGATTTCTTGGATTCGACATGGTCCGGGAAGAACGCCACTGGGAGCCGGAAGATATCGCGCTCCTCAAGCTGGTCGGCGAAATGTTCGCCAACGCGATTGAGCGGCAACAAGCGGAAGCGGCGCTGCGGAAAAGCGTGGATCGTTTCGATCTCGGGGTTCGCGGGTCGCGGGACGGCCTGTGGTATGCCGAACGCGTCTCGGACGATCTCTTCGCGCCGCAGAATCCCATCTACTATTCTCCCCGCATGAAAGAGATCATGGGCGTGGAGGGCACCGCGATGCCCGACGTGCTGGGCACCTGGTTCACCTTGGTCCACCCCGACGACCTCCCGACAGTGCTGGCGGCGCTCACCCAGCACCTTGAACAGCGCCTCCCCTACGATGTCGAATACCGCATCTATCAGCATGGCACCGGGACCCTTCGCTGGATTGCCGCCAAAGGCCAGGCGGTCTGGGATGCGGTGGGACAACCGGTGCGGATGGCCGGATCTTTTAGCGACATCACCGAGCGCAAGCAGTCGGAACACAAGCTCAGCCTCACGCAATATACCGTCGATCATGCGATCGACGCCTTTTACTGGATCGACCCGCAGGCGAAAATTCTGGATGTGAACGAGGCTGCGAGCCTGATGCTGGGATACAGCAAAGACGAACTCCTCGCGATGTCCGTGTACGATCTGAATCCTTCTTTTCAGGCCAGCAGCTGGCCTGAATTCTGGGCGGAAAGCAAGCAACGGCGATCGATGCAATTTGAGACCGCCCATCGCGCCAAGCAAGGACAGCTCATCCCGGTCGAAATCCAAGTCAATCATCTCACATTCGAGGGAAAAGAATTTCATTGCGCCTACGTGCGGGACATTACAGAACGCAAGCGAGCGGAGCTGGCGCTCCGGGAAAGCGAGGCGCGGACCCGATCCATTCTCGAAACCGCCTTAGACGCAGTCGTGTCCATCGACGACCGCGGGCTGATCATCGGCTGGAACCCCCAGGCGGAAATCCTGTTCGGCTACTCCGCTGACGACGTATTGGGACATCCCTTAGACGACACCATTATCCCAGCCCGATACCGGCACGCGCACACCCACGGAATGAACCGCCTCATACGCGGGGAGGAAGGCGCCGACACGAAACGCCGCTTCGAATTCTTCGCCCTCCATCGAAGCGGGCGAGAATTCCCTGTCGAATTCGCCATTGCCACGGCACAGGTCGAAGGACAGTCCCTGTTCACCGCGTTCATCCGCGACATCACCGAGCGCAAACAGGCGGAAACGGCGTTGCGGGAAAGCGAGGAGCGCTACCGAACCGTGATCGACCTCTCGCCTTCCGGTATCATTGTCTTCTGCGAAGGGCGGCCGGTCTATGCCAACTCCATGGCTGTCACGATCCTTGAAGCCGAAGGGCTGGACGGTATTCTTGAGTGCTCCTCCCTCGACTTCATCCATCCCAATTACCATGAGCAGGCCGTGCATACCATCCGCAAAGTTCTCGCCGGCGAAACTCCCGTACACCGGGCGGAGCGGGTGTATGTGAAAATGGACGGCACTCCCATCCACGTGCAAGTAGAAACCGTGCGGCTCATGTGGAACGGGAAGCCGGCCGTTCAAGAGTTCTTCTCCGACATTACCGAACGCAAACAGATGGAGGAGGCCCTCCAGCGGAACGAACGGCAGCTCCGGACCGTGCTGGACACCCTGCCAATCGGCGTCTGGTTCACAGACGAGAAAGGGCATGTGCTATACGGGAATCCCGTCGGCCAACGCCTCTGGTCTGACGCGACCAGGGTCGGCCTCCCACAACCCGAGGGCTCCACCCTGTGGTGGGAGACGCTCGAAAAAATGGACTCGCCCCATCGATGGACCATCGGAGCCGTACTCGCTCGCGGACGGGATCAGATGAACGAAATGCTGGAAATCGAGACGACCACCGGGGACCGACGGACCATCCGAAACTCCGCCCTCCCGGTAAAAAATGACGCAGGAGGGATTTTAGGCGCCATCGTGCTCAATGAAGACATCACGGCCCGGATCCGCGCCGAGCAAGCCCTGCGCCAGGAACATGGGCTCCTGATGGCGGTCATGGATGCGGCAACCGATATTATCTTCGTCAAAGATCTCATGGGCCGGTACATCCATATGAATCGAGCCGGCGCGCGCACGATTGGGATGGCCGTCGACGAGGTGATTGGATGGAACGACTATGCGATCTGGGCGCCCGATCTGGCAGCCTCCTGCCAACTCGCCGACCGCCGCGTGCTCGACACCGGCGAACCGATCACAGTGGAAGAAATATCGGAAGACAATGACAACGCCACGATCTACCTCACGACGAAAGCGCCTTACCGCGATCCTGAAGGCCGAATCGTCGGGGTTATCGGGGTAGCCCGCGACATCACCGAACGGAAACGCGCTGAAGAGGCCTTGCGAGCCAGTGAGCAACTCTTTGCCAAGGCCTTTCGAGCCAGTCCGAATCCCATCGCAATCACCGAGGTCGCCACCGGGCGGTGCATTGACACGAACCAGGCCTGCTTGGACCTTCTGGGGTTCTCCCGCGAAGAAACCGTCGGACAGACCACCCTCATGCTAAGCATCTGGCCAAACCCGCAAGACCGGGATCGGTTGATCACGCGATTGCAAACGCCCGGTCCGATACGCAATGAGGAAATGACCTTCAGCACCAAATCCGGGGACCTCCGCCATGTCTTGGTCTCGTCCGACCTCGTGGAGATGAACGGCAAGCAATGCCTCATCACGGTCGGAAGCGACATCACCGAACGGATGCGCGCCGAAGAAGATCTGCGGCGGTCCCATGCCTTCATCAGACAAATCATCGACACCAATCCCAACTTCATCTTCGCCAAAGACCGCGACGGGCGCTTCACCCTTGTGAACAAAGCCATCGCCGACGCGTATGGCACAACCGTCGACAACTTGCTCGGAAAGACTGACGCGGACTTTAATCGGAATGCCGAGGAAGTCGCCTTCTTCCTGCGCAAAGACCGCGAGGTAATGGACCACCTTCACGAGCAATTCATCCCGGAAGAGCGGATCACCGATGCCACGGGAACCGTGCGCTGGCTGCAAACCGTCAAGCGGCCCATTCTCGATGAAACGAGTCAGACCACCATGGTGCTCGGCGCCTCCACCGATATCACCGAACGAAAGCGGATCGAAGAAGCACTGCGGCAACGGGAACGCGACCTGCGCGCCGCGCTCGATGAGCGCGAGCGCATCAGCCAAGACCTTCACGACGGCATTCTTCAATCCCTCTATGCCGTCGGGCTCGGCCTGGAAGCCTGTGCGCCGCTCATGACGCAGCAGCAGTACCCCAAAGCCGTCGCGACCATGGGAAAGGCCATCGGGCAATTGAACCACGTCATGAGCGAGGTCCGAAACTTCATTGCCGGGCTGGAATCGCAAGTCCTCCAAGGGAGCACGTTCCCTTCCGCGCTGCGAGAGATGGTGCGCATGCTCACAGCCCCCCATCCGCTCCGCTATACCGTCACGGTCGATGAAGGAGCGGCTAGCGGCATTTCCACCGAACAGGCCCTTCATCTGTTGAACATCGTACGCGAAGCCATCAGTAACAGCCTCCGCCACGCGCAGGCCACGAAAGCCACGGTCCGATTGAAATCGCTAGCCCGGTCCATTCGCTTGTCCATCGTCGACAATGGGATTGGGTTCGAGTCCGCCAGTATGCGCGGAGTGGGGCACGGACTGGCGAACATGGCCACGCGAGCCCGCAAGGTCGGCGGACGCTTCATCATCAAGTCCGTTCCCAAACGCGGCACCCGCATCACCATCGATTTACCAAAGGAGACCCGCCATGCCGAAAGTGAACGCGAATGCGATTCGACTGCTGCTCGTCGACGATCATGAGGTTGTCCGGGTCGGACTCCGCACCGTCCTCACCCAGCACGATCACGTCGCGGTGATCGGAGAATCTTCCACGGCCACCGCCGCCGTGCAAGACGCCATACGATTGAAACCCGATGTGATTTTGATGGATGTGCGCCTGCCGGACGGCTCCGGCGTGGATGCCTGCCGGGAAATCCTCGCGGCCTACCCACACACACGCGTCATTTTCCTCACCTCATACGCCGACGACGATTCAGTCCTCGCCGCGGTGTTAGCGGGTGCCCACGGATATGTGCTGAAAGAAATCGATTCGGCCGCGCTGCTCCGCGCGGTGCAGACCGTGGCGGAAGGCCACTCCATTCTCGACCCCAGCGTCACCGAACGGGCGCTCAAATGGCTGCGAGAGATCGGCACGGGCTCCGCTCCTCCCGGCACCGAGCCGCTCTCCCCACAAGAGGAACGCGTGCTGGCGCTCGTGGCAGAGGGTCAGACCAATAAAGAAATTGCCACCGCCCTCAATCTCAGCGATAAAACAGTCAAGAATTATTTGGCCAATGTCTTTCAAAAACTGCGTGTCACCAGACGCACTCAAGCCGCTGCGTTTTTCGCAAAACGAAAACATTAGCTGGAGTCGGACGGCTCTACTTCAGTAGGTCCTATTTTTATGCTTCGACGACACATCTATCTCTAGGCTATTCGCACGATGTTCTTTATACTTATCCATAATCTATGGTCGCTTTTCCCCCTATCTCTTGTGACTGTTCCTCGGCAATGCTGTTTGGCTCTTCTCTGTATCGATTCCTTTTCCTCTTGTTGATGGACCCCTCGCGCCTGAGCATCGAGACTCGAGCAGACCGCAACGGCGCGCACAAAAACTCCCGCATGCCGCACCTGGCCCCGACGTGGAGTCCAGCATGGATGTAACCGAAAGCCTCTTATTCGGCAGCGCCTTTCTTTCTGGAGCCGCGCTCTGGGCCTTCGTTCGTGAACGACGCCGCACCTTTCTTCAATCGAGAGTGATTGCCGCCACCAACTCCGGCGTGCTGGTCACCGATGCGTCCGTTCCCCGCCATCCGGTCATCCAAGCCAATCCAGCATTCCGGCTTCTGACCGGCTACGCAGAGAGCGAGGTCTTGGGACAATCGACTCACTTCTTGAACGGAACCCACACCGACCGAACCGCCATTGAGAAAATCGAGCTGGCTCTTCAGGACAACCGGGCTCGCCGCATCATCGTCCGCCACTATCGGAAGAACGGCACGCCATTCTGGAACGAAGTCACACTCTCTCCCGTCAAGAATCGGGCAGGAACTGTGATCCAGTTTATTTGGGTGATGAACGATGTCACTCAACGACAGCAGACCGAAGAGGCCCTCAAGCACCAGCACGATCCCTCGCACCTGCTAGCTGAGCGTATGACTGAGGCCATTCTGGTACTTGGCGAAGATACCCGCATCGTCTACGTCAATGCCGCCGGAATTCGGCTGCTCGGAGCCACTGCTCCTGAACAACTCATTGGAAGCCCTCTGGCGGCGATACTGCCTCATGACCAGCAAGAGGCCGCGCGACAACGATTGCAGCACCTACACGGCTCAGAGAATCCCTGCACCTCTTACGAAGAACGATTCGTCTGTTTGGGTTCGCCCACACCCCACAAAGTCGTCTCGGCTACGGTCTCCACCTCACTCGTGCTCTGGAAAGGAAACGCCTCCATCCTTCTCCGGCTCTCGGCGACGTCCCAAGACATTCCCGTCGACGCCACCCCCGAAGATCATAAAGCTCATCTCCAGTCGGCTCAGGCAATCGCCCACCTCGGCAGTTGGGAATGGAACCTGCTCGACCAAACAGAACTCTGGTCCGATGAACAATGCCGGATCTTCGGTTATGAGCCGGGCTCCCTAGCCCCTACATATGACACCTTCACATCCGCGCTCCATCCAGGCGATCGCGACCGTGTGCTTGCAGCCGTCGAGAACACGCTGCAGTCCGATGCGCCATACGATGTGGACTGCCGCATTGTCCGGCCGAACAAAGACATCCGCTTCGTTCGATGCCGAGGCCGGGTCACACGCAACGAGGCGCATCAGCCGATTCGTATGTCGGGCACGGTGCAAGACTTGACCGACTACCGGCTGATCGAGGAGATCGCGAAGGAACGTGATCTTCAGTTTCAGCTGGTGGTGGAATCCGCCCCAAACGGCATTCTCCTGACCTCGGAGGACGGAACGATCACGCTGGCGAATACGGCGCTCGAAAAGATCTTCGGCTACGGCCCCGGCGAACTCATCAGCCGCTCGGTCGACAGCCTGGTGCCAGCAGAATTCAAATCCAGCCACGCCGATCATCGCCGAGGCTTCCTCTCCTCGCCAATCGCCCGTCCGATGGGCGTCGGCCGTGAGTTTCTCGCGCGAAGAAAAGATGGATCGACCGTCTCTGTTGAAATCGGACTCGCCCCGCTTCGCACATCGACCGGCGTGCATGTCCTCGCCACCATCGTGGACATCTCCGCTCGCAAAGCTCTAGATGAACTGCTGCGTGAGAAGGACGCCTTGAATCAGGCGGTGCTCGATTCCCTGACGGCTGAAGTAGCTGTGCTCGACCATACCGGCCAGATCACGGCCGTCAACACCGCCTGGCGGCAATTCGGACAGGCGGTCGCCGGCGAAGCGACCCCGATCTCGCCGGGACACAACTACCTTGCCAGCCTGAAGCATGCAGCCCAAGGGGGAGATCACACTGCGCAGCATGCACTTGAAGGAATCGAAGCCGTCCGAACAGGAGCTCGCGACCGGTTTTCCCTCGAGTACCTGTGCCAGCTTCCCACTGAAGCGCGGTGGTTTGCCATGACCGTCATGCCGCTTCATGGCCCCTGGGACGGATTAGTCGTCACGCACGAAGAGATTTCGGCCCGCAAGCAGGCGGAACAAGAGCGAGAGCATCTCCTCACGCAAACGCAGCATCTCCAAAAGATGCAAGCGATCGGAACCTTGGCGGGCGGGATCGCCCATGAGTTCAATAACAGCTTGACCGCCGTCCTAGGATTCAGTGAACTGGCTCTCAAAGCCCTCTCCAAAGATCACAAGGTCCGACGGCACCTCGATCAGATTATTGCCGCAGGGCGAAAGTCCCGCGATCTGGTCCACCAGCTCCTCACTTTCAGCCAGCAAAGGCGACACCTCAAACGCCCGCTCTCCTTGCACATTCTCGTCAAGGAGTCGCTGAAGCTGCTCCGGCCGCTGGTCCCTTCCTGGGTTCATCTCAATGAACGCATCCATGTGCCGACGCCGCCGGTCTCCGCCGACTCGTCCCAGATGCATCAAATGCTGCTCAATCTTGTGGAGAATGCGTTGCGCGCGATGCAGAAAACAGGCGGAACCATGACGGTCGCGCTGGAAGAAGTCCAAGTTGAACAATTGCGAGTCGGCCCCCAAGCTCGTTTGGAACCCGGTGCCTATGCGAGACTGATGGTCCAGGACACGGGAGAAGGAATCCCGCCCGATATTCAGGAACGCATGTTCGATCCCTTCTTTACCACCAAGGATCTTGGCACAGGGCTCGGCATGGGTCTCGCGGTCGTGCATGGCATCATCACCGCCCATGGGGGAAGCATTTTTGTAGACAGCGCCTCTGGAACCGGCACGACTATCGAAGTGTATCTCCCGATTATCCCCTCCCAGAACACCGCGCCGGTCGGCCTCAACACCGACGAACCGCTTCCGCAAGGGCATGAGTGCGTCCTCTTTGTCGACGATGAGGAATCCCTTGCCCGTTTTGGAGGGGAGATGCTAGAGTCGCTGGGATACTACGCCGTGGTGCGCATGAGTGCTTCGGAAGCGTTACAAGCGTTTCGTATGGCCCCCCAGCGGTTTGACCTTCTGATCACCGACGTAACGATGCCGAATATGAGCGGCCTTTCCCTAGCCAAGGATTGTCGTCAATTACGCCCCGACCTTCCTATCATTCTCTGTTCGGGATCGGAACACACCCTCACCGAAGAGGCCAAGCACATTCAAGGATTAACACGCTATGCGCTAAAACCGCTGATGCTGCAGGATCTGGCTCGCACCATCAGACAGGTGCTCGACCAAGCGGCCTCTGAAACTCCGTCCGTCCATCGGCAATACCGTGAACTCGCCCGCGAACTTGTTGAGGAACACGATGCCATCAGTCCTAGTCGTTGACGACGAAGATCAAATCCGCCAATTGATCCGAGAAACCTTGGAACAGGCGGGATACGACGTCCAGGAAGCCAGCAACGGGAAGCAAGGCCTGGAGCGGTATCGGACCAAGCCCGCTGACCTTGTGATCATGGACATTCTGATGCCGGACCAAGACGGGCTCGAAAGCATCATGACCCTGCGTCGTGAATTCCCGGCGTCGCGAGTGATCGCCATTACCGGCGGCAGCGATATGATTGGCATCTTGAACTTCCTCGATGTCGCGAAAATGCTGGGCGCCCGACGAACCCTTCAGAAACCGTTCGATATGCAGACGCTGCTGGATGCGGCGCAGTCAGAACTCAGTTACTAGCGTATCTTTCATTCATCCCACATTGACATCACGGCGTCCTGCCCGGCACACTGCCGCCCTCATGCTTCCACCCACTCAAAGAATCCTTCTGCTGAACATCGGCCTCGGCACACTCGTCGTCGTCATAGGATTTTGGTTGCTCTGGGGTACGTTCTCACCGTGGCTCGTTGCTCTGTGGGCGCTGCTCATCGCAGTATTCTTATACTGGAAATGCCGCGCCATCGCGGAAGTTTGGGCTTGGTCAACCTTGTTGCTCGGGCTGGAAAGTTTTGCATGGCCGCTGCAACTGATGCTCCAGCTCAAATCAGCGGCGGTAGCACCCTCCGATGAAGAAATGGGTACCATCCTCTCCGCGGTGGTCCTTGGCCTGTTCTCGTCGGTCTTTTGGATGTCCTTTTCCTACGGCCTGTTTAAACGCAAGCCAGAAGCACCGGCACCCCCAGCCATCCCCTCCACCGCTGAACCAACCACACGGTCTTCTCGACAGAAAAAGCGATAGACATTTACCCCATATCGATCGGATCGACATCCACGCTAAATTTGAAGGTCCGTCCTGGATACGCTCGTTCCATTGTTTCGAGCGACCGGCGAACTCCGTCCCGCATCGCCGTGCGATCTCCACCTTTCACCATGATGTGCCATCCATGCACCCCCGCCGGGCCGACACCAACCGCCGCCACCGGTCCCAGTACGACGATCCCATGACTCTGTGGAACAGCCGATAGGCCTGGCTGCACCGAGGCCGATCCAGATACTGTCGCAGGTGGACGAATTGATAGAGTCTTGTGTAACTCACTCACCCATCGCTGAGCCGCAGACTCGGTCAGCCGCCGATCTTTCCCTGACACGGTCAAATAGATGAGGTGCTGAACAGGCGGATATCCCAACAAACGACGCGCCTGGATTTCCTCATTGTAAAATCTCGCCGGATCGCGAGCCACGATGGCTTGCATCACATGATGGTTTGACAAAGACGTTTGTACAATCACACGTCCGCCTAAAGGAGCTGGCTTCGCAAGATTCACCGCATCGACCAACAACTGGTGGGTCCGCTCGGCCGCTCGAAAATCTGGGAGGTGCAAGCCGGAGTCGGCATCAATAATCCCGACGAGACCGACCGGCGGCACCGGCTCACGCTGAAACAGCGTCTGTGTCCCGATCAAAATATCCCATGTACGGGCTCGCACCTGTTGCCACAATTGCCGGGTCGCCGCCACCCCCCGAAGAGTGTCACGGTCGACCCGAATAATTCGCGCCTCGGGAAAGAGACGGCGCGCCTCCTGTTCGATCCGCTCCGTTCCTTCTCCAATCGGGCTCAAGCGGGACGCGCCACAGGCGACACAGGTCTCAGGCAATGCTTCTTTTCTCCCACAATAGCGGCAGGCAAGCCGGACGGATTCTCGATAGTAGGCGAAGGCAACGGCACAGGAAGGGCAGCGAGGCACCCATCCGCAATCGCGGCAAACCAGCGCACCGGCATAACCCCGTCGATTCAGAAACAAGACTGCTCGACCTTGCTCTAGTAGAGCCGCGCGCAGCGCGGCAAGAAGTGGCGGACTGAATGGCAATCCGCCAAACTCTCGACTCATATCGATCAGCTCAATGGACGGGAAGCTGTCAGCCTCTCTTTTTTGGGCAAACCGTTCGATCTCGCCCGTATCGATCACCTCCAAAGACGGATGCGCCGATCCATAGACGAGCAGCGCGTCCTCCTGCTGTGCCCGCATCCAGGCAACCTTTCGTACATGGTAGTGCGGTTCCTTCGGCTCCTTCATCGCAGGATCCTCTTCTCCATCGACCCAAATCAGCCCGGCCGATCGAAGGGGATAAAAGATCGCTGACCGAGTCCCGACAACAATCTGCGGAGTCGTCGATCCGCTCGAATCTTCATCGACACCTGAAAGCCGGCGCGCCTGAAGCGTTACAGGGAGTTTCGTGACAGTTCGAAGGACCTGTGCCAACCACTGTGCCCGAACGACTTCGCCGATAATAATGAGAGCGGACCGTCCTCCATCCAGCGCAAGTTGAATCGCTCTCGCCATAATGCCGACGCGAAAACCCAACACCCCATCGATCAGAATTCTTGTTGGCTGACCAGCCGACAAGAGCGCCTGGATCCGTTGCACAACCTCAGCGTCTGGTGCAGGGAGGGGAAAAAGCTCACCAGCGGCAAGCTCGGGGGCTTCCTTTTCATCGCGGAGACGAGTAGGTCGTTTGGAAACTGCAGCTTCACTCTTAAGAATCCATTGCTGGGCTTCGAGAAACGCGAGAGCCTGACGGTCGGCCCCTTGGCGAGCGGCCTGAATGGTCGAAGCAGAAAGCCCACTTTTTCTGCGAGCGATACGCTTCAAAAGCGGCACGTACACTTCCGAGCATCTCCCTTGCTCCAAGGCCAGACGCCCCTCTGGGGTCACCACGTAACACCGCTTCGGTTGGGGAACCGCGCGGGTGGTTGGAGCCACCAGCCGTAAACACTGCCCCCATGGAGCAATATATTCCTCCGCCACCTGCCACGAGAGCTCAAACATCCCGGGAGGGAACCCGGACGGGCCGTTGGCTTCGGCCAGTGAAACAATCGCCTTGAGTTGAGATGGGCTCACTCCGCTCGGAAGATCGTGAGTCAGCCTCACCACAGCCCCATCCAACATCGTCCGGCCAAACGGCACGACCACCCGCTGACCAACTCCGATTCGGCTTATAAGCGCTGGAGGAACCAGATAGGTGAACGTCTTCGTCACATGCCGCGGAACAATCACATCGGCAAAAACAGAGCTGTTCGACCAATCAATATCGCGAGGGGATTCAGTAGACATGGCGCATTCTAACAGCGCGCCGAAAGACAGAACAATGAATGGGAGGAGAGGAGGGAAAACGGTCGTCGAAAAGCAGTTCCATGGGCAGACGGATGGGAAACCGCCTACCCATGGAACACAATATTATTCGAGCGGCCGGCCAGTCGGTGCGGCTGGATCTTGCGCAGCCGGATCCGAGATGCCCGGCGTTCTTGCAGAATCGGGAAGACTGAGCGTTCCGGGACTATCGCTTGCCGGAAGTGCGTCCGACGCATTGGCAGGAGAGATAGAGGAATCGGCAATCGCATCCTGCCCAATTGAGGCGGGCGCTGCCAAATCGCCGTGACCTTTCGCACTCAAGCTGGCTGAATCGTTATCGGGCTTGCCCGCACTGTTGGGCATCGCCGACTGCGGAGCCTGAGCGTCCGTTGGGGTTGGGGCATAGAGCAAGATCTCCACGCGACGATTACTGGTGCGGCCCTCTTCCGTTGCATTCGTCGCAGCGGGGCGGCCATCGCCATACCCAACGGAGGCCAGCCGGGCCGAATCCAACCCGCCTTTTTCAACCAGATAGCGAAGCACACCACTCGCACGGGCCTTGGATAACTCCCAATTGCTCGGATACCGCGATTTCAAGGCAGGGCCAATCTCGATATTATCGGCATGGCCCTCGACTCGGATCATTCGGGCATCCTCGCTGGTGTGTAAATACTCGATCAATTGATCCAAAACCTTGTATCCCTCAGGCCTGATTGAAGCTTCTCCAGAATCGTACCGGAGAAAATTCGTGATCTCGCCAAGATTCAACCGGCTCTCTCCTGCCGCATCTTGCACTCTCAACTTTCTGGCAACGAGATCGGGCGGAACCGCTGCCGCCGTCTTTTCAATGTGGGGAGACTTGAATTGAGACAGCGGCTGAACAGGCGTCTCGACAGGCATAACCGCCGGCAAAGAATGCCCTGCGAGCTTGAACCGATCTCCCTTCATGACTCTAGTCGTCGCGCTTTGGATCATAGCTGTCGCCGTCCGATCCTCCGTCGCAAGTACTTTTAATTGTCCTATTTTTCGAGGCGGGAGCCCCTGGCTGTGTCGATGCAACTCCAACAGATCCCCGCTCCTGAGCCCATCTCCCTTTCCATGGTCGAGATAGACCACATCGAACTGCGACACAAGAGTCATAGGCTTATCGGCCTGAAGCTCGACAATCATTCCACGAAGTTCTGCCACATCGCTCGCTGGGCTGGGCTCTTCCGAAGAAACTGGAGGCACAAAACGCATCACGGGATCGCCAGGAGCAATAACTCCATAGTTCCGTATAACTTCAACCGTCGTCAAAGCATGATCCGCTTGCGTGACCTCCACCACCGCCAACCGAATAACGACAAACCCCAAATATTCGCCGGTGGCCGGGTGAAAGACCTTCCGCACTCGACGATAGACGGTATACAGATCCCCGGGCGCGGCACCCTGAGGATTATTGAGCTTGAGATACAACGCATCATGTTGCCCCAAAATCATCCGATCGCCAGTCGACTGATTGTCACCGGTAATAAGATTCACGATGCCATCGCGAGGCGTTGTTTTTTGAATCGCTCCCTCGGCAAACGCCAAGGCGCTTTCCCCGAATCGTATGGTGCTCGTATCAACTGGCTGGGCTCCAGCCGACACCGCACCCACACCCAATGTCAGGGCCAAGAAAAGAGACGTCGTCGTTTTCATAATAATGTTGTCCTTGGTTGAGACTCGTGAGTCCTCGCAAACCATAGCAAATAATAGGGTATAGTCAAGAATTTCTCCTGATTGCACAGTAGTTTGACGGAGGTTTTTGTAAGGTGCTATCGTACAAAAACTAGATCGGCGCGCTCTCTTTAAAATGACTCAACAGCCAATGACATGACGCCTCCTAACGCACCGCATAATCCCGATCCACCGAAACAACCGCGGATCGAAACCCAAATCCACCGGCGACGGAAGTCAAAAGCCTTTTCCCCGCTGGAAGCAGAATGGGATGTCTCCCAAGGAACTCCTCCAACTCAGCTTCGAATGCCCGCCGCGTCTCGCTTACCTCGACTACCAAAATAGAATACCGAGTTATTCATTCCCACTCCTTTAGACCAACTCATACCCCTCAGAGACCAGTCGATCAGTGAGAAATGTTCGTTCTTTCATACGTATATGCCACGGGGTAGAGGGGTAGGGCTTTCGGGTCCATTTCTGTAGGTCCTTTGTCCGCTTGCTATCCCTCGGACCACAGAACTAAGATCCCTACTCTTCTTTCCAGTTCAACATCTTGCGAGATGGGAACGATGACCGGCTTTGACCTTCTGCTCGAGTATCTCACCAGGTATTTCCCCATACTTCTATTTATATTCATTGCTCTGACATTTGGGGTCGTCACACTGGTGCTTAGCTATTTCGTACAGCCGAAATATCCCGAACCGGAAAAGCTATCGACCTATGAGTGCGGCTCCGAACCATTTTCAGATGCTCGCATGCCATTTCCCGTTCGATATTACGTGTTTGCGATGCTGTTCGTGATTTTCGACATTGAAGTTATTTTTCTGTATCCCTGGGCCGTCGTATTCGAAAAACTCGGAATCATTGGTCTGGTAGAAATGCTGGTGTTTATTGCATTGTTCCTAGTCGCGTATGTCTACGCCTGGCGAAAAGGGGCTCTTGAATGGGACTGATCCAACTGGGGCGGCCGGACAAGGACGGCTCCCCCGATGTCATTACGACCACTGTCGAAAAAGCCGTAAATTGGGCACGCAAAGGCTCGCTCTGGCCCATGACTTTCGGTTTGGCCTGTTGTGCGATTGAAATGATTGCCGCGGTGTCGTCCCGCTATGACATGGATCGTTATGGAGCAGGGGTCTTCCGCGCTTCTCCCAGGCAGTCCGACTTGATGATTGTTGCGGGAACCGTCTGCCGGCGCATGGCCCCCGTCATCAGGAAGATTTACGACCAGATGCCGGAACCTAAGTACGTCATCGCCATGGGATCTTGCGCCACATCCGGCAATATCTACGACAGCTATAGCGTCGTTCAGGGTGTCGACCGGTTTGTCCCCGTCGATATTTATGTTCCAGGGTGCCCACCCACGCCGGAAGCGTTGTTCGACGGCATTCTGAAATTGCAAGAACGCATCATGCAAAAACGAGTGTTTGTGAAACAGCCTGACCAGGTCAAAACCAGTGTGCCCGCTTAGGAATGGCACGATGCACCAATTAGCTCAACGGGTTCAAGACACGTTTCCCATAGGCTTTGTGTCATCGACGGAATGGCGCGGAGAGGTCTCCGTGACCGTCACGCGAGAGACGCTTCACGAAGTCGCCCAGTTTCTGCACGACGACCCGGGAATGGACTTCGACTATATCGTCCATGTCAGCTCCGTCGACTGGCCCGATGACGAAGAGCGCTTCGAAGTGGTCTGGGAATTCTACGCGATCAGGAAACGTCAGCGGATCAGGCTCAAGACCCGCGTACCCGAGTCGGATTGTATCGTCGACTCCTTGACCGACATCTGGAAGGGCGCCGATTTCATGGAGCGCGAAGTCTACGACATGATGGGCATCCGCTTCCGCAATCACCCGGACCTGCGCCGCATCCTGATGCCCGACGATTACACTGAAGGATACCCGCTCCGGAAAGATTTTCCGCTCCGCGGCAGAGGCTGGCGGGATACCTTCGATTTTCTTGACGAAGTGCCACGGTAGGAACGAGACGAGCCATGGCGTTTGAAGACCAGAGAACGACCGTCTATAAAGTCGACCCGGAGCATCCGGAGAGCGAATCGCTCCCGACACTCCGAACTGAGGAGCTGCTTCTCAATATGGGGCCGCAGCATCCCAGCACCCACGGCGTTCTTAAAGTGATTTTGGAGCTGGAAGGTGAACGGCTCGTCAAATCGACGCCGGTGTTGGGCTTCCTCCATCGCGGCGTCGAGAAGCTGGCTGAAGACGGCACCTATCACCAGTTCATTCCCCATACAGACCGGCTCGACTATGTCTGTGCGATGTATAACAACTTCGCCTATTGCCGCGCCGTCGAAAAACTAATGAATCTCCAGGTGCCGGATCGTGCCGAGTATCTCCGCACCATTGTGGCGGAAGTGCAGCGCATCATCGGCCATCAGTTTTGGCTGGGGACCCAGGCGCTCGACATCGGCGCCATGACCGTGTTCTTCTATTGCTTCCGCGACCGGGAAATTCTGCTGGATTGGTTCGATGAATTGTGCGGCGCCAGGCTGACCACCAGCTGGTACCGGATCGGCGGCGTCGAGCGGGATTTCACACCGTCCTTACTCGACAAACTCAAGCAGTTTCTCGACTACTTCCCGCCCAAGATCGATGAGTACATTGTCTTCCTGGAGACGAATCGCATCTGGGTCGCACGGACCAAAGGCGTGGCAGTCATCTCGGCGGAAGATGCCGTCAGCTTCGGGCTCAGCGGCCCGACCCTGCGCGGATCGGGAGTCGATTACGATCTGCGCAAATATGAGCCCTATTCGGCTTATCCAAAATGCGAGTTCAGTGTGCCCGTCGGAAAAAACGGCGACACCTATGATCGTTATTGGATCCGGGTCATGGAGCTGTATGAGAGCGTCAAGATCATCCGGCAATGCCTTGAGCAAATGCAGGAAGGCCCGATCATGGCGGATGTCCCGAGCGTCACCCTGCCGCCGAAGGAACGGGTCTTCACCAATCTTGAATCGATGATTCAGCAGTTCAAACTTTTCTCGCAGGGCTTCAACGCCCCTCCAGGAGAAATTTACTGCGGAACGGAAGCGCACAAAGGCGAGTTGGGATTCCACATCGTCAGCACGGGCGGAGGGAAGCCTTATCGTCTGAAAATCCGCTCCCCTTCCTTTATCCATATGGGAGCGTTTGATTATATGTCGCGCGGGTATATGATCGCGGACGCCATCACCCTGTTTGGCACGTACGATATCGTCATGGGCGAATGCGACCGATAGTCAGAGAGAGGCAAGGATCCGAACCATGGGCTTGAAGCCAGCCACCAATCCGGACGTCGAAGCGACATCGATCGAGCTCAGCATCGACGGGAAGACCGTCACCGCCAAAGACGGCGTTTCGCTGTACGATGTCATTTCCAGCACGGGCAAGATCATCCCGGCCATGTGTTACCACTATACCTTCGACCCGTTCGGTTCCTGCGGCATGTGCCTGGTCATGCAGGAAGGCAAGAAGGCTCCAGTTCGTTCTTGCACGGCCAAAGCCACCGCTGGAATGATCATCCGGACGGAGGGGGAAGACCTTTTCCTCGCGCGCAAAAAAGCCGTTGAAAAACATCTCTCGGTCCATCCGCTGGATTGCCCGGTCTGCGACGCGGACGGTCATTGCGAACTCCAAGACATGGCGTTCCAACACGGCGTGACTAATCTGGCCAGCGCGAAACAGAAATTCATTCCGGAAGACACCCGCAGCCTGGTCCTCGACTTCAACATGAATCGCTGCATCGCCTGCGCCGAATGCATCAACGTCTGCAAAGATGTCTTGATGATCGATGCCCTGCAATTCATGAAAAAAGGCGGATTCAACCAAGTCGTCGCCAAAGGCGACCTCCCGCTGTCCTGCGAATTCTGCGGCGACTGTCTCGCCGTGTGCCCGGTCGGCGCGATCACGAACAAGTATTCGAAGTACCTGTACAAGCCCTGGCAGATGAAAAAGACCGCCAGCACCTGCAACTATTGTGGTGATGGCTGCCAGCTCTACTTGGAAACCAAGGATTCTGAAGTCATCCGGGTCACCTCGCCCTTGTCGTGGAAAAACAAATGGGGCGATCGCGAGGAAACCGCGAAAGGCCACGGCGGACTCTGTGTGCGCGGGCGGTTTGGATTCGAGTATCTCGACAGCAACACTCGGCTCACTCAGCCGCTGGTGCGCGAAGGCAATCAGCTTCTGCCCAAACCCTGGCTCGAAGCCATGCATCAGGTCGTCGATCGCTTCACCGAGATGAAGCAGAAGCACGGCGCGAACGCAATCGCTGGGCTGATTACTGCCCGTTGCACGAACGAAGAACTCTATCTGTTCCAAAAGCTCATGCGGACCGTATTCGGCAGCAATCAGCTCGACAGCAGTGCCCGCTACGGCCATATGAATTTCGTCCATGCCTCGCGCCATGCCCTGGGTTTTGGCCGGACTCCCAACGACTGGGAAGATCTCACCAAAGCCAAGGCCATTCTGGTGATCGGCTCCAACATCACCGAAACCAATCCCCTGACCGCCGTCCGGATCAAGGAAGCCATACGGGTGTACAAGACGCAGGTGGTGGTCCTCGATTCCACCATCACCAACATCGGGAAGCTAGCCTCTCATCCGTTCCTGATCAAGCCAGGCACCGAGGGATGGGTGATCGATGGCCTCGTCAAAGCCACCATCGAGCAAGACCTTGTCGATGAAGAGGCCACCGGCAAACACCCGAAAGCCTATGAAGCCTTGAAGGCTGCTGTGGCCAACCTTTCGCTGGAACAGATTGCCGCACACACCGGGGTTTCCGTCGACACCTATCGCGAGATTGCCGCCATCATGGCCGAATCTCCTCGGTCCATTTTCCTCTGCGCCGAGGGCATCGTGCGGCGGCCTGACGGCTACCAAAATGTGCTGAAGCTGATCGACCTGGCCTGGATCACCGGAAAACTCGGCCAGCCCGGCTGCGGAGTCAACACGGTGACGGAAGAACCGAACGAGCAGGGCGCCGTCGACATGGGTGTCGCGCCTGAATTCTTGCCCGGTCAAGCCCATTACGACGATGCCACGGCGCGCGAGCGGTTCGGCAAGGCCTGGGAAACCACGCTGCCCGCCACGGCAACCGGCGCCAACCTGATGGAAATTTTGAAGCGCTGCAAGAGCGGTCAGATCAAGGCCCTCTACATCATCGGGGAAAACCCCTTGGCCACACTCCCCGCTTCCGTTGAAGTCCGCACTGCCCTCGAACGCCTTGAACTGCTGGTAGTGCAAGATCCCTTTTTGACCGACACTGGACGTCAGGCCCATTTTGTCCTCCCTGCCTGCACCTATGCGGAGAAGGAAGGGACATTTACCAATCTGGAAGGGCGCGTCCTGCGAGTACGCCAAGCCATGGATCCCGTCGGAGAGAGCTTGCCGGATTGGCACATTATGACCGCGCTGGCTAACGCGTTTGACGCAAACTGGACATACGAATCCGCCAACGACATTCAAGCCGAGATCATGAAGCTCTTGCCCGGATACTATAATCTCGGCCAGCCTCGGAAAGTGACGCCGGCCCCAGACCACTATCTGACACACGGATACGCAGAGGACATAAAGACTCGCTATCGCGCAGCAGCGCCGGTCACCGATTCCAAGCGGCCCTTCGCGCTGATGATGGGACAATTGCTCGCCCATTCAGGCAAAATGTCGACCGAAGCGCCTGGGCTGATCAAGATCGCGCCGAATACCGGGAAGCTGCGGATGAATGCGGACGATATGCAGCGCTTGGGACTTCAAGACGGCACCAAAGTGCGCGTGACGGCGGAGCGCGGTTCACTCCAATTGGCTGTACAGCCAGACAACTCATTGGCACCGAACACCTGTTTCTTCCCTGAGCATTTCAACGAGCCGCCCGTCAAAGATTTGATGGCCGTGCAAGTGAACGCCACAACTGGAGTGCCGTCCTTTAAGCAAACGTGGGTCAGCATCGAAAAAGCATAGGGCAACAATTGATGTTCCTATCGATGAGCGGGAATAGACAATGAGCGTATCCACCGTAACCAAGAAGATCCTTCACGCCGCCCTCTTCTATGAGATCTGGGATGCGATGAAGGTGACCTTTCGCCACATGTTCCATCGCCCGATCACGTTTCAGTATCCGCGCGAACAGCGGACCCTTCCCGATACCCATCGGGGCGCACTCTCACTACTGCGGTACGACGACGGCCGCGAACGTTGCGTGGGCTGCGATCTCTGCGAAGCCGCTTGCCCATCCCGCTGCATTAAAGTGATCAGCGCGGAGGACCCGGCCCGGCCACTCCAACGATACGCGACAGAGTTTTACATCGACATCACGAAATGCGTGTTCTGCGGCTATTGCGTAGAAGCCTGCCCCGTCAATGCGCTGGCCATGACGAAAATGTACGAGTTCTCCACGCACGACAAACGCACCCTTCTCTTCGACAAGAAGCGGCTGTACGACATCGGCGAGCGTCATCTCGCCGACGCGAAAAAATATTTGTATGCCCACAACCAGGAGAAAAATGTCGAGGAGAGTCGTGAGTACCGATACTATTTCCCTCAATCGGTGGTCAAAGCCACACAATCGACTCCCAAGCATTTGAGCTGATATCCAGATGATTGCTGTCTTCTTTTCGTATTTCGCGCTTATGAGCATTGCGGCCGCCGCGATGACCGTGGCACTCAAGAACCCGGTCCACTGCGGCTTGGCCCTGCTCGCCCTCCTGCTGCATGTATCGGGATTTTTTGTCCTGCTCAATGCGGAATTTCTCTGGGCGGTTCAAGTGATTGTCTATGCCGGAGCCATTTTGGTGCTCTATCTCTTCGTGCTGATGTTGCTGAATCTCAAGACCGACGAACGGTACTTTCATTCCACCTTTATGTACTACCTGATACCGGCTGTGCTGGGGTCTCTCTATGTCATCTATCTCCTGCTCCGGTCGCCTTTTGCCGGCGCAAAAGGGAACGCACCGACCGTGGCGGTCCTACAGGATGGAGATACCGCCGCCATTGGCATCAAGATGTTCAGCGACTATCTCCTGCAATTTGAAATCGTGGGAGTTTTCTTGCTGGGCGCCATTATCGGAGCGATCGTGCTGGCCAAGACGCCCAAACCGCTCAACCTGAGGAAAGACTGACGCATGCTTCCGTTATCCGCCTACGTGGCCGTCAGCGCAATCCTCTTTGTCATCGGACTGCTCGGCGTGCTCATCAGACGCAACTTCATTATTGTGCTGATGTCCGTCGAGATTATGCTCAACGCCGCCAACATCAATCTCGTGGCGTTTTCGCACTATCTGGAATCCATGGCCGGTCAATTGGTGGCGCTCTTCATCATTGCCATCGCCGCAGGCGAAGCAGCCATCGGATTAGCCATCATCATTGTCGTGTTCCGCGGGAAGCTCTCAACCAACGTCGATGAAATGAACCTATTGAAGTGGTAACGTGTCGGACTTAACTGATCTGCTCATTAAACTGATTCCGGTCTTCCCGCTCCTGGCCGTCATTGCCAACGGTCTCCTTGGCAGCCGGTACTCCCATGAGGTCGCTCACCGGCTCGCTTGGGGTTCGGTAGGGCTCTCATTCCTCTGTGTCATCGGCGTCTTCACCGATGTCCTGCGCACCGGCGCCACCCATGAAGTCGTGGCCTATCAATGGATCTTCGGCGGGGACCTCACGATTAACCTGGCCTATCTCGTCGATCCGCTCACCTGCGTCTGGCTCCTGATCGTCACGGGAATCGGATTTTTGATCCATGTGTATTCCGTCGGCTATATGCACAGCGAGGCGGGCTTTACTCGCTTCTTCACCTATATGAACCTATTCATGGTCTCCATGTTGCTGCTCGTCATGGGCAACAACTATGCGGTCCTGTTCATCGGGTGGGAAGGCGTCGGCCTGTGCTCCTATTTGCTCATCGGCTACTACTACGATAAAGTCTCCGCGGCCAAAGCTGCTTCAAAAGCCTTCGTCGTGAACCGCATCGGCGATGCCGGGTTTCTCCTGGCCATCTTCCTCATCTTTATCAATTTCAAGACGCTCGACTACACGAAAGTCTTTGCTCAGCTGGGACAGCTCTCGCCCGATATGGCCACCGCCATCGCCCTCTGTCTCTTGATCGGCGCAGTCGGCAAATCTGCCCAACTACCGCTCTACACTTGGTTGCCGGACGCGATGGAAGGCCCCACGCCCGTGAGCGCGTTGATTCATGCCGCCACCATGGTCACGGCGGGAGTCTATATGATCGTCCGAAACCACGCGATCTTCGATCTCTCTCCCATTGCGATGCAAGCCGTCGCCGTCATCGGAGGCTGCACGGCGTTATTTGCTGCCACCATCGGTCTCGTGCAAACGGACATCAAACGCGTGCTTGCGTACTCGACCGTGAGCCAACTCGGCTACATGTTCCTCGCATGCGGCATCGGCGCCTATACCGCTGCCGTTTTCCATGTCATGACCCACGCATTCTTCAAAGCGCTCTTGTTCTTATCCGCCGGGTCCGTGATCCATGCGCTCTCGGGCGAGCAGGACATCCGGAAAATGGGCGGTCTCACCAAGAAGATTCCCTGGACCTATCGCCTCTTCCTCATCGGCACCATCGCCATCGCGGGAATCCCGCCGTTGGCCGGGTTCTGGAGTAAAGACGAGATCATGGGGCACGCGTTCGTCAACCACCAATACCTTTTCTATGGAATGGCGGCAATCGGCGCCTTCCTCACGTCTTTTTATATGTTCCGGCTCACGTACCTGACCTTCTACGGCCCCTCTCGCATGGACCATCACACGGAAGAGCATGTCCATGAGTCGCCGATGGTGATGGTGGGACCATTGATGGTGCTCGGCGTCCTCTCGGTCTTCGGCGGCCTGATTCTCGGATTCCCGCCGGAGCACGGCTGGCTGCATGGATTCCTCGCCCCGGTCGCAGGCGTGGCCGGCGGACACGAAACCAGCATCGCAACCACGTTGCTTCTTATGGGAACGGCGACCGGCATCGCACTGGTCGGGTGGGGCCTGGCTCATTTTCTCTATAGCCTGAGTCCTTCGACCGCGGACAACTGGGCAACCAATTTCAAAGCCGTCTATACGACGCTCTTGAACAAATACTATGTCGACGAACTGTACGACATTCTGTTTGTCGAACCGACCAAACGCCTGGGTGAATTCCTGGATTGGTTCGATCGCACGGTGATCGACGGACTTGTAAACGCAGTCGCACAGATGGCCGAATGGGGCTCGGCCGGATCGACCTGGCTCGAAAAATATGTCGTCTATGCCGGCCTCAATGTAATTGGCTTCGGCAACCATTTGGCCGCACGCCAGGGACGGAAGCTCCAAAGCGGCATGGTCCATCACTACGCGGCCATCATTATCGCCGGCCTCTTTCTGCTGGTCCTGGTCGTGCAGCTAATCCTGCAAAGTAGGTAACGCCCAAGGAATCGTCGGAGTCGGACAACGAATATGTTAGAAGAACTCGCAGCCGGTTTTCCCATCCTCTCCTGCCTCCTCTTTCTTCCGTTCGTCGGAGCGGCCGTGCTCTGGCTCGTGGATGATGAAGACATGGTTCGCACCTCGGCTCTGACGATTAGTCTAGTCGAGCTTGCCCTGGCCGTCTTTGTGCTGCTCCGGTTCGTCCCCGATTCCGCCGCAATGCAGTTCGCCGAACATATGCGCTGGGTTCCGGCATTAGGAATCAGCTATCACCTGGCTGTCGATGGTATCAGCGTGCTTTTCGTCGGGCTGACCGCCTTCCTGACGGTGCTCGTGATTGTGTATTCCTGGGACACCGTTCGCCACCAGGTCAAACTCTATATGATGTGCCTGCTGGCTCTCGAAACGACGACCATGGGCGTTTTCGTTTCGCTGGATCTGATTCTATTCTTTGTCTTCTGGGAATTGATGTTGATCCCGAGCTATTTCCTCATCAAGCTCTGGGGCGGAGGCGCAGAACGGCATCATGCCGCGTTGAAATATGTGCTCTACACGCTCTTGGGCAGCGTCTTCATGCTCGTGGGCATTGCGCTGCTGGATCTGAACTTTCATCATTGGGCCGTCCTCCGCCATACCGATCAGCTCTACTCCTTCGACCTCCTTGACCTGCTGGCGGTCCCCATTCCCGTCGATCAGCAAATCCTCATTTTCTGGCTGATGTTCATGGGGTTTGCCTTCAAAGCCCCGGTGTTTCCCTTCCACACATGGTTGCCCGATGCCTTGCTCGAAGGGCCGATCGGCATGGCCGTCGTCCTCGCCGGGCTCAAGCTCGGCACCTTCGGCTTTATCCGATTCAGCATTCCCTTGCTGCCAGAAGCGGCAAAGAGCCACACCGTGGTGACCGTGATCATGTGCCTGGGAATTGCCGCGATTACCTATGGCGCCATCGTGGCGCTGATCCAGCCCGATTTCCGCAGACTGCTGGCATTCAGCAGCATCAGCCACCTTGGCTTTGTGATGATGGGGCTCTTTGCGCTCAACTATCAAGGACTCCAGGGCAGTCTTCTGACCATGATCAACCTCGGATTCAGTACGGCGGGACTCTTCTTTATTGCAGGGTTTCTCTACTCACGACAACAAACCACTCACTTGTCGGCATTCGGCGGGCTAGCCCAACAAGTCCCGCTGCTCGCATCCTTCTTTTTGTTGATCGGCCTCGCATCGATCGGCCTGCCCGGCACGAACGGCTTTGTCGGAGAATTTTTGATTCTCCTCGGAACCTTTAAAGCCAACTGGATCTTCGGCGCGCTCGCTGTCACCGGCGTCGTCTTCGGCGCGGCCTATTTCCTGTGGTATTACGAACGGGCGATCCTGGGCCCTCTCGGGAAAGCCGTGAAAAGTACGATGGTCGATTTACAGTTCCGCGAAATGATCATTGCCGTATCGCTCGCCGTCATGATTCTCTGGATCGGACTCTATCCATCCCCGTTCCTGCACATCATGAACGGCTCAATCCAAGCGCTGGTGGACCGGCTCGATCACGGAACCGTCGCCGTGCTGACTGACTCTGTTGAACGATTGGATCACTAAGACCCATGGGTGACTACGCACTGCTCTACATCCTTTTCGCTCCGTTCTTCGGTGCCCTGGCGTTGATCTTCGTCTCCAACCGCCAGACGCTTCTTGTGCGCGGCATTGCCGCCGGCTCGGCCTTCATCTCGCTCATCGCCTCGCTCTATCTGTTCTATAGCTACGATCCTGTGTTAGGCGGCTATCAGTTCATTCAACGGTTCGAGTGGTCGCGGCAACTCGGCATTGCACTCTATCTGGGCGTCGACGGCATTGGCACACCGCTGGTCCTGGCCTCGTCGATCCTCTTATTCGCCGGCATCTTCGTGTCTTGGCACATCAAAGACCGCGCGAAAGAATTCTACATCTGGATTCTGATTCTGGCCGCCGCCACCATTGGCGTGTTCATGTCACTAGATCTGTTCTTCCTCTACTTCTTCTATGAGATGTCGGTCATTCCGATGTATCTCCTCTTGGGAATGTGGGGCAGCCACACCAAAAAATATTTGGAAATGACCGATCCGGAAGGCATGAAGCAACGCGATTCCGTGGGATTCATCTTCAACTTCGGGTCGAACAGCAAAGAATACGCGGCCATGAAGCTGGTCCTATTCCTCTCGGCCTTTGCCGTCGCGGCCTTCATGGGCATTCTGCTCATTTACAAGTATTCCGGCCTGAACACCTTCGATATCTTGGTGCTCCGGGAACATGCCAGCACCCTCATGAACATTCCGGTGTTGGGGACGACCCTCGACAAGATCATCTGGGTCCTGATTTTCTTCGGGTTCGCCTCCATCGCGCCGCTCTGGCCACTCCATTCCTGGTCGCCGGTGGGCCATGCCGCCGCGCCGGCCGCGACCAGCATGTTGCACGCCGGCGTGCTCATGAAGCTCGGCCATTTCTCGATCATCCGGGTCGCCTTTGAAATCCTTCCCGAAACGACGCGGGAACTGATGCCGATAGCGGCCGTGCTCTGCATGTTCAGCATTGTCTACGGCGGGTTCGTCGCGTACTACGCGAAAGACACCAAGTACGTCATCGGATATTCCAGCTCCAGCCACATGGGCTATGTCTTTCTTGGCATGGCCGCGTTGGACTACATCAGCCTCAGCGGCGCGGTGATCTATATGTTCGCCCACGCGATGGCCACAGGCATGCTCTTCTCGATGGCCGGCTGGGTCTACGATCAAACCCACACGCGCGACATCCCCTCGCTCGGCGGGCTGTCGAACAAGATGCCCTTTATCTCCGCCTGCTTTGTCGTGGGGTGCATGGCGTCGATCGGCATGCCGGGCACGATCAATTTCATCGCCGAAGTCATGATCATCGTCGGCAGCTGGAACAAGTATCCCCTCCAGGTTGTTGTCGCAGTGCTCGGCATCGTCTTAACGATGGCCTACCTGTTTAAGATGATGCGGAGCCTGTTCTATGGCCCCATGGATCAGAAGTATAGCCATTCCCATGACGCCGTGGCGTTCGTCGACCGTCTTCCGCTCCTGATCATGATCTCCGTCAGCATCGGATTTGGACTGTTCCCCATGCACCTCTACAACGTCGTTCGGTCTGGAGTCGATCCACTGATCGCCAAAATTACGCATGTGATGCCGGTGGCCGCTGTCCCGGCCCTGGGAACTCCGGTGCCAGCGCTGCACGAACAGTTGGCCACCCGCGGCGTGCAACTCCCCGATTCACGCGCGGCTCAATAAGGTATCTGTCGACACTATGAACTTTGAACTCAACATGACGATTAGCGATCTCCTTCTCCTCTTGCCGGAGATCGTCCTCACACTCTGGCTCTGCCTGGTCTTGATTGTCGACTTCGCCTTTCCGCGGCTGGCGAAAGAACAACTGGCCTACCTCAGTGTTGTGGGACTCGTCGTCACCCTGGGTTGCCTCGCCTGGTTCGACATATCGCAAATATCCGGCGCCCTTTTCAAAAATATGTTCGTGCTCGATCGCATGGCCATCTTCTTTAAGATGTTCGTGGTCGGGGCCAGCATTCTCGTGATTCTCGCCTCCATCGAATACGTCAACCGGTTTACCTTTTTCCGGGGGGAATACTACTTCCTGATCGTCATGTCCGCCATCGGCATGATGTTTATGGCCTCCGCCAACGATCTCCTGTCCCTCTTCGTCACCCTGGAGTTTTCCACATTCGGGTTCTATGTCCTCGTGGCCTACCTACGCGATGACCTGGCTTCAAATGAAGCCGGTCTGAAGTTCTTCATTCTTGGCGTCTTTGCCGCCGGCCTCTTAGCCTACGGCATCAGCCTGGTCTATGGAGAGACCGGTCAGTTGGTGTTTTCAGACATGGCTTCGGCACCGGCCACACCCGGACTGATCATCGGCTTCCTGTTGATCTTCGCGGCGCTCGGTTTCAAAATCGGCGCAGTCCCGTTTCACTCCTGGATTCCCGACACCTATCATGGCGCACCCACGCCCGTAACAGCCTTTCTCTCCATTGCGCCCAAAGGCGCGGCCATCGCCCTCTTGCTCAGACTATTCTTTGTGGCGTTGTTCACCTTCAAGCCCATGTGGGTGCTCTTGCTCGCGGCCGTCTCAGTGCTCTCGATGACCTATGCCAATATCATCGCCATCGCCCAGACGAACATCAAACGCCTCCTAGCCTATTCCGGCATCGCCCAAATCGGAAACGTCTTAATTGGGCTGGCCGCTGGCACAAAGATGGGCAACGATGCGATCCTGTTCTATCTCCTCACCTATCTCTTCGCGAACATCGGAGCCTTCGCCGTCGTGATCGCCATGAGTGAGGCCATCGGCAGTGAAGAGATCAACGATTACAGCGGACTTAATCGTCGATCGCCGTTCCTCGCGTTTTCCATGCTCCTCTTTCTCCTTTCGCTGGCCGGCGTGCCTCCCTTAGCCGGGTTTATCGGCAAAATCTATATTTTTGTAGCTGCCATCAAAGAAGGGCTCTATACCCTGATTACCGTCGGGCTCGTTAATATCGTGATCTCCATGTACTACTATCTGATCGTCGTGAAGAAAATGTACATTGCCGAGCCGATCGACCCCTCGCCCATCAAGGTTTCCGGTCCGATGAAGGCCGTGGTGTATGTCGGCCTTGCCGGAACGCTGTTGATCGGTATCTATCCGCAGCCGTTCATCGATTGGGTCGTGTCCGCGACGATGATGTTTTCCCATCTCCCCGCGCCTGCGGCTACCGCCCTTCCTCCAATTCCGCCTCTTGGCGGCTAGCCATCGGTCATCCTTCACAGATTCTGCTAAAATAGACCTTGCGGCTCGTGAACGCCGAGCGTAGAGTGCTCGAAATTTTCCCTACACCTTTCAACCCTGTTTGTTCCATGGACACAGTGACGAGCGATCGACCACTGCTGCCTCAGATCGCTGGAGTTCCTACCCCAGGAGCAGGCTCCACTTCGGCTCCTAGCCCGCCGCAGCCGGCTAAGCGGACCCTGGTTATACGGTTTCGCGAACTGACTATTGAACACCGGATTCTGGCAGGATTCAGTCTGGTTTTTATCGGCATTCTTATTATCGGAGCCGTGTCCTACCGTAATACCACCATCTTGATCGAAAACAGCCGGCTGGATACAAAGAGCCACGACCTTCTCCAGCTACTGACGAACGTAGATGAGGCGATGGATGAGGCTGAAAACAATCATCGCCGCTATCTCGTCACCGGAGAAGTCGTCTATCTGAAGAGCTTCCGGTCTCTCACGGAACAGAAACCAACTTACCTGAAGTATCTGAAAGAGCTCGTCGCAGGGCTTCCACTGCAAGAGAATCGAGTCGCCACCCTTCAGAGACTGATCGAACAGCAGATCAATGCGGAAACGGGCGCGATCGCCAAGCGAGATAAGGGGGGCTTCGAAGCCGTCCGACGGATCGCGCTCGAAGGCGCCGCCAAACGAGAGATCACAGCTATTCACCGGATCATCGGAGAAATGGAAGTCGACGAACGGCAGAGCGTGCGCCGCCGTTTCAGCGAATCGACACTCAGCACGACCAATACCATTGCGCTCTTGGCCTTAGGCGCGTTGCTTCAACTGGTGCTCCTCGCCTCCGTTTATTACCTCATCAGACACGATATTACCGCCCGTCGCAAAGTTGCATCGGAACTCCACCTCCGCGGAGAACTCCTCGAAGCGGCCAACAAGGAGCTCGAGGCCTTCAGCTATTCCGTCTCACACGACCTCCGCGCGCCGCTGCGGCACATCGATGGATATGCCTCGCTTCTCAGCAAGTCTGTCGGCAACAGCCTGAATGACAAGGCCGCGCGCTACCTCCAAACGATTTCAGACTCAGCCAAGCAGATGGGACAATTGATCGACGACCTCCTCGTCTTTTCCCGCATGGGGCGTCAAGAAATGCTCCATACAACGGTCAATCTCGATCAGCTCATCAAGACGATCCTTTACGATTTACGTCTTGACTTGCAAGGACGGGAAATATCCTGGACAATCGACACACTGCCGGAAGTACCGGGCGATCCCGCCATGCTTCGACAGGTGTTTGTGAACCTGATTTCTAACGCGCTCAAGTTCACCAGCACGCGGCCCATCGCCAAGATCGCCATCGGACTTGAGAAAAAGAGCGCGAGAGAGATCACCGTATTCGTCCGCGACAATGGAGTAGGATTCGATATGCAATACCTCGGCAAGCTGTTCGGAGTCTTCCAGCGGCTGCACCGGGCAGATGAATTTGAAGGAACGGGAATCGGCCTTGCCAATGTGCGCCGCATCGTCCATCGCCACGGAGGGCGAGTGTGGGCTGAGGGAATCCCCGACCAAGGCGCGACGCTTTTTGTCACGCTCCCAACCAGGAGGCCTCGCACATGACAGCCGCAAAGCCCATCTTACTGGCCGAAGACAATCCCCGGGATGCAGAACTCGCACTCGCGGCCATGGAAGAAGAGCATATCTCTGACAAGGTCGTGCTGTGCCACGACGGCGCAGAGGTGCTGGATTATCTCTATTGCCGCGGGCAATTCAAATCCCGCCTCAAAGGCAATCCTGCCGTGGTCTTTCTGGACCTGAAAATGCCCAAGATCAACGGACTCGAAGTCCTCCGCACCATCAAATCCGACATCAGCCTGCGTCCGATTCCCGTCGTCATGCTGACCTCTTCGAGGGAGGAAAAGGACCTGGCGGAAAGCTATGCTCTGGGCGCAAATGCCTACGTGGTGAAACCCGTCGAGTTTCACCAATTTCTCACAGCCGTGAAGGAATTAGGCACGTTCTGGGGTGTGATCAATGAGCCGCCCCCCGAAGGGACGGCATCCACTAACTAATATGATACGCTCCGAGGTGCTGTGACGACTCCGCTGAGACTCCTCCAGCTTGAAGACAATACTGTCGACGCCGAGCTGATCCTGGCGACTCTTAACGAAGGCGGCATTCCCTGCGAGACCTGCCGGGTCGATCGACAAGATACCTATGTCGATGCCTTGAAAGCAGGGAAGATCGACCTGATCCTGGCGGATTATTCTCTTCCTGGATTCGATGGGATCACCGCCCTCTCGATCGCGCAACAACTCAGACCCGACATTCCATTCATCTTCGTTTCCGGAACCCTCGGCGAGGAATTGGCTATCGACGCCATGCATCGAGGCGCGACCGATTACATTTTGAAGCAGCGACTCGGGCGGCTCGTGCCGTCACTCCAGCGCGCCATCAGAGAACTGCAGGAACGGCAAGAGCGCGCCCGCGTGGAGGAAGCCCTGCGGCAAAGCGAGGAGCAGCTCCGGCAGGCTCAAAAAATGGAAGCCGTCGGTCGCCTGGCCGGAGGGCTCACCCACGACTTCAACAATCTCCTCACCGTCATCATGGGCCATGCCCAGGTCCTGCTCAACGAGATGGCGGCGGACCATCCCTACCGAAATAAAATCGAAGAAATGCAAAAGGCGGGCGATCGGGCCGCGACGTTAATCCGTCAGCTCCTCACATTCAGCCGAAAGCAACCTTCGACGCCGAAAGTGCTGAGCGTGAATCCGCTGATCACCAATTTTGAAACCATGATGCGCCGGCTGATCGGCGAAGATCTAGAGCTCACCCTCGCCCTGTCACCTCAAGACCTCCACATCAGCGCCGATCCCGCCCAGATTGAACAAGTCCTCATGAACCTCGTCGTCAATGCGCGTGATGCGATGCCCAAAGGAGGGAAGTTGAAAATCGAGACCGCGCAGGTCGAGCTGACCAGAATACCCATGTACCATGCACAGCTTCCCGCGCTCGGCACCTTTGTCAAGCTCAGCGTCTCGGATACCGGAGCCGGGATGTCGACCGATACCCTCGCCCATATCTTCGAACCATTTTTCACCACGAAGGAAGAAGGAAAAGGCACCGGCCTAGGCCTATCGACCGTATTCGGGATTGTTACCCAGACTGGTGGGGGCCTCGATGTAACCAGCAGCATTGGACAAGGCAGTCGCTTCGACGTCTATTTCCCCACAGTCCGATCACGCCTCAATCCAACGACGTCCAACCAAGCTCCTCGTTCACCAAACCGGGGACTCGAGACCATTCTGCTCGTCGAAGACGACGCCGCCGTCCGCGACCTTGTCCGAGACGAGCTCAAAAAACTCGGCTATCGTGTATTGGAATCCAAAAACGGACTGGAAGCCTGCGTGCTTGCCACACAGCAAGCAGGCAATTATCAGCTGCTCCTCACCGATGTGGTCATGCCCGGCATGAGCGGAACCGAACTGGCGCAACATCTGCGCATCCTCAAATCCGATCTCCGGGTTCTCTTCATCTCAGGCTATGCCGACGATGTCGGCATCGGGGCGGCCGATCCGCTGAGCGACTACCTCCCAAAGCCGTTTACACCGGAAGCTCTGAGCCAGCGGATTCGCCAGCTCCTCGATCTGACGCCACCCCCACAGAATGGGTCGCCGCGGAAGGAAGCCTCTACGTCTCACGCCTCGTAATCGCGCGCAGGACGCCGCAGCGCAGCGCCACCATGGATGAGCCTCATGGATCTTCAGACGACGCAGCTCCCGCAGCCTTTCTGCCGCATCCCCTGCGCGTTCTTCATCTCACTCCTGCTCTGGGCCACGACACCGGTGCTGGCGCAAGAACCCCGTTGGGAATCTCTTGCCCCAGGTTTGGCCGCCGCAATCTGGCAACCGGGCGAACGATGTCTCGATATTGACCGTTGGCTGGTCGTCAAGGTCGATCCGGCTCTTCATCGTTTTTCGGTGCATTACTTCGCTCAAGAAGGCCTGCTGCATCCCCCAACCATCGACGAATGGCACAAGCGGACCGGACACGAGATCCTGTTCAACGCCGGACTCTTCAGAGAAAACTACGCGTACCTCGGCCTGCTCTTGAAAGACGGGAAATCGCTCGGCAGCCGGCGCCACAGCACCTGGCAAGGATTGTTCGTCGCAGAACCGCACCGGTCCCTCTCGACGCCCAACGCAGGCGTGCTAGACTTGGCCAGCGATATCTTTCATGAAGAGGCACCCGCCTATCTGGAGGCAGCCCAGTCGTTGATGCTGCTTGATCGCAAGGGAACCATCCGCGTGCGGCAGACCGGAAAGCGGGCGTATCAAACCCTGGTGGCCGAAAATAAAGACGGGCAGATCATCATTCTGAAGAGCTTGGGACTCGTCACTTTGCATGGGATTGGCCAATGTTTGCGGGATGCATTTCCATCGATCGCACTGGCCATGGCGATGGATGGCGGATCCTCGTCGGATCTCTTCGTCTCCGAATCGCTGTGGAAACGTGGAGACGCCTCAGACCCTCGGGCAAATTGGAAAGACCTATTCGCCGGCCGGTCGACCGCGCATATCCCGCTGCCGGCGGTCATCGGCCTCAGTCTGCGAGAATCTGTGACAAGCACCGCCAACACCTCGCCGAAACCCTAGCGGCCAGGACGCGCGACTGGATAGCCCGCTTCCGTCCAGGCGTTCATACTTCCCGACACGTTATAGACATGGCGATAACCCAGATCGGCCAGCGTCTCTGCCGCGATATTGCTGCGATGGCCCGACTGGCAATACACCACGATGTGCTCGTCTAACTGTGCCTTAAGCTCTCGGTGGCGGGCTTTTATTTCTCGAAAGTCGATATTCAGATCCGTACCGGGAATCATGCCGGTCTGATGTTCTTCAGGGCTTCGCACATCGACCAACACAAATCCCTTTTTATCGGGAGTCGAGGCTTTAGCCAGCCCCGCTTGCAGCTGCTGGACGGTCAGCAGGTAGGAATGGTATGACCACACCTGTCCCGTCACTGCGAGACTACTCAGAAGACACACACCGATGAGCATCCATCTCCACCGTGGCATACGACCTCCTCATGGTTCGTGAAACGATACGTGAGTCGAACATGATGCTAGCCGATCATAAAAAGAAGTTGAAAGACGGGTCAAGAACCTTCCTCCTTCCCCTCTTGCTCCTGCTCACCGGCTGCGGTGAGGGCGCGACACTGTTGCAAGAATCCGATCGCGGAGGAGTCGTCGTCTACTCATTCAAAGGCGAGCAGGGGGCGCTATTGGCCTCGTTCAGAAACGACGCCCTCGCGCTCATGAAAGAAAAATGCGGCGGAGCCTATTCGATTATACGAGAGGGAGAAACCAAGGGGCGCGTCCGTGTAGCCGGCCCGGTCGAAGGCGCACAAGAAGTCGTTCAGGAGCGTCGCTGGGGAATTCACTTTCAGTGCAAGTAAGAAAACATCACCCTCTGCGCTGAGCCCCACCGGCCTTGGTCAGATCGTCGATCGTCAGAAGACTCACCAGCGTGAGTCCTTCCGCTTCGACTTTTTTACGCCCGTCTTGCTCCTGCCGATCGACAATCACCAGCGCATGCGTCACGGTCAATCCAGCGCCTCGTGCCGCCGCGACTGCCTTTAACAACGATCCGCCGCTGGTCAGCACATCGTCGACGATGAGCGCGCGCTCACCAGGCTTGTAGGCTCCTTCGATCAGCTTTCCCAACCCATGATCCTTCGCCTGCTTGCGGACGACGAAGGTCCGCCAATCGCGCGCCGGCTGAGCCGCAAAGGCATAATCGGAAATCGTCGTGGCAATCGAGATTGCCCCGATCTCCAACCCACCCAAACAATCCAAGCGAATGTCCTTGAGTGCGTCATAAGCCAGTTGGCCAACCAGACGCCGGGTGCCAGGATGCGCCATAAGCGCGCGGCAATCGACATAGAAGGGGCTCGTGAGGCCCGACGCCAGCTTGAACCCGCCTTGCGGATCCCACTTGAACGACTGTGTGTCATGAAAGGCTTTTGCGAGTTGGTCGCGCACGGCATCCTCCCTATCCATCCACTACAACGATTTCGATTGTACACGGTTGAAGGGGCGGATAGCACCAGGCCCATGAGAGGCCGGTCAGGAAAAGCGCTGGACTTGTTCCGTCAACGTACTGGCCACCAGCTGAAGATCGAACGGCCAGGCGTACCGTAGTTCGACCTCGGGATACTGCAGTCGCAGACGGTCGAGGATTTCTGGAATTTCTACCTCCGAATGCGAACCGCCCGGCGTAAACATCGTGGTGGCGACGGTAATACGAGTCGCGCCCTTCTTAATCAACTCTTCCACCGACGTCTCCAATGTCGGCGCGCAGAATTCATTATAGGCCACCGCAAACAAGACATCCCCTAAGTTGACCCGCAACTGCGCCGCCACCGCTTCGAGTCCCGCTTGATACGGATCCGTTTCCGGCGTTCTCGGCCACTGGCGGATCTTTGCATCCAGCTCAACTTCTTCCGCCGACGGCGGCATCTTCGCGGCGCGCCGTTGACCTTCCAGCCGCTTCAGCTTCGTCACAAAATCCTGCGGGCAACCCTTGGGAATGCCACCGTGCCCCACAAGAATCACCCCTCGGACAACGACAGCCATCAACGAACTCCTTTCATCATACGCCCTCCGCTACACATGGTTCCTCAGCAGAAGTTCCTCCGGATGCGGATTGAGATAGACCTGATCGCGAATGTACGCGACGTCGAACAGCTGCGCATAATGCTTGATCAACGTGAGCGGTACGATCAAGGGCGTCAGGCCGTGATGGTAGTCACGGACCGCCTCCAGTAGCGCGGTTTTTTGCGCCGCTTCCAACTGCGTCTTGAAGTAACCCAACATGTGCTGCAACACATTGACCTGCTTGCGAACCGTCGCCTTCACGGCCAGCGTCTTCATAAACAGCTCCCCATACTTGCGGGCCAGCTCCCGAGGTCGATAGTGCGCCGCTTCACCCACCAGCCGCCCGAGCACTCGATAATACTGTGGGCTGTGGGCCATCAACAGATACTTGTGAATTGTGTGAAACCGCACCATCGACTGCCTCGTAACTCCCTCTCGAATCAAATCCTGGTAGCGACGATAACAAAAGATCCGTTCGATAAAATTCTCTCTCACGAGCGCCTCATAGAGCCGCCCTTCCTCCTCGACCGGAACCAGCGGAAATCGCTCCATAAACGCTCGCGCAAAGATGCCGGCTCCACTGTGACTGGGCATCCCTTGTTCTGTATAGACACGGACCCGCTCGATCCCGCAACTCGGCGAGCCCCGCTTAAATACAAAGCCTGACAGCGTCAGCTCGCCAAGCTCCGCAAGGCGAATCGACGCCATCCCTTCCAACGCCCTGGTGTGATCCTTCCCGCTCGTGATCGTCAGCAGTCTGGGATGCGCAGAGTCGCCGACCAACCGCATGGCTTCCCGAGGAATGTCCAGCCCAGCTTCGACTTCAGGACAGACCGGAACCCACTCCACATAGGAGCCGAGCACATCGGTTAGAAAACTGTCGCGCTTATGCCCTCCGTCGAACCGGACGTCGTCCCCGAGAAGGCAACGGCTGATTCCGAGACGGAGCGGGGCCGCGGTCATCGTGCCGCCTGTTGTTTGCCGAGGCTCAAATATTCTTCCCGCGCCTGGCGATGGTCCACGATGGGCGCAGGATAATCGCGCCCGATGCAACATCCGGCATGCGTTTGTTCGTCCATCGGCATCAAATGCGGCTCATGGATCCACTTCTTCGGCACCTGGCCCAGTTCCGGCACATACAGACGGATATAGTCTCCGTCCAGATCGAACTTCTTGCTCTGCAGCGCCGGATTGAAAATACGATACCCCCGCATCGCGTCCGTCCCAGTTGCCGCGCACCACTACCAGTTCCCATTGTTCGCCGCGACATCGGCATCCAGCAGTTGGCTCATAAAATACCGCTCGCCGCTCTGCCAGTCGAGACGCAGATCTTTGATGAGGAACGAGGCCGCGATCATCCGCACCCGGTTATGCATCCATCCTGTCCGATTCAGTTGCCGCATGCCCGCATCCACAATGGGATAGCCAGTCTGTCCTTCGCGCCAGGCTCGAAATAGACGGTCGCGTTCACCCCCCGGCTCTCGAACCGGAGGAACCGCCGCATGACGGAACGGGCCTGCCGCGACATGAGGAAAAGCGGATAGCACTTGCTGAAAAAACTCCCGCCACACCAGTTCATCGATCCAGGTCAGCACATCGGCTCTCGACACCCGGCTGCCTTTCGCAAGAGTGGCCAAGGCCTCATGAACAGCGGTACGGACTGACAGTGTGCCGAAGCGGAAATGCGGCGAGAGGCGCGAACTCCCGTCTATATCGGGACGGTTTCTCGCATCACCATAGGCATGGACAGATTTTCTAAGAAACTCATGCAGCCGCACCTGCGCCTGCCGCTCGCCCGGATCGATCCATGGAGTAACAGGGGCGTACCCCAGTTCTACAGAAGAAGGAAGCGCCTGTGGGGTGGATCGCGATGAAACCGATGCCGAGACCTTGGGTCTGGGACTCGCCAGGGGTGACGGTTTCGTCGCCTGCCACTTAGCCCACCAGCGCGCACGATAGGCACTGTACCGTTGCAACGGATTTCCCGTGGCGCTCCGGATCTCCTCTGCCTCAAAGACCACATGATCTTTGAAGGTCTTCGTATGGAGGCCCTGCTCGGCAAGCGCACACTGCGCCCGGCGGTCACGCTCAATGGCCCCCGGCTCATAGTCGCGATTCCAGTAGACGATTTCAGCTTTCCATTCACGCGCGGCCTGCACGACAGCTTCCACGGATTCACCCCATCGCCACTGCAACGCGAGGCTCCGTTCAGCCAACGAGACCGACAATTCCTGGAGACAGCCCAACATGAAGCTCACGCAAGCGGGACCGAACGCATGAGACTGGAGCAACGGTTCATCGAACACAAACAGCGGCAGGATCTCATCGCATTCCTGGCACGCCGCCGCCAGCGCCGGTTGATCGTGCAGTCGGAGATCCCGTCTGAACCAGACGATGCCGCGCACCTCGCCCTCCTATCGCATCCAGGCCGCAGGCATCCCCTGCCACCAGGCCTTCGGGTTCGCGGTGCGCCACTGAGCCTGTTCTACCCAGAGACGATCCGACTCGGCCTTATCTAATCGATTGGCCATCGCCGCGCTGACGTCGGACTGTTGCCGCACGCCGGCCTGAATCATTTCCTTGACCATGCGGGCCAGGCCGCCCGGAGGATCGACCAGATCCGCCGGATCGCGAGAGACCAGATTTAAGTACAGCTGCTCGACCGCCATCCATCGCTCTTCTTGCGATAGATATTCTAAATAGGCATCGATCGCGCGATACACGTATGTCAGATGAATGTAATGGGCCGCCGACGGCGCGTCATCGATGGCGCGCTGGCAGGCTTCGAGCGCACGGCGATAATCGCCGGCCGCTAAGAAGAGATTCGTCTTTGCCAAAGCAGGGTGGGCCACGACCGCACTCGTCTTCTCCGATTCAGCGGACGCGGATGCCGCCCCCTGCCCCAAGAAGATCAGCAACACAACCAGTGCGATGAACGTCCTGCGACAGGCCATGATCGACTCCTATGGCAATGGACCGCCGGGCGATCCGCTCCGACTTGAAACGAGGCCCCGATAAATTCGTTCGGCAACACAGCTTCACCTCAAGGGTAAAGCCTCTCTCTGCCTGAATACAATCAGCCGCGAAGATATGGAGAGAAGAAGCTAGATGGTGCCGAAGGCGGGAGTTGAACCCGCATGACCTTGCGATCGCTGGTACCTGAAACCAGTGTGTCTGCCATTCCACCACTTCGGCAAGAAGGGTCGAGGGAGGGATTATCCTGAATTCATGCTACCGGCGTCAAGCAACTACGTGCAACGCCTCAGGAAGCCCCTTGAGATTCTATTCCGAGCTTCGCCCAGCCGCCACGAGCGGTCAGATCACGGAGGTCTCCGCTGAGCACAATGCGCTCGCGTACCAGCCCCGCCGCCGCCAGCAACATGGTCGAATCGATCTGCGGCGCGTCATCGACAATCAGCACGTCGAACCGTACGCGGGCAAACAGCGGGTCGCTGGCAATCCGCGCCGGCGTCGAGATCACCAGGCGGCGGTTTTGGATGAACGCCTGGCGATTGGTATTTTCTTCCGCCGCCAGCAGTTCGCGAATCTTCTTCGTGCCGCCCAGTTTCGTGATGTCTTCTTTGAGATCGTCGAACTCCGGCCGCAAATCTTTCGGAACGGCCGCCTCGGGCACCAACTCATCGATGCGGACTTTAGCGATCTCCAATTCCTTAGTCAGTTCGCGAATCTGCTGTTCGTAGAGCACCCGATATTGCTGAAGCGATTCAATATTCTTCCCGACGGTCTGCATGCCGAGCCGCCGCCAGAGAGGGAGGTTTTCGTACTCCGTCAAAATCGTGGTGACATCCTTGATCTTGGCCTGCAATTCGCTCAACTGGGTCAACAGTCTCCACTCCAGCAACCGAACTTCATCCAAATCCTTTTGCTTCTGCCCTTTATAGGCCAGCAGCGGGGTCAGTTCGCGAAACCGGTCGTACTTTCTCCGAAGCGACGCTTTATCGGCCCTGGACTTGGCGTAAAACTGATGCATCTGCGCCTCAAACCCAAGCTCATGGATAGAGATCCCGCTGGCTTGGGAGAGAATGCTCATTTCGTAGCGGCTAATCCATGTCTTGTATGTCAAGCCGCTGGCTTTCATGGCTTTCGCGATCGCCCCGACCATTTCATCGGACGAGCGATGATCCGGGCCGATGAGTAAAATCCGTTTGTTTGCCCGAATCAATTCAAGGACAAGACTCGCAACCTTCTGGCGGCGAAGCGATTGATCTTCAAGCCACATCGTGGTCAAGATCGCTGAAGACCCAGGGGCGGCTTGGCCGGGATCGCCGGATGATAGCAAGAGCGGGACAAGCCGCTCTGACGGACCGAGATTGTAGGCGTCCGCCTGGCTGATCATATCGCGCAGTCTGGTTGCAATGGTGCCGAGATGGCCGGCTCGGTCGGGAATAATCGTGGCCGAGAGGACTGCGGCTCCAATGGCATCCACCGTTTGCACCAGCGCCACACCATCGTGGCAACTCAGGACGACGCCCTCCGTTGCGTCCTGTTCATCCCCAGGGACGATGGATACCGGAAGATCGATTGATAGATGGCATCCGGCCGGAAGCAGAAACTCATATACGTGAAGCCCCCCCACTGAATGCCGCAGGGTACCTCTCGTAACCATCACGGGCGCATCGAGTCCGGCCTCGTTCGTCCGCTGGACTTCTCGGTCCAATCTTGTGGCGCAGGTCTCTAAACAGGCTCTGGCGGTCGGTTCCATTCCGCTCCTCTGCACTCGTTACAACGCGGCCATGATATAGGTGCTCATCGGCACCTGTCCAGGTGATGAACAGGACCTGAAAACAGATTAGATCATTGACTTTTCAACCCGATCCCCCGTATCCTCACTTCCTTTCCAACAGAAGGAGCGAGGGGGATGAAAGTCATTTTACAAGAAACAATGGACGGGGTCGGCCACCTTGGCGACCTGCTTGATGTTCGAGACGGGTTTGCCAGAAACTTCCTCTTGCCTCGCAAGAAAGCCGTGTTGGCCGACAGCCGCAGCATCAAGGCCTTCGAGCACGTAAAGCGCGTCGCCGCGGAGAAGGCGAAAAAAGAGAAGCTCGAAATCGAAGCCCACGCGAAGAAAGTCTCGGCCGTCACTGTTACCATTGAGGCGCAGGTCGGAAAAGACGACAAGATGTTCGGATCGGTGACCTCCAAAGACCTGGCCGAAGCTCTGGCCGCGCAAGGATTTACGATCGACCGGCGCAAGATCCAGCTGGCCCAACCCATTAAGGAACTGGGGACCGTGACGGTGCCGATCAAGATGCCGCGAGAGGTCACTGCGACCGTGACCGTCCGCGTGGTGAAGAAACAAGAACCGGAAACCGCTGAAGCATAAACGGCAATACGCCGTGGAGGGGTGATGCGCGACGCGATCGGATCATTGGACGCCCTTAAATCAACTGATCCCGATGTCTATGCCGCAATCGAAGCGGAAGAGGTCCGTCAACGCGACAAGCTCCTGCTGATCGCGTCGGAAAACTTCGCCAGCCCCGCCGTCTTAGCTGCCCAGGGCAGCCTCATGACGAACAAGTACGCTGAGGGCTACCCCGGCAAACGCTATTACGGTGGATGCCAGCACGTCGATACCGTCGAAGAACTGGCTATTCAACGCGCCAAAGAGCTCTTCGGTGCCGAGCATGTGAACGTGCAGCCACACTCCGGCTCCTCCGCGAATATGGCAGCCTATCTCTCCGTCCTCAAACCGGGTGATACCATTCTCGGAATGGACCTGGCGCAGGGCGGGCATCTGACACATGGCAGCAAAGTCAGTTTTTCCGGCATGCTGTTCAAGGCCTTCTCCTACGGAGTTGACCGGCAGACCGAGACGATCGATTACGACGCGGTCCAAAAGTTAGCTGAAGAATGCCGCCCGCGCATGCTCGTCGTCGGAGCCAGCGCCTACGCCCGCGTGCTCGATTTCCCCAGATTCCAGCAAATCGCGAAAGCCGTCGGCGCGTACCTCATGGTGGACATCGCTCATATTGCCGGATTCGTCGCGACGGGACTGCATCCCAGTCCCGTTCCCTATGCGGACTTCGTCACGACCACGACGCATAAGACGATGCGCGGCCCACGGGCCGGCATCGTGATGTGCAAGGCAGAGCATGCCAAAGCCGTCGATAAAATCATCTTCCCCGGACTCCAGGGCGGCCCCTTGATGCACGTGATTGCCGCAAAAGCCGTGGCTCTCAAGGAAGCGCTCTCGCCCTCGTTCAAGAAATATCAGCAGCAAGTTCAGGCTAATGCCAAAGTGCTGGCCCAGGGACTCCTCGACCGCGGATACAAGATCGTCTCGGGAGGCACCGACACGCATCTTTTCTTGGTGAACCTCACCAACAAGGGCATCACCGGGAAAGAAGCCGACGCAGCGCTGGATGCGGCTGGAATCATCGTCAATAAAAATGCGGTGCCCTACGATGAAAAGCCTCCGGCAGTGGCCAGCGGCATTCGCATCGGCGCTCCGATTGTCTCGACCCGGGGAATGCGGGAGGCCGAGATGAAAGAGATCGTAGAGCTGGTCGACCGCGTGTTGCAAAACCGGCAGAATGCAGCCGTGTTGGAAGAGGTCCGCGTGCAAGCCAAGACGCTGTGCAACCGCTTCCCTATTTTCCACTCCTACTAGCCCACACGTACAAGGGCGGAGTCGCCACTAGTGAAATGTCCGTTCTGCGACGAGCTCGAAGACAAGGTGGTGGATTCGCGCATGGCGAAAGAGGGCGAAGTCATTCGCCGCCGCCGCGAGTGTCTCGGCTGCAAGCGCCGCTACACCACCTACGAGCGAGTTGAAGAAATCCTTCCGGTGGTCGTCAAGAAAGACGGACGGCGCGAATCGTTCGACCGTGCGAAAATCCTGTCCGGACTCAAGAAAGCCTGCGAAAAACGGCCGATCAGCACAGCAACGATTGAGGCCGTCACGGACCGGATCGAAAAACGGATCCAGGAAATGGGCGAGAGTGAAATTGAAAGTCGGATCGCCGGCGAAGAAGTCATGAAGGAGTTGCACCAACTCGATCAGGTCGCCTACGTCCGGTTCGCGTCGGTCTATCGCGAATTCAAGGACATCGATCAGTTCATGGACGAACTCAAGTCTCTGGCTCAACAGCGTCGGGAGCGGTGACAGCGGCGCGTCTCAGCCCTCTCACCGGCCTCCTACTCCTTCTGCTCTCTCTCCCGATGTTTCAGCCTGGCAAGCACTCGTAACGTATCAACCAGGTCGGGTTTAAAGACGCATGGCCACCACGAAAGCCGACTCCACAAAAATTCACCGCACGTCGTCAAAAGTCGGCGCAACCAATGTCGCGATCATCGGCGCCGGGCGCGGAGGAACCGCGCTCATAGAAATCTTTGCGAATGACCCGCTGGTCCAAATCGTAGGAATCGCCGACGTCAGCGCGCAAGCCCCCGGCGTCACACTCGCGAAACAGCTTCAGATTCCCGTCACACGGGACTACCGCAAACTTCTGGCGATGGAACAGGTTGACCTCGTGATCGACGTATCCGGCGATGCCGAGGTCTGGCAGTTCTTGCAAGACTTTCACCGAATGGGCGTCACCATCATCGGCGGGGCCAGCGCGAAGTTCATGTGGGAACTCATCGGCGCGCGCATCCGCGCAACTGCGGAAATCGAAAACACGCTCAATAAATATCAGTCGCTGTACCGGCTATATGTCAAGGAAACCGGCACGGCGGTCACTGAAGAACGAACGCGCATCGCTTGCGAAATCCATGACGGTCTGGTCCAGAGCCTCGCCGGCGTCAATTTTAAGCTCGACTTATGCCAGCAGCTCGTACGCAAGGACCCCAAGGCCAGCCTCGTCACACTCAAAGAAAGCAAGGCGCAGCTGAAACTGGCGATTCAAGAAGCCCGTCAAGTTATCTTCAATTTGCGTCCGCTCCATTACGACAAAATGGAGCTGATTCCCGCGCTGACCAACTACCTCAAGTCCTACGAGACTCAGGCGCGCATCAAAGCCCGCTTCACTGTAACCGGGGACGAACAGATCCTCTTTCCCCGCACGAAGATTTTCCTGTTCAGGATCATTCAGGAAGCCTTGAGCAACGTCCAAAAACATGCCAAGGCCAGTCGTGTGTCGATCCAGCTGGAGATCAATCTCGAAATGCTGCGCGTGACCATTTCAGATAACGGCATCGGTTTTGATATGGATGCCGTCCTGCGCGACCCCGACAAATGGGATCATTTCGGCATTCGCGGCATTATCGAGCGGGCGAAACTTGTCGGCGGCGAGGGGCATATCGATTCCAAGCAGGGGCGTGGCACGACGATCACCGTCGAAGTCCCCCTCACAAACAAGGAGACGAGCGAACATGGACAAGATTAAGGTCCTCATTGCCGACGACCACCGTGTCGTTCGAGAAGGGCTCGCGGCCATTCTCAAGACCAAGGAGGATCTACACATCGTCGGCGAAGCACAAGACGGAATGGAAGCTGTCGAAAAAGCCAACGCGCTGGTCCCCGATGTCATTCTCATGGATGTGAGCATGCCCCGCATGGGCGGTATCGAAGCCACCAGGCAGATCAAACGCGAATTCCCGCATATCGGAATTGTCGCGCTGACAATGTACGAGGAACAGCAGTACATTTTCGATCTCGTTCGAGCCGGCGCCACCGGATATCTGCTGAAAGACTCCGAATCTTCACAAATCGTCGCCGCAATTCGAGCCATCTACCGAGGCGAGTCATTAATCCACCCGTCCGTCGCCAGCAAGATTCTCGCGGAATTTTCACTCATGGCTCAAAAGAAGGGTAAAAAACCAGGCTGGGTGGAGCATGACCTCACTGAACGTGAAATCACCGTGCTCCGCTTGGTTGCCGATGGAAAAACCAATAAAGAAATCGCCAACGCATTGGATTTGAGTGAAAAGACCGTAAAAAATCATGTGCGCAACATTTTCCATAAACTACAGGTCTATGATCGAACCCAGGCAGCCATCCTTGCAATCAGAAAAGGATTGATTGAACTAGATCCACGACCTTGAACGATCTGGTTTATGACAAAATTTAAGGAAACTATTCTAAATTAAGGAAACTTCTTAAAATTAGGGAAACTTTTACTATCCTGCGGACTCTACCTGTCTTTTCCGCCACTAGATCTTCTCGATAATCTCTGTAAAAGGTCTTGTACAGCCACGGCTTCCGCCGCACAGAAGTATATTTGCTGCCTTGCTATGCCAGAAATTCGTCGCACGTTTGGTAAATATCTCCGAGAACTTCGACAAAGCCGAAGCCTCGGTCTCCGAGAAGTGTCCCGCCAGGTGATCCGACAACCAGGCGCCCGTGGCCTTTCACCTGCCTACCTGAGTCTCATAGAGCGCGGACATGTTGAAATTCCCCAACAGCATATTCTTCGTCACCTCAGCGTGGTTCTTGGAGTTGACGACAATCTGTTCGCCGCGATCGCCCAGGGGCTACGAATCGTAACTCTGTCAGATCTTCTAGAACAGTCATCGCTACATCATGCAATCCTAGTCGAGTTGCGATCTGGGACTGCCCGATACCCCGCAATCATTTCAGCTATTATCGAAATACTTCAGGCGTCTCCAGGGGGATTCCAGGGATTGCGCGCCATTCATTTTCAGGAAGGCAAGGTCGATGGGTTCTTATCCTTCGATCCGAAGTTGAGGCGCCGCCGCCGTTAACAGCAAAACTCACGAACTGAGCTGGGACCTCTTGACTTCTGAGTGTTTAATTCTATAAACAGTTAGTACTTTATAGAAAGATTCCGCGGATGAGATTAAAAGTCCACATAACGCAGGAACTCATCGACAAATTCCTTCGCCAGGGCCGAGGGCAAGGAGAGCTTGGGCGCTATTTTCCATGGTGGACCGTTTTTGATATCGCTTCCAAAGGATTGCGGACACGGGTCCGAGGCATCAAGACAGGGCGGACGCATCATTTCCTGAGCCTCCTTGAACTAACGTTTTTCTTCCTGGCCGAGTTTAGCGATTCAGTGCTCGATATCCGCGAGCAGTATCCGCTCCTGCCCCAAACCGAGACCCTCGCCATAGCAAGTCAGTTAGGCATTAAACACTCTGTCGACCGCCTCACACACTTTCCCATAGTCATGACCACCGATTTCCTCCTCACCGTGCGACACGGCGCTGCAGATGTTCTCCAAGCCTGGTCTGTAAAATACCTCAAAGACCTTCGCAATCGACGCACACTTGATAAAGAAGAAGTGCAACGACGGTGGTGGGAGTCCAAACATATTCCCTGGAAGCTCTTTACTGAGAAGGATGTGACGCCAGCCCAGGCGCATAACGTTCGGTTTCTCTTCCCATATAAGAAGTCGCGTGCCCTCAAAGGAATACCGAGAGACATCATTCGCCATGTCTCGGATTATCTCCAAGATAATGTTCGTCCGAATGTGCTTCTGAGGGACCTGTGTGCCGACTATGAACAACGCTACACGGTTGAGAAAGGAACCGGGCTTCTTGTCGCCCGGCATTTGTTGGCTAATGGACAATGGCCTATCGACATTTCGCAAAAACTCTCTCCTCATGAACCGTTGCGATTCCGCCCTCAACCTCTAATGTCCGGGAGACTGCTTCCCCATGGAGCTTCTCAACAATTCATTACTAGCTTGGCGTGATCCGTCCAACATCGAGGAGGTGCAGTCGATCGAGCGGATCCTCTACTTCGCCTCTAACGGTGAAGAGGCTTGGATGATCAATCTGAGCAAGAAGAAAGGATTGCCCCATTCTCGTCCCATGGCTCAAGTCCGCACGGCCATCCAGACCGGTGAGGCGACGATCGTCACCGAGGACCCTTACGCATACCTTCGGACAAGTGATGCAGAGCTTTCACACGAGAAGTGCCAGGTGCGGGACCATTTGCATGCCATCCTTGGTCCGTATTTGGAGACCTATAGGGAGGCCCTGCTGCAGAAGTCCCGCCGCGGGGCGATTATTTTGAAGATCACGCAGGAAACGAACTGGAAGAAAAAGAAGATTTACAAGTATCTGCGACGCTATTGGCAATCCGGTCAACTCCGCAATGCCTTTTTACCTGACTGGCACCTGCGGGGTGGGAAAAACGTCACGAAAACGTGCACGCAGGGTAAGAAGCGAGGACGGCCCAAGCAGGTCGTCCAAACGAATCGAACAACCGTGGTCGGAATCAACGTCGATAAGGACATGTATCAACGTCTCAAACGAGGGGTCGATGACTGGTATCTCAAGACCGATCTCTCCTTCGCGGCTGCCTTTCACAAGATTACGACCACCCAATTCATTGACGGACTCGAGTTTGTGAATGGTGTTTGGGTCCCACGGCCGTGGTCATCCGACAGACTGCCGACACAACGCCAAGCCTGGTACGTCTATGAAAAGGAGTTTCTTCATAAACCGGAGGCGCGTAAGCGCAAAATTGGTTCCCATCGCTGGAATCTCGAAGAACGTGAACTTACCGGGGATACCGCGACCTTGGCACCCTGGCCCGGTAGTTTGTACCAAATTGATGCCACGGTTGGGGATATTTACTTGCGGAGCCAATTAGATCTGAATCGGATCATTGGACGACCTGTCATTTACTTAGTGGTCGATGTCTTTAGCCGCATGATTGTCGGATTCGCCGTATTGATGGAAGGACCCAGCTGGATGGGCGCACTGCAGGCTCTGGAAAGCGCCTTCATGGACAAAGTGGCCTTCTGTAAATCCTTGGGGGTCGATATCCAGCCGGGCGCTTGGCCTTCTGCTGGTCTTCCCGAGGCGATCACCGCGGATAATGGGGAATTCTTGGGCTACAACGCTACCAGCCTGAACAGCCTTGATATCCTGCTGCATAACACGCCACCCTACCGCCCAGATTGGAAATTTCTCGTGGAGTGCTATTTCCGGACTGTGCAGGAGAAACTCCGCTGGGTCCCGGGTTATCTCCATCCAACGCGAGAACGGGGAGACAAAGACACCCGCCTCGATGGTGTACTGACACTCAAAGATCTGCGCCAACTGCTGATTTGGTGCATTATCCAGTACAACAACCACCGCTTGTTGGAGAACTATCCCGTCACCAAATGCATGATCCGCGACGATCTCGATCTCTATCCATCGGAGATCTGGCGTTGGGGCCTAAGCGCCAATAGTTCTCGGCTTCGCTGGGAAGACCCCAAGCAAATTCACGCTATTCTGCTCCCTCGCAGCAAAGCGAGAGTCACGCGCCACGGCCTGAAGTTCAAGAATCTGTACTACTCCTGTGAAACCGCTCGGAACGCCCACTGGTTTTCCCAGGCGTCGGCAAAAGAATGGGATGTGGAAGTCTCCTATGATCCACGGAGCCCCGAGGTGCTCTATCTTGTGAAAGAGGACGACAGGATGGAGGCGTGCACACTGTTGGACCGGATGCATGAAGACACATTTCGCAGCCATGACTGGTATGAGGTCGAAGACTACCTCGCGATGCGGGCAATGAAACAATCCGAGGCTAAACTCACGGAAGTGCATCGAGCCGTCGTCCCGCGGACCATGCAGGAAGCGATAGTCCGCGCAGCCCAGGAGAATCTGAAAGAAGTGCAGGTACCACAGAGCAAACGGGCAGCCCTACAGGGCGTCAAAGACAACAAGCGGACGGAGCGCGAGTATGAGCGCGCTCTGGCCACTGGCCAAGACCCCGTCGCACCTACTGTGGAGGAGGACGCAGAAGAATACATTGGCATCGATGAACCGGCCGAGTTGCTGCGCACGGCCGCCGTAGTGAGGACAGCATGAACGTGCACTTACATCAATTTCCTCTAGGACTCCCGTGAGTGTTGAGTCTCAATGGCTCAGACTCGCAAGCGCTTTGCAGAGGGACACGCCTCACACTCTCATACTAGGAGGAAGCCATGGCCAATCCCGTCAAACGGAGCAAGAGAGCGAAACCAAACCTGAGCGCGCTCATCCGTCAAGGCGCCCAGATTGCCGCCACCTATGACACCAACCAAGAGGTGCCGCTCTACCGGGGCATCCCGACACTGGAAGCCCTAGGGCCTATCCTGTCAAAGGAAGAGGTCATCTCCCGGCTTGCCTCGACACCCGTCTATGATGAACAAGAGCGGTTGCTCAAACCGGAAACCCTTCTCCACGTAGTTCAAGCTGCATTGCTAAACTGGTTCAGGCCCTTGGCGATGCACATCGATCTCCAACAGCGCCTGGATCGAGTCATTCGCGGCAGCTTGCCGTATCGCAATCCATTGACAGTAGGCTATCACCGCAAGTGTTTCGAGCACATCGATCAGTTTCACGACTATATAAAGCGGCCTGCGTCGGCTCCATACCAGCGCACGACGGCCCTGGGCTTCCACTTTACTGCCCCCAGTGGCGCAGGCAAAACTACCTCGATCGAACGAATCCTCATGGAGCTCTATCCTCAGCGTATCCTCCATACTGAGTACAAGGGCAAACCGTTCCATTTTGATCAACTGGTCTGGCTCCATCTCGATTGTCCTGGCAATGGTTCGTTGCGATCATTGCTCATTCAATTCTTGCAAGCCGTGGATGCTATCATCGGGAAAACAAAGCTCACGAGCGGCGAAGAAGTAGGTTATTACGAGCTGTACGGAGGAGATCGGGCGACGGTGGACTCACTGATTTCGGCTGTAGCGACCGTAGCCGCGAATCACTGTCTCTCTGTGCTCATCATCGATGAAATCCAACACCTTCTTCATGCCGATGGCGACGGGGCTGACAAAGTCCTGAACTATCTGGTGACACTAGTGAACACTATCGGCCTCCCGGTCATTTTAGTCGGGACACCGCGTGCGAAACATGTCCTCTCCCAACAGGCGAAACAAATTCGCCGAGGGACAGGCCAAGGGGAACTCGAATGGCACCGTTTGGACCGTGCAAGTCTCAGCTATTCGCTGATGACGGAAGAGATGTGGACCTATCAATATACATTGAAGCCAGTGACGCTGACCGACCGTATCAAGGATGTCCTCTTTGAGGAAACACAGGGTATCCCAGACTATATGATCAAAGCCTATATGATGGCCCAATGGCGATCCATTACGACGGGCAAGCCGCTTTCTGTCGCTATGCTGCGATCGGTCGCCAAGGACGGCTTTGCTTCGGCCAGACCCATTCTGCGCGCCCTCCGGCACAATAATTTTGCCGGCCTCAAGAATCTTGATGATGTACGTCCCCCCAACGTAGATCCCATTCTGCAAGCCGCTGAACAACAAATGAACGAAGAGCTCTCCACTGCGGCTGGTCTTAAAGCCATGCAGGCCAGTAAAGATACAGACAAGGAGACCTGCGCCACGACTGGCACTGAAACAACACCGCAACAGCACACAGCCCCTCCCACAGCGGCAACCGAAGCAACAGCTTATAGGGATCTGGCTTCGGATCCGCCGACATTGAGGGAACTGCACCAGCAAGCGGAAGCGTCAGGGACAGATTTCTATGATCTCCTCAGAAAGAACAATGTCGTGAACCGCCCGATGGAGTCAGGGCCATCTCCCCTGTAAGCCTGGAGTGACCATGCTTTCGATGTTTCCGGACATCTATCCCGATGAATTACTCGTCAGCGTATATGCCCGATTCCATGTACGCCTACGAGCCTTCCCCCAAAAGACCGCTCAGTTGCTATTTGGCAGTACCACGCTTTGCATCAAAGGAGATCTCCCTCATCGCTTATCTCATCTTGCCACTATGCTGCCTCCAGGGTATCGACCAAGCATTCGCGAAATGATCGTGCACCACACACTTCTTCCAATCTATGAACGCTTCAGCCTGTGTCCTCGGTGTGAAGATCATATGATGGGAATGACAGGGTATTCCTTTGAACGATCCAGTATACGCCTCATCCGCACCGTGCCGACTCTCCGATACTGCCCAATGTGCTGCAAGGAGGACCACGACCAGGCAGGAGAATACTATTGGCATCGAAACCATCAGATTCCCGGTATACCAGTTTGTTTGATCCATCAGGTTTTCCTAGAATGCAGCGATATACCTCTACTGAAGATCCCCGCAACGGATTTAATGTCGATCGCAGCAGAACTTTCGCTCCAGCCCGTTGCACCGAGACAGGTCAATATCAACAATGGGCATCATAGGACAATCGTAAATATTGCATGCGAGCTGGTGGAGTTTCTTTCAGCGGCAGGTTCTTCACATGCTCGAACTAGCAAATCTATCATTAGGCTGTTAAATCAATCCGAGTACCTCACCGAACGTTATAGTCCCAAGCCACCTAACCCCGTTGCAAAACGGCCCAAGACATTTGCTAGACAGGAGGGGACACGTCACTCTGCTTCATTGCGACAATGAATGAAACAATGCGCACCACGACTTACCGCAGCTGCATTGTGCTCCTAACCATGGCCATTTATCTCCCAGCTCCATATCCAGATGAAGTGCTCTATAGCATCCTTGCACGCCATCGGCTTCGCTTAGGCCAAACAACGACTACTGTTTTAATGCGCCAACTATTTGGGTCACCATCAGTGCATGCTGCCGTCGCTTTTCCCACTCACCTCAGCCATCTGTCGTCGACCCTTCATCCCCACGCGAATATGACGTTGGACACGCTGATCATGCGGTTCACTCTGTTTCCATATTACGCGCCCTTTTTCGCAAGGGACCATCGCCTAGCTCTCTATCAGCGAATGGCTGCTGATCACCATGGCATGGAAAGAGCCGTGCCGATGACCTGGCTCCGCAGGAACAGCGTAACGGTTTCTGAGATGCTTCGGTATTGCCCAGTTTGTGCAGCTCACGAACGGCGAGAACTCGGCGAAGCGTATTGGCATCGTTTACACCAGATACCTGGCGTGGAAGTCTGTGCCGTGCATGAAGTGTGGCTTGAATCGACTTGCGCCCCCGCTAGAGCACTTGGGGGCTGGCACCACTTTCTATCTGCAGAATCGGCGATCTTAAGTACCGCCGTTAGACATCTGAGTGCTTATGAACCAGGTCGGAATTCAATGATACAACTTACTCATGATGCAGCCTGGCTGCTCGAACAGAATCCCAGTTCTTCCGATCCGGAGGCACTATGGAGCCGATACCGATGCCTACTCAGGGAACGAGGTCTTAGCAGCTATCGTGGGAAGGTCTCGCCTAGCAAATTACTCGCTCTCATCCACCGCCTTTTCCCTGTCACATTCCTCGCACGCATTGAAGGCAATTCCGGACGACTAACATCCGGACGAGGGATTTTCAGTCTCATCCGCAAGCCACGAGGAGGACTTCCTCCGCTATATCACCTTCTCATGATGCAGGTTTTGGATAAAAGTGCTGAAGAGTTTTTTCAACTGCCTGCGAAACCTCATGACTTTGGCATCGGGCCCTGGCCCTGTTTGAACAGATTAGCACCTCACTACAAAGCAATGACGGTGATGACGTATTCAGTTCATGTGCAGAAGGATGGAGGACGCCCAGTCGCAACCTTCTCCTGCCCCTGTGGATTTGTCTATTCTCGCATTGGACCAGATTGGGGACCGCTTGCCCGATTCAGTTATACGCGTATTGAACGGTATGGTCCGTTGTGGGATCGGAAATTCTCACGTCTTTGGTCGACGCCCGAGAATACGCTCTCGTTCATCTCCCAGACGGTAGGGATGGCAGAAAAGAATCTCTCAAAACATGCAGCACGCCTGAAGTTACCGGTTTGGAAGAGACCGACTGGACATTCGGCTATACCTAGTCGCAAACGATCTTGGCGCGGACGGATGGTGCGGCCATTATCCGCCACCATTCGTAGAGTGAGACAGGAGTGGCGTAATTTGTCAGCACAAAGCGGCCGATCAATTCATGAGGAGCGAGAAGAGCGCCGACTCTACCACTGGCTGTTTCGACATGATCATGACTGGCTCATCGCTCAACCTCATCGATCGAGAATCACTCGTCAGGCTGGATCACACACGCAGGTCGACTGGAATGAAAGAGATCAGTTTCTTGCCCATGTTCTTGAAAGACAACCCTTACTTCCAGCTCTGTCAGGACATCACCGCATCTCAATAAACAGGCTCATCAGACAATCTGGATACCGACACCTCATTCAACCTAATTTACACCGCCTTCCCGCGACTCGTGCCACACTCAATAGAATCGTCACCTCTCATATGCCAGAAGACTAGAAACGAACGGAGGATCGCATGACGATGGGTATGATGCAGGGGTATCGCCAAGCAGTGCAAAAGTTTAGTGGCATTAAGAAACTCACTGACGAGGCCATGCAAGATTGGCTCGATATTGCTTTGCCAAAACTGCCGCCACGCACACAACAGATGTTCGTCGATGAGGTCTTCTTCCTGACAACAGGATTGCCGCCCTCGTATGCGGAGAGTGAGTGCCCTCAACCGCCAAAAAGTGGTAGAGCATCGCGTGCCAAAACCAAAACTATGATGATCGACGCGCAAGCGACACAGGAGGCCTTTGATCTACAGCAGCGGGTAAGTGACGTATTGGGTGGCGAAGTCGCAGCAACGGCATGGCTGACCCGTAAACATCGGGCGCTCAAGAACAAAACTCCGCTTTCCATTCTTGGAACCTCGGCCGGAAACGCTCGCGTGGAGCAGCTCTTGAAGAGGACTAAACGATCTCCACTTCCCGTAGACGCGCCACTTCAGAAAAAGAAAACCGTTGCCAGTCGAAAGGCTCGCTCCGTGAGCACGATCCGGAAAGCGGAAGATTGAGGCTGGGTAGTTGATCAGCTTATGGAGCACCGTCCTTCGGACGATCCTGTGGATGTCTCTAGATTCCATTCGGTCTGGCGAGAGAGGTCTCATCCCACAAGGATGAAGACTTCATTGAGATGAGCAGACAACAAGACAGCCCTCGTAACCTTACTCCGGCCATTATTCATGTCCGCCTCTCCGCTGAGCCCCTTTCACCCCAAAAGCAGGAACAGGTACGCCAAGAGGTCCAGGAGATCTTGAAGCGGCGTCAACACTATCTAGACCTGGCTCGCAGGCAACACCACTCTAATGATTAAATAGGGCTTGTCGTTAAGCTGGCCCGTGGGGTTTCTTTGTTTCCACGAACGCAATAGTTTCTAGGCAGGGCACTGAGCTTGCGTGGATCTCAGCTGAAACAAACTCGGCGCTGATCGGATCAATCTCAGTGGCGTCTAGGTGTTCCAATGCTGTGAGGATTTCCTGGAGGGAATGACCGGCACGCGGTTCAAGTATCACATGGAGCCGTGAGGGCACCTCGGGTTGTTGAGAGGATTTGTACATACTGGGATCATACCAAAACGAGGGTGTCGATGAGCAGATAACTCGAGAACCCGCACAGCATCACCCCGGCGATTATCCCTGTTATGCTCTCTTCTGACCCGCTCTCATCAGAAAAGCAGGAGCGCGTGTGTCAGGACATCCAGGAACTCAAGCAGGGGTGGCAACACCACCAGGACGAGATCCGACAGCAGGCTACGTTAACTAATGAGTCGGATGACGTCAACCGGATCACGTAAGGCGTGGGGGGGTCGTTTAGCCTTCCGCCATTCCCATGACGGAATGGGCTGAGCCTCAGCCCAGAGCCCCATTCGCTTCTCCCCTGCGTCTGTTTCGAGCTCCTCTAACACCGCATTTCTCGGTGCATATTTGCAATACCACCAACACATTCCTACTTTCACGAGTTGCTGTTTGAGATTGTCTCCATCCGGTAGGACGACATCTGCGAGGGTCAGATCATAGCGATCCTTTCCGAATGTCCGCATTGTGACATCTTTCCCAAGAGTGAGGGTAGATATGCCCTTTGTGGCACCCTTTCCTACAGTGCGTTGGTGCCCACATTCTGGCCGCCGCTCGTGCTTTGGAGGCGAGAGCAGCGGCCCATTTCGTTATGGCCATTGAGGAGGTGGGTTTAGCGCTAGCTTTCAGGCGTTACTTTGGGAAAGACGCCGGCGGCAGAACATGTTGCCACCCTTCTCCATTTAGAGCAGTTAAAAATGCTTCAAGATCCTCTCGTTCTTCGTCCGAAAGAAATAGTGAACCGATCGTATTGTCTTGAAACGGATTCTTTACTCCCCCATGGTTATAGAAGTTGATGACCTCCCTCAAGGTGTTAAAGCGACCGTCGTGCATATATGGGGCCGTACGGGAGATCTCTCGCAAGGTAGGTGTTTTAAATGCTCCAATATCCTCAGGCTGATGGGTTATGGCATATCGTCCTAAATCCACGTGACTCGATTCCCAACCAATTCCCAAATTATGAAATTGTTCATCTGTATAATTTGGTCCCGCGTGACATCGTATACAACGGCCCTTTCCTTGAAAAACACGAAATCCCCGTTGGGCTGACTGCGTCAAAGCGTTGAGGTCGACACCGTAATCGAAACGGTCTACAGGGCTATTGCCGGACAATATCGTTCGTTGAAAATTTGCGAGAGCGATCCCAATATTTTCTATAGTGATGTTTTCGCTAAATACTTCCATGAATAACTTGCGGTAGCCCCGAATGGACCTGAGCGTCTTCACTACGTCATCGTAAACGAGAAACCCATGCTCTACGGAGTTTACTAACGGACCGAGGGATTGTTCTTCCAGCGTGGCTGCGCGCCCATCCCAAAACAGCTGCTTGCCAAAGACACGATTGATGATCGTCGGAGCATTACGGTCGCCAGTCAAACCTCTGACCCCTCTTGAGACCGGGCGAGAGTCCGTAAACGCCACTGTAGCGATGTGGCAACTTGCGCAAGCAATTGATTGATCGATGGAGAGCCGCTTGTCGAAAAACAACAGTCGTCCGAGCTGGATCTGCCCTTCGGTCAATACGTTTCCAGCAAGAAGACGGTCATTGGGATTCTCGAGGCCTAAGAGGGAGTTCAGAACTACGGGAGTCCGTTTGGAAGGAGGTTTCTCCTGGGTGCCGGCTGTCGCATATGATGCCCCCCCGAATTGAATGACCGCCCACGTGCTGATCGTCAGTATCGAGCCCAAGACGACTCTCATGTCTATGCTCCTTCCGGTACTTCTCCGCGTTGATGGAAGACAGACGTTTTTACCCAAACCCCATTTACAACTCGCTGGGCAATCGTTTCGTACGCAGATTTGTACTGTATCAAGCAGTGATGTGTCGTCACCAAGATACGATTCAACCGAAGGCTGAACGCCACGTATCGTGTTGGGTCTTATGGTGCTGTAATGTCTCTCGGGTGATTAACTATATGATGCGCGGGAATCCGATCGACGTACAATCCCGGGATATACGCTCTCTTAGGTGCTGGCAACAATGATTTTCCGTTGTACGTATGTGGGCTTGTGGGTTGGGTGCAGACCAGAATTCCTTCTATTGTGAAGCGAGCCTGCCGTTCAAGAGTCCAAATCGCCACGGAAAGGGCATTGACCAATTAGGGCATTCATAGAGTGTTTCTGAACCTGGTTTATTGGAAAGGTCTAACGATGATCCACGTTAGGACCCTCAAACGATTCTTGTCTTTCTAGAAATTTCTGCCATCAAACCGTACGCGTGCAGGCATCTTGGCGTGTCATTCATCGAAGAACTTCATGAGAGCGCCGTTAAATAAATCCGCGCCTGAACTCCGTAGAAGTTCAGGCGCGGGGCTCCGAACAACGCTCTACTTTCCTGCCGCTGCGATGGCTGCTCGAATCACAGGGTAGTGCTTCGAAAATACAAAGTCGGTGGCATTGGCCTCATGACATCGGTTGCACTCGTCGACCTTATTCGGTAAGGATACTTCCTTGAGCGGATAGGAATGTCCAAAGCTGAAATACCCCCAGTGTCCTGGGTCCTTTGGAAAGCGCTTGGTATCCAGGACCGATACCTCAAGGCCAATAAATTCTCCTTGAAAATATCCAGCCCCGCTGCTGGCTTCTTTCTGCCCCACGCTGACCAATTCTTTCACCAACACAGTCCCGTCACGGTACTTCCCGGTCTTTTCCAAATAGGCAAAGCTTTCGGGGTCCATATACACATTGTGAAACTCCGGGAAGTTGGCTTTCCCATCATTCATATCATTCGGCGTAACCGGCGTGCCGACATAAACCCACTTCCGGTAGGCCGCTGGCGAGAGCCTCTTCATCTTACCTTCTGGCGTATACTCGACCGTTTTCGAGCCTCCATTCCCCTCTCCAGCTTGAGCGACTACACCGACACTCCCCGAATACCAAAGCAATCCTCCGAGTAACGCAGCAATCACTAACGTGCTCTTCCGTTTTGACATGCTGTACATGCGGCCCCCCTTAAATGTTTGTAGGTAGAAGACAAGTAAACCAGCTGCAAACTGTTTGTAACAAATTACGGGGTAGCCATCAGTCATGTGTATGACAAATGATTAATTACTTTTTATGTAGAGTAACCTGCACGGTCAGGGACGCGGCATTTCAAGATATGAATGGACGCGCCTGCTCAGAGAGATTGTGAGTTGAAGCGGAAGCTAACGAGTAGCTATTTCTGGCGGCATAGAATATCTCAATAGTTACAAACTATTACCGTAAAGCGTATCATTCGCTCGACTAGCTGACCAATCGACTAACTCAGGGTGTGCTCATATGGATCTTCCTCAAGCCCTTGCTAAGCGTACACTTTCAATCTGGAAGCAATTGTGCCCTTTTCGGCGGCACACCCTCAAGCACGGAGCGGAGATACACCTGTCGTCGACCAACATGAAATTCTATATCGTCGATAAGGGCTTTGTGCGACTCACGTCCATTCAATTAGATGGGAAACGGGTAACAAGAATGATTCTTGGAAAAGGAGGGATGTTTGGCCAGTTACCGTTTGTTCCGAGTCTCTTTAGAACCGATGAGGACGCACTGGCCAACGGACCAACCTGCGTCCTTGAGTTTGATTTTGTGTCTATGGAAGAAGCGCTGAGAGACAACACGGCCGCGCAGCGCCTTCTGGTGGAACTGCTTGGAGCACAGTTACAGATGCTGTCTCGCAGACTGCAGTGGCAGCAAACCAATCCGCTAGACAAACGTATCGCTCTGGTCCTTTATGACCTCTTGTGCTTCGGAGGGAGACCCTGTCCCCATGGCCCGGGTTATGCCGTTGATATTCGGGTAACGCACGAAGAGCTGGCGGAAATCATCGGAGCAGCCCGTCCAACTGTGAGCGCCATCTTAAGCATTTTTCACCAAGAACAACTTATCTCATCCACGAGAGCGTTCATATGCGTAAGAAATCTTGAACGGCTAAAACACCGTTTAGCCTATTGACCAGCCGAAGAACGGAAAGATCCATCCAATGCGTTCCTGCGCAAGGCACTAGCTGCCGGATTATATCCCAAATGTTACCTTGGCAATCCTCCGCCAGAGATAGGAATGTTAGCTTCTCGGGTTCCTGGATCATAGCGAATGCACAGGCTGCAAGCGTTCCGCTCTCACACCCGATTCCTCCTCGCAATATCTGACCAGGCTAATTCCCGTTGTTTTCGCAGGGGCCATACTCACGGCTATGGGCACAAGTCGCAAAAGCGCTCGAGGGCTGGGTATTGACGAGAACTAAGGAAAGTCTGATTTATTCCGGTTCTGATATAAGTAAATATTGAAAATCAGGGAACTCCTACGTGTTCCCGTCGAGGAGAATATATTAATCAGACTTTCCCTAAGAAAGAACCTGACGCGATTGCATTTCGCTTTTAAAGCTATCTACCTTACCGTCCTTTCCCCCGATGCGTGGATACGCTCCATTATCACCGTAGGTATCTTCTAATTTATTATTTACATACGTCATATATCTGACAGACGTGTGCACATGCCTTGCGATATTTTCTCACACTATGTCACTCATTCGAATGAATCATGGAATTTGTCGTTTTCCTATACGGAGCAAATTGCTCAGAAGTGTACGCAGCGGCGTGGTAATCAAATATCAGTGCCAGTGGGCTTGATCGAGGCAACTGAGTCATATCAGATCTGATTCAGATCTGAGCTTAACCTAGGAGGGGTGCACATGAACAAGGCTGGATACTTCATTGTCGTACTTTATTTCGTGCTCATATCAATTGCCCAGAGCAGTTCCTCGCTCGCTGAGGGGGAACAGCCCTTTTCTCCAGCTGTCGATGTTGCAACGGGAGCACTTCACGTTCCGGAAAACTATACAGAATGGCCGACGTTGGGAACGTGGGCTCACGCGAACACTGGTGAAAGTCTTGAGAAGATGGGGCCAGGCCTCCACGAATACCATACGGTATACACTCAGCCTGAGACCATCGCCTACTACAAAAAGACGGGACGGTTTCCCGATGGGGCTGTGTTGGTAAAAGAATTACTAACTGCGAAGACTATGGCGATGACAACGGGACCGGCGGTCGGTCACGCCACCACTATTAAAGGGTGGTTCGTGTTAGTGCGCGATACCAAAGGGCGTTACAGGGAATCGAGTCTGTGGGGAGATGGTTGGGCCTGGTCACTTTTCAATGCGGAGGATCCGAATCATACAGTGTCTAAAAATTACAAGACTGATTGCATCCCTTGCCATGTGCCAGCGAGGGAGCTTGCGCGGTCGAATGCACCTGATGCAGACAAATGGATCTATGCATTTGGTTATCCCGTTCTCCAGAAGAAGTGACTGAGGTCGATCTGCTCGGATTGTCAGCTCAGATCCATATGGACAGATCAAGGGTATAAGGAGAAGTGGTTGTCTGAAAACCTCGAGTGGTCATAGATATCCCTATTTGGTCCGATATGAGAACCACACTGAGGCCCTAATACGATAGCCATGGATCGTAATAGCACGGTATCACGAGAGGAAGAGATGGTTCTGCTTGAAAACACCTACGCTGAAGAGCTTCTAGGGTGCTATGTTCCTTGGCGTCCGGTCCCTGTTGTGAAACCTGCCCTGCTTCAGCTGAACTACCCGCTGGCTTGTCAATTAGGTTTTGTCGTCGACAATGTAGATTCGTCACGTTGGGCTGCCATTTTCTCTGGGAATGAACAATTGCCCGGATGTTTCCCGTTGGCTCAGGCATATGCCGGGCACCAGTTCGGGGTATTCTCTCCGACGCTGGGAGACGGTCGTGCGCTCCTCCTCGGCGAGATCGTGGACCGCCTAGCGCGCCGATATGATATTGCCCTGAAGGGTTCAGGACCAACGCCTTTTTCACGGGGAGGAGACGGACAGGCGGCACTTGGTCCGGTCCTTCGGGAGTATCTGATTGGGGAAGCCATGCATGCTCTAGGGATCCCCACCACGCGCGCCTTGGCAGCAGTCAGCACCGGGAAAACCGTCTATCGGGACACGCCGTTGCCTGGCGCTGTTTTGACGCGTGTAGCAGCGAGCCATTTGCGGATCGGTACCTTCGAGTTTTTTGCGGCCCGTGGAGAGTTTGATCGGGTGCAAAAGCTCGCAGACTACGCAATCCAACGACATGATTCTGAACTGTTCGATCATCCGGATCGGTATGTCGAATGGCTGCGTGCCATTGCAGATCGTCACGCACAATTGATCGCCCAATGGATGCATGTCGGGTTTGTGCATGGCGTGATGAATACCGATAACGTGACCATTTCAGGAGAGACCATCGATTATGGACCATGCGCATTTATGGAGACCCATGACCCACAGGCCGTCTTCAGTTCGATCGATCATCAGGGGCGCTATGCCTATGGAAATCAGCCTCGTATTGCACAATGGAACCTTATGCGATTGGCTGAAACGGTGTTGCCGTTGATAGCCGAGCAGGATCCTGGTCGCTCCTTATCAAGGGCGGTCGATATCATTGAGGCCTTCCCTGCGCGTTACGAGATTCATTGGTTGAGTATCGCGCGGGATAAGTTGGGGCTCATCACGGACGAACCTGACGACGGTATTCTCGTTCGAGATTGGATCACACTACTGGAGGAATCCGCAGTCGATCATACTCTGGCCTGGCGAAGGCTCGCCGACGCCGCGGAGGGGAAGGAACAAAGGCTAGCGTCGTTGTTTGTCACGACGACGAAATTATCTCGCTGGTTGAAGCGTTGGCGCGAACGAAGCAGACGTGATCCGGCACGAGCCGTGACTCAAGCTGAAAGAATGCGGCGCGTGAATCCCCTGTACATTCCACGGAATCACCAGGTGGAAGAGGCCCTCACGGCGGCGGCAGTTCATGCCAACCTCCAACCCTTTGAACGACTGCTGGAGGTTGTAGTGCATCCGTTTGAGGAACACGCCGATCATGCCTCTTATGCCGAACCGGCGCCTGTTGGGGTTACGGCCTGTTACCAGACATTCTGTGGTACCTGACTACATCTGCCCTAAATGTGGTCGCTAAAGACTCTTGGGAGATCCTGGGATAGAACGCGTCTTGTGGGTGTCCAGAAAAGGACAGTCCTCAAGATAAAAATACGCGGTCGCCGGTAATAAGAATGTGGACGTTATGATTATGAAGTTCATGAGAGGTCTGAAGAAACCCCGTCAACTACGAACCACTAAACTAGGCTAAACCATGTTCTTGAATGGAGACCGCCATGAGCCGAGCAGAGACAGTGATTTTAGCGGGTGGATGTTTTTGGGGGATGCAGGATCTGATTCGTAAACTGCCCGGGGTGCTCTCCACGCGAGTGGGCTACAGCGGCGGCGACGTATCGAATGCGACTTATCGCAATCATGGAACCCATGCCGAAGCAATCGAAGTGGTTTTCGACCCGGATCAGCTGCCGTTTCGAGGCTTATTGGAAGTATTTTTTCAGATCCATGACCCCACCACCATCAATCGTCAGGGCAACGATCGAGGAACGTCCTATCGTTCTGGGATTTATTACACGTCCGATGCGCAACGCCTGACGGCGGAACGGATAATCGGAGAGATTGATGCCTCGGGAATTTGGCCAGGAAAGGTAGTCACGGAAGTCCACCCTGCAGGACCATTTTGGATAGCGGAGCCCGAACACCAGGACTATCTCAAGCATAACCCTCAGGGGTACACCTGCCATTTCGTGAGACCTAACTGGAAACTCCCGAAGCCGGCGTGAATGTGTGAGTCACTAGGAACGGATACATCTGCCCAAGAGGATAGATATGAATCAACAGGCGTCGTCGCTTCTCAAGGCTCCGGAACTACGCGTCAGCCGATGGCTGAACGGTTATGGCCGACCGTGTGCTCCGCTGAAGCTAGCCGATCTTGGCACAGGATATAGAATCATCTTTTGTTTCCAACATTGGTGTCCTGGATGCCATTCCACTGGTTTTCCGACAATGAAAAGGCTGGTGAAGGCCCTCTCTCCAAAGGGATTTGGCTTTGCCGTCGTACAGACCGTCTTTGAAGGCAAAGAGGTGAATACATTCGAACGGATGCGGGACGCTCAGCTACTCTACGATCTTCAAGTGCCGTTCGGATACGACGCGCCGGAACGCGGATATCCTACGATCATGTCTGATTACCACACACGTGGGACTCCATGGTTCATCGTCATCAATCCATCTGGGGAACCTATCTACGGAGGATTTACGCTCGACGCGGAAGGTCTTATTGCGTCCGCGGACTATCTCTCCTCGGTTACCACAGAGTCGGCCTGACAATCGGCTGCGTCGGGGAGAAGGATTCCACCTCCCATCGTGCGTACAGAAGATTCGAAATAGCATGTTGCTGAGACGCGCTGGAAGTGTGCTTCCGAATTAACTGAGACGTGTATGGGGCGGTATCAGAACGGTCTTCAGCACGTGCTCCTGTTATTACAGCTATTTCAGTGAAACGTCTTTAGTGTTGATATGTGTTTAGTGCTCAAAAGGCACCTACTTCGTACAAAATAGGAGGCGCAACGACCATGAAAGTCCAAGATCGTTATTTGTACATCCAGACCAACGACATTCGTGAAGGCCAGAATGCAGTGCTAGGCTATACACGAAACGACGATGGGACGCTCACGCCCTTGCCTGGCAATCCATTTTATACAGGGGGCACGGGCATCAACAATGACACCCATGGCAAGCTCGGCCCACATGACAACGACACCCCGTTGATTGTCAGCCAGGACGGGAAGCGTCTCTTTACGGTCAACACACACAGCAATACCATTGCCGTCTTCGATATTCAGCCTGATGGGTCGTTACGGCATGTGAAGGGGTCGCCGTTTCTATCGCACGGTGTCGCCCCCAATAGTCTCTCGCTCAGTGGCATGACACTGCTCGTGTCAAATCGAAATGAGGATTATCATCAGATTGAGGCGTTGCGTGGCGCAGCGAAGGCGAGCTATGTCTCGTTCGCCGTAGAAAACAACGGTGCACTACGATTTGTATCCAAAATCGATGTCGAAAACTCGCAAAAGCCGACCCAAGTCTACGTTCCACAGTCCAACCTCCAAGTTGCATTCGGCAATGACTTTCAGGTCGATGTGGATTTCGACGGTGAAGGGACGAGATCGTTTCTGGCTGGCACCAAGCCGAGCGTGCAGGGGCAACTCCATGTCTTTCAGGTGGGACGAGATGGCCGGCTCACTGAGCGAGATCGTATGCAGTTACCTGAGACGAATGCCGGCTATAAGTATAAGGGCATGGACGGCGTTCCGTCGATGCCTTTAGGCATCTGGGCACATCCTACGGAACCACTACTTTACGTTGGTTTTGTCACCCGCAATGAATTGGGTGTCTATCGTTTCAATAAGGAAGGGGCGATGACATTTCTTGGCTCCGTCCCCAATGGTGGTCAGGATATTTGCTGGGTGTTGCCCAACAAAGGAGGCACCCGCCTCTATACGATCAATAACTTGCCTCGTACCGACAAAGACGAGAAAGCAGCAACCGTGAGTTCATACGATATTTCCGGAGAGCGGGCCGTGAAACCCATCGAAATCAGCCGCTTGCAGCTCCCACACCCAGGGGAGTGGTTCATTAACAACCGAATGTTCAGTCAGCCAGGAAGTACCGCGTTTCAATGCGCGCTGTCTCCGGACGAGACGTTTCTCTACGTGATTTGCCAACGGATCAATCAAACCGATGAGAACAAGAGTGAAGAAGGCAATATTTTACACAGCCTGCGGCTTGATGACCAGGGGATTCCGTCCATTGCCCATTCACGGCATCTTGGCCAGGACGGGGTGCACTATCGGTCCCGACCGCAGGGCATCGCCACGTATGACCAATCATGATGATGTACATGCGTGATGTCCACATAATCACGCAGAGGAATGATTATGTGATCCACCTGAATATCGAGTGGTGTTGAGAATAGTACTCTAGTCATTATTTGAGACCACGAGCCGACTTTCAAACACAAAGGAGAATGCGATGGAAACGATCGGCAAAATGGTTCTACTCATGGGGACTCTTATCGTATCGGCGTTCATGGTAGGAACAGGCATCGCAGCCGAAGAAAAGGTTGCTTTCAATAAGGATGGTTCGCTTGATCGGCCAGCCGGCTACCGTGGATGGACGCATGTTGGATCGACGATTCTACCAAAAGGTTCCGTCAATATTATCGAAAACAAGCCAATACCAACGAATGAAATCATAAATACATACGTGAAGCCATGGGCTTATGAAGCCTATATGAAAACTGGTCTGTGGCCTGAGGGAACCATGATTGTGAAAGAATTCGTGGCGTTAGGCGAACCCGATGAAGATGGTCTCGTCCACGAAATCTATTTTGCTGGGTTAGCCGCTCTTGTGAAGGACAGCAAAATATTTCCAGCACAGACCGGACACTTGGGCTACTTTGCCTTTGGTCATCAGCGAGAGCCTTATCTCGATCGCGCTGCTCTAGCAGATCGGGCCAAATGTTCGTCATGCCATGAGCATCATGCATCGGACCAGCAATATATCTTTGCGGATCGCCACATCGGCCTTCGGCGGTAGGCAGTATGTCCTTTATGCGACTGCCCATATTCATCGGTAGCCCACGAAAACCCATCGCAAAGCTGGGACAAACAGTTATCAGACGCCTCGCGCTTTACGGTTTTGACGGATTTTGGCGGTTCCGCCGTAAGGGACAACGAGACGGGGCTGGTCTGGGAACATTCGCCGGAGACAAAGATCATGAATTGGCTTGGTGCACGATTTCACTGTGCCAGCCTCAAGATCGGTGGACGCATGGGATGGAGTCTTCCTTCGGTGCATGGACTAGCCAACCTGGTGGATCATTATGTCTCACCAGGTTTAATGGACATCTTTTAGTCAACGCAGAGCCGGGAGCGATACCACAACAAATCCAAGGCACGTGTGTGCACTGTCATAGCCCAGGACAGCATCGGCTTCTGCGAACACCATCGGAGAGAGCACAGAGATCTATACGCTCGAATTTCGGTCTGACGCTACGGAAACACAAGCGCGAGCTCGCTTTTTATGGGAGTTAGAAGAGTCACTTTGTCTGCTTCCAAAGAAAGATATCCCCATCCAAAACTCTCTAGCGTCCATGAACCGTACCCTCGTTGTGATGATGTGGTGCAGTGTGAGCTCGGATTTCATCCTCCGTATGCCTGGGATGCACTGCTTGCGTTTCTTGCAGACCGACTCATTGCGCAAGTCGAGCATCTCAACAAAGGACACTACCTCCGCAGTCTCACACTTGAATCGATGGGGAAGGCATATGTCGGATGGGTCGATGTATCTCTGAGTCCCCATACGCCAGCCTTGAGAGTCACAATATCATCATCGTTGTCTGATGTGATCCCACAGGTGCTCGAACGCGTGGGGCGATTATTTGATGTGTTTCACAATCCTCAGGATGTTGCTCCAGCGATACAGGCTTTACTGCCCATTGTTGGCTTACGGGTTCCTGGTGCCGTAGACGGATTTGAGGTGGGAGTACGTGCGATCGTCGGGCAACAAGTGTCCATCAAGGCTGCACGGACTCTTGTTGGGCGCATCGCCCAGCGATTCGGAGACACAGTAAACACACCTGACACAATGGTGGTTAAAACATTCCCTAATGCCCAAATACTGGCTCACTGCATCTGCAGCGATTTAACGGCTACAGGCATAACAGCAAAAAGAGCCGCCTCTATCATTGCGCTTGCACAGGCCGTCGCCAATCAGACTATTGTACTGAGTCCAGAAGCACCGATTTCCCAAACCATTGCGAAATTACGAGAGTTGCCTGGAATCGGCGAGTGGACGGCACAGTACATCGCCATGCGAGCCCTGTCCTGGCCGGACGCTTTTCCCCACACCGACTTGGGCGTGAAACACGCATTAGGGGAACGCAGGCCTAAGAAGATTCTCGCCATGGCGGAATCGTGGCGACCCTGGCGGGCCTACGCGACCATGGCCTTGTGGCATTCGCTTTCGTCCGATGCTCCCAAACGACACAACACGTATAGGAGGGACACACATGAATCTTCTGAGTGCAGAGATCATTGAAACTCCCATTGGGAACATGCAGGCTATTGCGTCTGCACGTGGGCTCTGTGCATTGGAGTTTGTGACGCCATCTCGACAACAATTGTTAATGGCACGGCTCAGTCGGTGGTTTTCGACTGAAAGAATCGAATGGCGGAGCCATTCCGTTATCGACGATGCCAAACGGTGGTTGCAATTCTATTTCAACGGCCGGTTCAACGAACTGTTTGAATTAATGGTCGATCTGAGGGGAACGCCGTTTGAACTACGGGTGTGGAAGGAGTTGCGCCACATAAAAATCGGACGAACGATCTCCTATTCCGAACTCGCAACGCTTATCGGGAAGCCCAAGGGATCCAGAGCTGTTGGAGGCGCCTCGCGGAGAAATCCTATGTCCCTCATTATTCCCTGCCATAGGGTGATAGGTGTCGGTGGCCGCTTAACTGGATACGGCGGTGGCGTTGGGCAGAAGCAGTATTTAATCGAGCATGAGATACCAACAAAGCGGAGGGTAAGTCTTTGCCACGAAGGAATAGGCTAAAGGTGGCATGACCTTTTCATTGATAGGCTAACCAACACCTCGGTTACAGTCGAGGAGAGAGGATACGCCACCACGAGTAAGACAATCAGTGCCACAACTTCTCGGGTTAAGCTCCACATGTTACATCATACTGGAGCAGTGGGTGCGCGGGTAATCCAGCTCCAGTCACAACACTCGTTGAGAAGGAGTCGACAACATTCCTCAATCGTCTCTCATACACACTCCGCAGTATGCGGTCGCCAGTCTGCCCGACCGAATACCGCACCCAAGGAGTCGGTACGCTATTTTCAAGACTGTATCTGCCTAGACTGGCCACTGGATATCGCCAAGCCAATGCACCCACATCGCGTACGGAGTAATAGAGCATATGAGTTGCCCCATGGCACGTCATACGGATGTGCCGAGGTGTTTGGAGCGATGAGAAACCTGCCGACATGTGGAGTGGCAAGTCTGAATAATGACACGTTGCCTGGAACGTCAAGGTTCTTGAATCTTTGACGCGTCCTGGATAACGGATTGGGCTTCATTATGTTCTGACGGGTCAACCGGATGATGGGAATACCATTTCAGGCCGTCCCCCCATCACCCTGAGGGAGGGTAAGACTATGACAGGGAAATATCTTCAGATGATGATGACTGAGTCGGTCCGTGCAGCACAGCGACGGTACTACAGACGTGCGTTAATGATCGCCGACGCTCCTGACCACGATCCGCTCGGCGAAGCAGAGGTTCGCTTTATTGCCGATCGTGACAGTTTCTATCTAGGCTCAGTCGGTGAAACCGGCTGGCCCTATATCCAACATCGGGGCGGACCGAAAGGTTTTTTGAAAGTGCTTGATCCCTTCACCCTCGCGTTCGTTGACTACCGGGGAAACCGTCAATTGCTGAGTACGGGTAATTTTAACGCGAACGGCCGAGTGGCGCTCTTTCTCATGGACTACAAGAATCGGTCACGGTTGAAGATTCTCGGTCGTGTGCGAGTGGAAGATATTCGGGAGCATCCAGCGTTGGCGGAACAACTTGCACAGAGAGACATACAGGTCAAAGTGGAAAGGATTATCCTTATTGAGGTGCTGTCATTTGACTGGAACTGTTCAAAACATATTACTCCACGCTATTCTCTCGATGAGGTCGAGGAGGCAATTGCGCCGTTAAGAACTCGTATCGCCGAATTAGAGGCACAACTTGCCTCACTCCGAACCTAAGAGCGCAGTAGATCCAATTAGGTTCCCGTCGTTGCACGAAGGATCAGTTGGCTAAGTAGTCTGACAGTGGGAAACACCCGTTTTCGCACGAACATTCTCGCTAACACTAATTCATAGTTTTCAGATTCTATTATTTCGGAGTCACAAGATTAAATGACGCCAGAAGAACTATGCAGATTACACCCGGAATTATTTCACGTTAGTGCACCGGATGCCTGGCCGATGATGAAAAAGTATGGCCTTCTTTCAACGGCTAATATTCTTGACCTACTCGGCATCGATCAAAAAGAGGAGCGTGAACGGCTACTAAAACAACGTAGGCCATTCCCTGTCCCATTATGTCATCCCACCAAGGGTACTATTATAATCAATGACAATAAGCCACTGAGCGAGAAGGCCTTATCACAAATTTTAGATGACAATCTTACCCCAGAAGATTGGCTCATGATGTTAAATAGTCGGATCTTCTTTTGGAGTAATGGGCAGGCCACACAGCGTTTACTGCAAGCACGGATCAATCGAGGTAGGAAGCGTTTGGTTTTAGTTGTTGATACACAGAAATTGGCAAGGGATTATTTAAACAACATGGAAATTAGTCCAATAAACTCTGGCTCAACAATACGAAAAGCTGCACGGCGCGGCCTGCAAACCTTTACTCCTTTAGGTGATTTACCATATAGAGAATGGCAAAAACTTAGAGGGCACAATGATAAGATACTGGAAGTAATCGTACGTGATTCAATCCCGAATATTCAAAAGTATGTTCTAAGACATCATGTTACATCCGGAGATAAGGATCCAGAAATTCTGATGATGTGATCAGCGGTACCCTGACTTTACCAGTGCCCCCAAGTGGTCACCAGACAAAAAAGCTAGGCCGTAAGACGAACAGGACAAAATCACTAAGCGACCGTAAGCTCCCCTGTCAACGAGACACAGCCACGGGTGAACTTCTGGCCTCGAGTTGAGCCCGATATGTGGCGGGCGGCAAGCCCGCTAACGCGTCATGGGGCCGTTCTTCGTTGTAACTCTGCAACCATTCCGCACTGATTTCGCGCACCTGCTCCAACGACTCAAATACATACGCATTCAGCACTTCTGTCCGATACGTCCGGTTATAGCGCTCGATGAACGCATTCTGATCCGGCTTGCCCGGTTGGATGTGCCATAACTGAATCGCCCGTTCCGCACACCAGCTGATGAACGACTCGGCGATGAATTCCGGGCCATTGTCGAGCCGAATCGCCTGAGGCTGCCCCCGCCAGCTTACCACTTGCTCCAACACGCGGATCACGCGTTCCGCCGGGAGCGACGTATCAATCTCAATCGCCAAGCCCTCTCGCACGCCTTCATCCAGAATATTGAGGGTCCGGAATCGTCGCCCGCCGTACAGCGTATCGCTCATGAAGTCCACGGCCCACACGGCATTCGGCTGCGGGATGACCGTAAGGGGTTGTCGGAGCCGGACTGGCAGCCGCTTCTTGGTCCGCCGCGGCAGGTTCAGCCGGAGCTGGCAATACACCCGCCACAGCCGTTTCGGATTCCAGGGATGCCCATCGAGCCGGAGCCGATCACAACACTTCCAGAAGCCCCAGCGACTCTTGGCCGCGACCAGGGTCGTGAGGGCCGCGATGACCGGGGCATCCCGTCGAGCCCAATCCACGAGGGGCCGGTAGTAGGTCGCCCGGCCCATCCCGACGGCGCGACAGGCCCGCTGAACCGGAAGGCCGCCCTGTGTTACCAAGTGCGTGACGACCTCCCGCCGCTCAGCGGGCCTTAGAGCTTTTTTGCGATGACATCCTTGAGCGCGGCGTTCTCCAGGGACAGATCGGCATACATCCGCTTCAGGCGGCCGTTCTCGTGCTCCAATTCCTTCAGCCGCTTCACGTCGGAGGCCTCCAGCCCCCCGTACTTGGCTTTCCACTTGTAGTACGTCGCGGAGCTAATCCCGTAGTGCCGCCAGATCTCGTTGACGGGCCGACCTGCGTCGGCCTCTTTCAGGATCGATACGATTTGGGTCTCGGTGAACTTCGATTGACGCATGGAAACCTCCTGGCTAGGGTGACGATTCTGCCAGAAAGTTCTCCTGATGGCTGTCTACCGTTGCGGGGAGCTTACGGAGGCACACAGAACCGCGGCCATCTAAAAGGCGCTACCCCGCTGTATTGGCCGCACGAAAGGCGGCCTGAATTCAAGTGTGGGACGACACTGAGAAGCTGGCGTATCTGTTGCTAACCACCGGGCCGATGAGTGATTACCCCGATGCGGGACACTTGTGCCACAGTCTTCCTCAAGCCCAAGATCCGACCGTCGATCGTGGGTATGACGCCGATTGCAGGTGCTGGATCGCGGCATGAGCCAAGGCCTGAGCCCTCGCTCCATCACCGTCGATCATGGCACCGAATTCCAATCACGCGCCTTGGAGGATTGGGCTTATCGACGTGGTGTCCAGCTCGACTTCATTCGACCGTGGAAACCAGTTGAAAACGCGTTCGTTGAGTCATCTGACGGACGGCTCCGCGACGAGCGCTTGGACGTCCACCGGTTCGCCTCGCTTGCCGAGGCCCAGACCATCATCGAAACGGGGCTAACGTCATTGCGCTTTGACCGCCTTAGCGATCCACTCCTCTCACAAGGGACTGCCAGAGTCGCTAGCGTCCCCCCGCTATAACTTGCCGTCGTTTCCTAGAGAGCCATCACATGGCTTCAGACGGTATCTTTGCTCTCCAAAGAGCTTACACAGCCCTGTGTCTGACCTGATTACCAGGGTCTTTTTCCATATCGTTACGATCATACCCATGTGACAGGTTTTTGAATTGTCGGATATCTGACAGACTGATATTAGAAGACGGGCATATCATGTCGAGCGATGACCATTTGGAAAACTGCCTGAGCGCGTGAGATGGGCAATCCACGCAGCAAGTATCTCAGGTTGCAAGTTTTTTCCCTTAATAGAATGAGTTGCGAATCATGATGCCACGAGAACATCGCCATGCCGTCATCATAGGAGGAATTTTCATCGTCGCAATGCTCACAGGCGTCTGCCCCGCGCTTGGTGGGCCAACGGCATCCGAGGCGCGGGACGTGTTGACAAAGGGTACGATCGAATTAGGAGTGGCCGCAGGGTTCGATCAAGCCACAACGGCGATAGGGAATGCGCCGTCCTCTGATCGAAGCGCCGTTTTCGTCATGCCCAGGCTAGGCATAGTGTTAACTGATCCCGTGGCATCTGGTTGGTGGCAAGGTAATTTCGAGTTTGTGGTTCAACCAGTGTTTGCTCGATTTACGAGACCCTTTGCTGCGGAAGCCGCCGGGGGATCTTTTCTTCTTGCGTATAACTTCCTGTCATTAGGTCGATGGGTGCCTTTTGTGGATGCGGGGGCAGGCATGATTTGGACCAATCTTGCACCACGCATTTCTGAACAGAGCACTCAATTTGAGTTTACGTTGGAGACCGGACTTGGCGTTCATTATTTTCTTTACGAACACGTGACTTGGACAATGGGTGTACGGCTGCATCACATCTCAAACGGTGGGCTTGGTGATCGCAATACAGGAATAAACGGAGTTCTTCCGTATGTAGGTATTTCGTTTTTTACCCCTAAATGGTTTTGACTGAATGTGTTTTGGGGTCGCAACCTCTCTTACCGGTAGGTCAGGAACCGAATATAAGAGAACGGAACAATAGGCTAATCGGTGACGGGGACATTTTGTGGAATCATTTAAATCTCCACGACTATAGCAGCGGGGAGGTCATATAAACCGGCAGTGTGCCATGGGAGGATATGGTTTATGTTCACATACAAACGTTTCTTGTGTTGGTGTTTTGCCGCATTGATGGGGCTTGCTTTCCCCTTTCCAAGTAACGCAACAGCGATGGAAACAATAGAGGCTCATCTCACGACACCCCCAGAAGTTCCTCTTCCCACAGGCCGGACTCAACCAGCGCATGTTGTTGTACGTGTCCAGGCAAAGGAATTGATTGGTTCTATCGGGGATGGCGTCCAATACAAACTGTGGACATTCAACGGAACGGTTCCTGGGCCTATGGTACGCGTGCGAGTGGGGGATACGGTCGAGGTTCGCTTAGAAAATCCAAAAGAGAATAAATTTGCGCATAACATGGATCTCCATGCGGTTAATGGACCCGGTGGAGGGGCAGGAGCGAATTTAGCGTTTCCCGGAGCCACAGGAGTGTTCACGTTTAAGGCACTAGCACCGGGGCTTTTTATGTATCATTGCGCGTCCCCCGTTCCCAACCCGCACATTCACCTTGCCAATGGCATGTATGGAATGATTCTCGTCGAGCCAGAGCATGGGTTGCCGAAAGTTGATCGGGAGTATGCCGTCGTACAAAGCGAGTTTTTCACCAAGCCGAGCGAAGACAAAGATGTCTTAGAATTTTCGATGGAAAAGGGGTTGGCGGAACATTCTGACTACGTCGTGTTCAACGGGCACACCGGATCGCTCTTAGGCAAGGGGGAATTGAAAGCTAGTGTGGGAGAAACCGTTCGCCTGTATTTCGGGAATATCGGGCCCAACAGCGCCTCTTCCTTCCACATCATCGGAGAAATCTTCGATAGCGTTCATACGGAGGGAACGATCGGAGGAACTGTGAACCATCATGTGCAATCAACGCTCGTTCCGGCTGCAGGGGCTACGATCGTAGAGTTTATGATCGACGTGCCTGGGGCATACGTCTTGGTGGATCATAGTTTCTTCAGGGTAGCCAAGGGCGCGTTGGGGATTCTTAAAGTGGGGGGAAAAGATGATCCTAGTATTTTTCAAGCGCACCCCACTCCATAGAGGGGGGGGAGAGAATCACGACCGCCCTTGATTGAACTATTACCGGCCTGTGTGTGTTTAAGCATGGACAGGCAGTTTCATTTTACTGCGGAATTAAGACATTCTTCGTGAGTTAAAGGAGGCGATCACAATGCTGAACTGGTCCGACGTCACACATCTGGCTGGTACTGGCAATCCGAGTCCTGATCGGATCATCACAAAATCTACCGAGGAATGGAAGCGGCTTCTCACGGCAGAACAGTATCGAATAACGCGCCTCAAGGGGACCGAGCATGCACATAGCTCGTCTATGTGCAATCTATTTGTCCCCGGCCTATACGCGTGTGCGTGCTGCGGTACCGTATTGTTTGACTCAACCAGCAAATTCCCATCACAAACGGGATGGCCGTCTTTTGCTCAACCGGTTAAACCCAATGTAATCGCGTATCATGATGACAACGCTCATGGCATGCGCCGCATTGAAACGACGTGTAACGTATGTGAAGCCCATCTTGGGCATGTGTTCCCGGATGGGCCAGCCCCCAGCGGCCTTCGATACTGCATTAACGCTCTTTCTTTGGTGATACTAGAGCAAGGTCCGGTTGAGACGCTTTGACAGAATAGCAGGCTCAGAAATATCGTGGTATGGCAATACAGCAAGCATGATTTCTAAGGCCGATCGATTCTCTTAGGGAGGTTATCCATTGTGGGAGATAAGGACAAGAAACTAACAACTAACGCAGGGGCACCTGTCGTCGACAATCAAAATGTCATGACGGCTGGCCCTCGGGGCCCTCAATTACTACAGGACGTCTGGTTTCTAGAAAAGCTTGGTCATTTCAACCGGGAAGTGATTCCTGAGCGGCGCATGCATGCCAAAGGGTCTGGTGCCTTTGGGACGTTCACGGTCACGCACGATGTGACCCGGTACACTCGCGCAAAACTATTTGCTCAGATTGGCAAGACCACAGAATTGTTCGCTCGTTTCACGACCGTGGCTGGCGAACGCGGCGCTGCGGACGCTGAACGCGATATCCGAGGGTTTGCCGTGAAGTTTTATACGGAGGAGGGAAATTGGGATCTGGTGGGAAATAATACTCCCGTGTTCTTTCATCGGGACCCGCTCAAATTCCCTGACCTTAACCACGCCGTCAAACGTGACCCTCGTACAAACATGCGCAGTGCTAAGAACATGTGGGATTTTTGGACTTCCCTCCCAGAAGCCTTGCATCAAATTACAATCGTCATGAGTGAGCGTGGCATTCCGGCGACCTATCGACACATGCACGGGTTTGGGAGCCATACGTTCAGTTTCATTAATGAACAAAGGGAGCGTCACTGGGTCAAGTTTCACTTTGTCTCACAGCAAGGCATTCGTAATTTGACCGATGCAGAGGCAGAGGCCATGATCGGCAAAGACAGAGAGAGCCATCAGCGGGACCTCTTTGAGAGTCTCGAAAAAGGCGATTTCCCCATGTGGGCTCTTAAGGTACAGATCATGCCAGAGGGTGACGCGCGAAAGACGCCGTATAATCCGTTTGATCTCACTAAAGTCTGGCCTCACAAAGACTATCCGTTGATGGATGTGGGGACCATGGAGTTAAATCGTAACCCATCTAATTTTTTCGCCGATGTTGAACAGTCCGCATTTAACCCGGCCAACGTTCCTCCTGGGATCGGTTTTTCACCGGACAGAATGTTACAGGGGCGCCTTTTCGCGTACGGGGATGCCCAGCGGTATCGGCTAGGAGTCAATCACCACCTGATCCCCGTTAATGCCCCTCGTTGCCCGGCCCATAGTTTCCACCGTGATGGCGCCATGCGAGTCGATGGCAATCATGGAGGGACTCCCGGCTATGAACCCAACAGCGGTGGTGAGTGGCGGGAGCAGCCAGAGTTCCGCGAGCCGGCGTTGAGTCTCGACGGTGCAGCGGGTCACTGGAATCACCGTGAGGACACTGATTATTATTCGCAACCAGCTGCGTTATTTCGTTTGATGAATTCGGCGCAACGGGATACCTTGTTTGGGAATACGGCCCGCGCCATGGAGGACATTCCCAGAGAGATTAAGATCCGCCATATCGGTAACTGCTATAGGGCGGATCCTGCTTACGGGGAGGGAGTGGCTACGGCGTTGGGCATTGCACTCTGCGAGGCGTTGCAATAGTTCGCTCTTTCTCGGCCGGACACCTGGCACCCTGAGGAGAGCGTGTAGCGAACCCAGCGTTTTGGGAACAAACAATATGGCCGCTGTTTCCCAGGGCTAAGCCGGAGAGGGTTCCATGAGTTTAATCCAGAAAGGTATTCTTGAGCCGGTGCCAGAGCAGGCGCGATATCTGTTTTTTACTATGGTGCCGGGAGGAGATTTCACCAAGGCATTGGTAAATCTTCGTAAGCTCATCGACGGCAAGACGACTGTTGTGGGGATTGGCAACTGGCTTGTCACTGCCTTGAATCGTGAAGTGCCTGGCCTTCGTCCATTTCCAGCCTTTTCTAAAACGGACATCAACATGTCTGCGACACCGGCAGCGCTCTGGTGTTGGATTCGAGGAATCGACCGAGGAGAACTTTTTCATCAGACCCATGATATTGCCGGAAGTGTCTCTCCTGCTCTGCAGTTATTCCGGGTGGTTGACGCTTTTCGATATCGTTCGGGATTTGACCTACTTGGATATGAGGATGGAACTGAGAATCCTGAAGGAACCGATGCGGTCAATGCCGCGGTAGCGAGCAACCTTGGCCTCGGACTTGACGGCGGCAGTTATGTGGCTGTGCAACAGTGGGTCCATGACTTCAGCCGATTTCGAGGTCTGGACCCATCGAAGCAAGATGATGCTATCGGCCGCCGAAGGGATGACAACAGCGAGCTTCCCTCGGCGTCACAATCTGCACACGTCAAACGGACCGCACAGGAAAGTTTTTCGCCGCCTGCATTTATCGTGAGGCGATCGATGCCATGGATAGAAGATCAACAAGGGGGGCTCATGTTTGTGGGATTTGGCCGTACATTTGACCCGTTCGAGGCTCTTCTAGACAGAATGACTGGTACTGAAGACGGAATAACAGATGCGCTGTTTACCTTCACTCGTCCGGTTTCGGGAGATTATTTCTGGTGCCCGCCGATGGAGAGCGGGCGCCTTGATTTGCGAGCGCTCGGCTTGCAGTAATTCTCCCTCCACGCTATTGGGGATGCAAAAGAAAGCCGCCAACTTCTTGAACTCAGTCGTCGCGTGTGATGAATGCGATCTCGTCCAGCACCCCATCCCTCTGCATGATGGAGGATGGGCGCTCTGTCGTAGTTGCGAAGGTCCTCTGTATTATCGTGCTCAAGGGGGCCTCGATCGCGCGTTCGCCTTTGCACTGGGTGCCTTGGTCCTGTTTCTTGTGGCCAACGCATATCCGATCATCGAATTGGAAATCCAGGGCAACAGAATCTCCTCCAGCCTCTACGGTGCAATCGAACAATTGTGGCATCAACATATGAGGATACTCGCTGCACTCATTGCCGCGACCACGATAGTCCTTCCTACTATGGAGTTGGTCATCATGCTGTCGATCCTGTTTGCGTTGCGCCGCGGCGCTACTCCGGTCGGGATGTCCTTGCTCCTCCGGGTCCTGCACGAAGTGCGGCCATGGAGCATGACGGACGTATTCGTTTTGGCGGTTCTGGTCTCGCTTGTTAAGCTGGCCCATATTGCGCACGTTGTCATAGGAATTGCGCTGTGGTCATTTGGTGGCATGATGGTGTTACTCATCGCCGCTGCCAACACGTTTAACCTTCGAGAGTTGTGGGAGCACGTGAACCCTGAATGATGCCTGCCATTCCTACGGCAAAAGCGCTCGGGCTCTATTCCTGCCATACCTGCGGCCTACTCTCGAGGCCGTCGCAGCGGGGGGACTCTCATTGTGCTCGCTGTGGGACACCTCTCCATTTGCGCAAACCGCACAGTCTTGCGCGTGCTATGGCTTTTCTTGTGGCAGCCTATATTCTGTATGTCCCCGCGAATGTCTTGCCACTCATGGAAACAGGTTCCCTATTCGGCGCTCAGGAGAATACGATCGTGAGCGGCGTTGCCTATCTCTGGACTTCCGGGGCATGGGCGCTTGCCGCAATTGTATTCATCGCGAGTGTGTTGGTGCCGCTTCTGAAATTGTTCGCACTGACTGTATTGGTGGTTACGGCCTGGCGCCGGTCGACTTGGCGACCTTACCAGCGGGCCAAGGTCTACCGGATGGTCGAGCTCGTCGGTCGCTGGTCCATGCTCGACATTTACGTGGTCGCCGTGCTTGTGGCCCTTGTGCAATTGCGACCACTTGCAACCATTACGGCCGGACCGGGGGCAATCGCATTTGGGGCAGTTGTCGTACTCAGTATGCTGTCAGCCAGAGCATTCGACCCACGCCTGATTTGGGACCCTGTGCACGAAGCGAGAAGTCTTGATGGCTAACCATCTATACGACACCACAATCCCTGAAATACCAGACGCCGTCGCCGCGCCAAAGGGGCGGTGGTATCCACACCTTGTCTGGCTCGTCCCTATTATCGCTGCCTTGATCGGGGGGTGGTTGGCGTTTAAGGCTGTTTGGGATCAGGGACCAACCATTACCATCACGTTTCGAGCCGCCGAGGGGCTCGAGGTCAACAAAACAAAAATCAAATACAAGAACGTCGACATTGGGGAAGTCAAGCAAGTAATGATCAGTGAAGATTTGACACAGGTCATTGTCACCGCGGAGATGTCGAAACGGTTTTCTCCGTATCTGAGAGATGATACCCGGTTCTGGATCGTCAGACCGAGGATTGCCTTCGGCCAGGTTTCAGGACTTGGTACATTGTTCTCTGGCGCTTACATTGGGTTGGATGTTGGGTCCTCCGCGGAGGCGAGAAGGGATTTTCAGGGTCTCGAAGCGCCCCCTGTTCTTACGGGCGATGTAGCCGGCAGACAATTCATCATCAAAGGACCAGATCAAGGGTCAATCGATGTGGGGACATCAGTGTACCTCCGCAGAGTGCCTGTGGGACGGGTGTTAGCGGCCAATCTCGATCAAGATGGAGCAGGAGTTACACTTACTGTTTTTGTGGAGGCTCCGTACGATCGATTTGTCACCGAAAATACCCGATTTTGGAACGCGAGCGGGGTTGATGTCACGCTGGATTCGACCGGGTTTATGGTCCAGACTCAATCTCTTGCCACCATCGTACTTGGCGGCATCGCATTTGAGACCCCCGACAGTACCATGGCCATGGAGAAAGCCAAGGAACATACGATTTTCCACCTATTTGAAAACCGGGCGCAGGCGATGAAAGCGCCAGACAAGCAGGTTATCCGATTCGCCGCAAGCTTCACAGAATCTTTGCGTGGATTGACTGTTGGTTCTCCCGTCGAATTTCACGGTATTTCGGTTGGAGAAATCACGTCTATCGGAGCGGAGTACGATGCCCACACCCAGACGTACCACTTTCCGGTCGAATTCTCCCTTCATCCCGATCGATTGGCCAGACATTTCAAGAATACTTTAATGCGAGAAGACGATACCGGCTTAACCACAAAGGACAAGATAAACGCACTCGTAGAGCACGGGCTGCGCGCCCAATTGAATACGGGAAGCCTGCTCACGGGGCAACTATTTGTCGCCCTAGATTTTTTCCCTGACGTTGAAACAGCTGCAGCGGACTGGACCAGGGACCCGCCGGAGCTACCGACCATTCCCGGTGGTCTTTCCGGAATTGAACGAAACCTTTCGAACCTGACTAAAAAGCTAGATAAGGTTCCGTTCGATGCGATCGCAACGGATGTCCGCCATACGCTCCAATCCATGCGCACCGCACTGCAGCGTACGGAGCACCTGGTGCAACGGGTTGACGAACAGCTTCTACCGACAGCGCTGGCAACTATCGCGGAATCTAAACACGCGTTGCAGTCTGTGGAGCGCCTCACGGCATCCGATTCACCGCTCCAACAGGATGCGCGGGAAGCGATGCGCCAGCTAGGGAGAGCCTCCCAATCTCTTCAGACGTTGACTGATTATTTGGATCGCCATCCGGAAGCACTGATTCGCGGGAGAAAGGATGACAATCCATGAGCCTTGTCCAGGCGCGACTTGCCATGGGGGTGGTTTTATCCGTGCTCATCGCGGGTTGCGGGGCCTCGCCTCCCATACAGTATTACATGCTCAATAGCGGTGTTGTAACTGGAAAGGAACGCCCTCATCTTGCTCCGAACCTCTCGGTTGGTCTTGGGCCGATCACGCTACCCGAAATGATAGATCGCCCACAACTCGTGGTACGGACCAATACTAACCGCGTCGTCGTTGCCGATACCCATCGCTGGGCCGGGCTGCTTAAGAACGAAATTCCCCGAGTCATTACGGAGAATCTTTCTCGGATACTTGGCTCTACGAACATTCGGTATTATCCTCAGCACGGATCGGACACGGCCGAAACTCGAATCCATGTCAACATCCAGCGATTTGAGTCCGTCCTCGGCAAGACCGCCACAATTGACGCCATTTGGACTATCCAACGGGCCGGGAGCACAGGACGACAGATCGATAGTGTGCACGTTCAAGAATCTGTACCCGATGAGAGTTACGACGCTGTGGTTGCCGCGTATGATCGGGCTATTTTCGCTGTGAGTCAAGCCATTGCCTCAACTCTCCAGGTATCTGAGGCGGCACGCTCAACTCCTTGAAGTGAGTCGACATACTTAGGTTCACAGCAGTGGGCGAAGGGATTGGCAGTAAATGCCTGCGTGACACTCCCGCAACTCCGTGTGCGGATCCTGCGAGTAGATGGCCGTTCATATGAGCCTGATTGATAAGGAATATTGAATGAATGCTTTAGAAGTCTTAGTCAACTATGGGCCGTGGATACTATTCATTGTCGTATTTCTAGAACAAGCAGGGATTCCAATTCCTGCTATTCCTCTTTTAGTGACGGCAGGTGCCTTGGCAGGTGCCGGGAAAATGCATGTTGGTGTTGCGCTACTGGTTCCCCTCTTCGCCGCAGCCCTTCCCGATCTTGCCTGGTTTTACTTGGGGCGGTCGAGAGGGGGGAAAGTGTTGGGTCTTCTTTGCAAGGTGTCTCTCGAGCCTGATTCCTGCGTGAGGAGTTCGGAGAATCTGTTTCGACGCCATGGCACTCGCACGCTCCTGGTCGCGAAGTTCATCCCAGGCCTAAGCACCATTGCGCCTCCACTCGCAGGCATCGTCGGAATGTCAATTCCCATCTTCATCCTGTATGACACGGCTGGATCATTGTTGTGGATCGCTGTTTCCGAGGGAGTGGGATTCTTATTTAGCAATCAACTGGAGTCCATGATGGCACTTTTCGATCAGGCTGGTGAATGGATCCTCGTCACTGCTCTCATCGGGATTGCCATTTTTATCGGGCACAAATTTCATCGTAGACAACAGGTGTTGCGTGAACATCGGATGGCAAAGATTTCCACCGATGAATTGAAAGACATGATGGATGGCGGGTTGCCGGTCAAGATTATTGACGTCAGAAATCTCCTGTCGCGCGAGACGGACCCCGAAAGCATCCCTGGCGCCATACACTTGCTATTCGAAGAGATTGATCATCGCAAAGATGAGCTGCCGAAAGATCAAGAAGTTATCCTGTACTGCACGTGCCCGAACGATATCTCCAGCGCCCGTACAGCGCTAAAGCTGAAACAACACGGCATTCAACGTGTTCGGCCCCTTGCAGGAGGACTTGATGCGTGGAGAGAACGGAAGTACCCCACTGAACGAATTGACCTCCCGAGACTGTAGATTTATGCAATGCACTTGGCCTGGATAGGGCATGATCATGGAAAAAGCAAGACAAGCTCTCTAACTTACGGGGAGCTCGTAAGCCTCATCAGCTTGCAGGAGAACCAGGTATGCGATGGGCATGGGTTGCCTGCTAGAGCTCAAGATCCGGTACCGGTGTCGAGGGGAGGACTATCTCTTGGGTCAGGCACAACCAAGGACTCCGTCCGTTTGATTAGAAACGAAAGGCACTGCCAATCCAGACCGTATTTACGATCGTAAGATCTCTCTCAAAGGTAAGTCTTCCTTGTGATCGAAGATAGCCAAGCGTGAGATCAATTCCTTGAGTGAGCGCGTATCGTCCTTCGATCTCACCTTGCACAGTCGTATCATGGGCGTCTCGGAAATCATCATCGGGCAAACTCGACGTAAATGAAGTCTTTTCAAAGTCTACCCCGCATCTAATCGAAATCCTATCCGTTACACGTGCCACTATTTCCGCCTCTACATAATGGATATACGAGGAGACGTCCTCGCCAAACTCAGGTTGTTTTCGCCCTTTCGCAAGTCCACGCTCAAGGTGGTAGCCAAGCATGAAAGTGACCCCTGGACTAAACTCCCACTCCATATGCGTGCCAAGCGTCCAGAAAAATGTATCGCGTTGGGAAAACGGTTCATTGTATGACCGTGTCCCATATCGGTTGAGAAGGCGTACAACAAGATTATCAAAGACCTTGCGCTCTAACTCAATTGCACCAAAGTGGGTGGTGACACGCTCCGCCCCAATGCGAGATTCACCTAGACGGCTCTCTAGATGGTCTCCTAAAAGCATATTAGGACCATAATGATACCGAAACCTGAGCAGTGTCTCCGCTGGGAGCGCTTGCGTGAGCTGCGCACCGAACGTGCCGTGATTGAATCTAGGATTGTTCTCGAAAATAAACCCTTGGGCTCGAATGGCAACATCCATTTTACCCCACGCAGGGAGATAAGACCGGGTCGCCTGAATCAGTGGCTCGACGACAAAGCTGCGCCCTTGACTGGGAGTGTCAAGAATCGGCTGTGTCGGGTCCTCAAGCAATGTTAGACGCTGTGAGGCAGAAAAATTGGATACGTTATCAGTATAAAATGTATTTAGCTCTCCTCCAACTTTCCATTTAGGCACAACCGGTTCAATAGGCTCGGCCCCCATCAATGAAGCGGGCCAGAGAAACACTGCAAGAAACAGTGCACGCCAGTCAAGAAAAACAAATCTCATATCGGTTTCACTCTCCTCAGATCTGGAAATCTTATTCACCCGCCTCATGGTCCTGGCCAAGGTTGGAAAACTTCGCTGCATAGAAGATTTACCCGCTGTTCGACAGGAATACCTTGCACCGTCACGACCCTAGACAATTGGCGCTGAGGGGAGAACCTCAGCACGAAGCAAAGATAGGGTGGAGAGGATGGCGCAAAAATCCGCCGCCCTCCCCCCCTCACGTAAGCAGGTTATTGCTTGAGAGGCCCGTGATAGAGGCTTTGCAGCAATTCGCTATTCCACTCACCTTCGACCATGACATGACCAGCCGCACCAAACTCGACCGCTTCGATCAGATTGTGATTGAGATACACGTATAAACCAGGTTGCTTAAAGGTATATAAAGCCGCACCTGCCGCACCTCCTCTTACAAACCACGTCTGCACATCTTTTAACGGCGGAGACGAAAATGAGCCCGTTTCCCACACGTAGTCCCCGTGGCCGCCGATAAGGTGAGGCCGGGTATCTCGGTTTCCTTGCATGTGGATAAACAACACTCGTTCGCCGACTCTTGCTTTCATAGCGTCCTTGCCCGTTAATCCTCCGACACGTCCATTAAAAACAATGTGAGATGGGATGAGGCTATGCATCGATGCGACCCAGTCATTCAAATCTTCACCAGAGAACGAGTATTGTTTAAACTTTCCCGTGGCATCACGTGGTACATAAAAATCGTTTTCTCCGATGTAATAGGCTCGATCATAGGTTAACGGATTACCCTTTCCGTCGGTGAGCCCCTGGCGAGGCAGGACTAATATGACTCCCGTCATGCCATGCGTGACATGGTAAGGGGTCATGATTCCCTCAGGGGCGCAGTGATACAAAAACGTGCCCGATTTCGTAGCTTTAAAACGGATCATCGCTTGATTACCTGGCGTCACAGTCGTCAATGCCGCGCCTCCAAGCTTGCCAGTCACCGCATGCAGATCGATGTTATGCTCCATCAGATTGGAAGATGGGTTTTTAATCGTTAATTCAACGTAATCTCCCTCATGAGCGACAATAGCTGGAGCAGGGATTGAGCCGTTGTAAGTCAGCGCCATAATCGCTGTGCCGTCATTATCCAAAACCCATTTCTTTTCCTGCACCGTCAGCTCAACGACAACCACTTTAGGATCAGCGGTCGTGGCTTGATCGTGTTGTGGCAACATAGGCGGAGGGACGAGATCAAGCTTCACTCGCTCGAGTTTAGCAACGAAATTCTCTATTTCCTTGGAAGCGGCCGTGTTCACCATACTTAAATCATGGCCGGCTGTATCCATGTTGGAACTCTCATGTGCGAGCGTTCCAAGATAGGCCACGACGTCACGACGCGCTTGGGCATCCTCGACCATGATCGGCATCTTGCTATGCGCCTTTGGATTGCCTAAATAGAGCCGAACAAAATCAGACGGTCCATGCAGCCATTGCGTCAGTAAATCCTCTGTCCAAATAAGCCCTTTTACGTTGGATTCCTGAAGAGCATGACTATAGTCGTATCCAGGGTAAGAGCCTGCTTTCCTGCCGACCACCCCATTTAGAACCGGCCCAAATGCGTTTTGTGCCGTCTCGCCAACTTGGTGACAGGCGAGGCATTGCTTAAACAAGGTCTTCCCACGCTCCGGGCTACCTGGGAGATCTTTCGCCGCTACGGCAGGGCTCGACCAAGCCAGGAGGCAGAGGGGGATCCGGAAATTCGGACAGTGTGCTAAGTGGGAGCCTGGCTTCACCCAGACCACCGAGAGGTGGTAGACGAGAGGAGCAAGGCAATGAAACGCACGAGACGGAATCACGGAGCGACGTTTAAGGCGCAAGTGGCCTTGGCGGCGGTCAAAGGCGACAAGACGCTCGCGGAATTGGCCGAGCAGTTCCAGGTCCATCCCACGCAGATCACCGAATGGAAACAACAATTGCTGGCGCGGGTCGCCGACGTGTTTGGCGGCATCAAAGCAGCGGCAGACACGCCGGATCTCAAAACGCTCCACGCCAAAATTGGTCAACTGGCGCTGGAGAATGATTTTTTAGCCGGGGCGCTCACCAAGGCGGGCTTGCGGAGCGTAAAGCCATGATGGATCACACTCATCCCTTACCGGTTGTGCGACAATGCCAGTTGCTGAAGTTGGCCCGCTCGACCGCCTATTACCAGCCGACGCCGGTCTCCGAGACCACGCTGGTGTTGATGCGGCGGATCGATGAGCTGCATCTGCACTATCCCTTTGCCGGGGCGCGCATGTTGCGCGATCTGCTACGGCACGAGGGCCACGCCATCGGGCGGCGTCACGTGGTCACCCTGATGCGTCGTATGGGGATTGAGGCCCTGTATCAGAAGCCGTCTCTCAGCCGGCGGCATCCGGCCCATCCTATTTACCCCTATCTCTTGCGGGATCTCACCATCGCGCGGCCCAATCATGTCTGGGCCGCCGATATCACCTACATTCCGATGCGCCGAGGCTTTGTGTATCTCTTTGTGGTGCTCGACTGGGCGAGTCGTCGGGTCTTGGCGTGGCGGCTGTCCAACACGCTGACTACCGACTTCTGTCTGGATGCGGTGCAAGCGGCCATCACCCCAAATGGCACTCCGACCATCTTCAATACGGACCAAGGGTGCCAATTCACGAGCCAGGAGTTCACGGGGATGCTCACCCACCATGGCATCCAGATCAGCATGGACGGAAAAGGGTGGTGGCGAGACAACGTGTTCGTGGAGCGACTGTGGAAGAGCATTAAATACGAGGAGGTCTATTTGCATGCCTACGACACCGTCAATGCGGCCCACCAGGGCTTGGCGCACTACCTGCCGTTCTACAATCAAACCAGGCCGCATCGGGCGCTTGACGGCCAAAAACCCGACCAGGTGTACTATGCCCATCTGACGACACAGCTGACGGCTGCGTGATCAGCAACACGCCAGGCGCCACTTAAGAACGGAACCATTCTGTCCAAACAAATGGTTTCATTATTGTTCACTAGATGGACACCAGTGGCGGGGGACCAGACAATGCTGCCAGAACGAAAGTTTTGAAACTCTCCATGGTATTCCATGAAGCATTATCGAAGCATTATCAAAAA